>CANPIM010000083.1 GCA_947574135.1 uncultured Lachnospiraceae bacterium
TATTCTCGGGCATTTTGTAGAGAAGCTTCTCATTGACGCAGAGATACTCCTCAAACGCGCCGTCCACGTCAATGCAGCCCATAAGAGGCTTGCCCACGCCGCACACATTGGTATATCCAAGGGCACAGTCCGGGCAGTCGCCGCAGAATTCCTTGGGCTGTACGGATACCTTATCTCCTACCTGGTAGCCAAGCGTGCAGCCCGGTCCCAGCTCCACGATCTCTCCGGCAAACTCATGGCCCATTACCAGGCCCGGATTTCTTCTTCCGGTTTTTCCCAGATATCCGGCCGTGTCACTGCCGCAGATTCCGCAGGCGCGGATCTTAAGCTTTACCTGTCCGGCGGCCGGAGACGGCTCCGGGCGTTCCTGAACGGTCAGTACCTTAGGTCCCTCATAAATCAATGCTTTCATAACCAAATCCTCTTCCCTTTCTGCCCCCTCCGGCCAAAGGCGCCCATGGCCTCTGGCCAAGAGAGGGTATGGTTTCTGTCACATGCTTCTTCCCTGACTTAGTCCATGTCCTTCTCTTCCGGCAGGCCGCTCTTGCTCCAGCCGCCGTCCACAAATAGGGTCTGACCCGTCACGCCGCTGGCCTCGTCGGAGGCCAGGAAGGCCACGCCGTTTCCGATCTCCTCGGTGCTTAAGAGGCGTTTCATGGGAATTACCTTCATAATATTGTCCAGATCGATAATGCCCTCCTTCACGCCAGACATCATCAGGTCCGTCTCCACATAGCCGGGAGCCACGGCGTTGATGCGGATACCGAATCTTCCCCACTCCACGCCCAGAGTAGCCACCAGTCCGTTCACGGCTGCCTTGGAAATGTTGTAGGGAGAGCGCTTGGTGGTAAACCGCTCGGAATTGCCGGAGGAAATACACACAATGCTTCCCTTGCCCTGCTCCTTCATGTAACGGGCAGCTGTCCGGGAGCAGAGATAATAAGCCCGCAGGTTTACGTTCATCAGGAAATCAAACTTGGCTGTGTCAAAGTCCGTAGCCCAGTCCCGAATCTGTACGCCTGCCACGCACACCAGAATATCAATGCGGCCATAGGTCTTATGTACATGCTCCATCAGGGCCAGAATCTCACTCTCCTCGCAGAGGTTTACCTTGAAGGCCTCCGCCTTTACACCAAGCTCTGTAAGCTCGGCAGCCGTTTTCTGCGCCTCCTCCTCCAGGATGTCCGCCACCACAATGTTGGTTCCCTCCTGAGCCAGGCGCAGAGCCACACCCTTGCCGATGCCCTTTGCTCCGCCAGTCACTACTGCAATCTTATCCTTTAATCCTCTCATGGGTCCTTTCCTCCTTATTTTCTATCCTATATAAATCAGCCTACTACCAATCTGGGTACAAACATAATCAGGTTGGGCAGATAGGTAATGGCAAACAGCACGGCAAACATTAACACAATGTTGGGCCAGATTGCCTTGATCAAATCCACCAGCTTCACGCGGCCCAAGCTTACGCCCACATAGAGCACGTTTCCTACCGGAGGCGTAATCAGACCGATACACAGGTTTACTACCATAACCACGCCAAAGTAAACCGGATCGATACCAAACATCTTGGCAATGGGAAGCAGAATGGGTACCAGAATCATAATAGCGGGACCGGAGTCCATGACGCAGCCTACCAGCACCAGCATCAGGTTAACCATAAGCATAAATACATATGCGTTGTTGGTCACGGAAAGGATAGCCTTGGCCAGCAGCTGGGGAATCTGTGCAGTGGTAATCAGGTATGCAGCCACGTTGGCGGCGCCTACTACCATCATCATGACAGCCGTGCTGCGGCAGGCATTTGCCACCAGACGGGGCAGATGTTTAATATCCATCTCCTTGTAAACCAGAAGAGATACAAACAGGGCGTAGAATACAGCCAGAGCAGCGGTCTCAGTAGCCGTGGCCACACCGCCGATGATACATCCGATGATAAAGAAGGGCAGCAATACAGCCAGAATAGCTTCCTTGGTGGCCACACCCACTTCCTTTAGAGATGCACGGGGACGGGTGGCATATTTTGCCTTTCTTGCATGGAAGGACCAGAGCACCATGAGGGCCAGACCAATCAAAATACCGGGAACCACGCCACCCATAAACAGGGAGGACACGGATACCTCTGCCATAACACCGTAGATAATCATCTGGGTGGAGGGAGGAATGATGGGTCCGATACATCCGGCGGAGGCAATAAAAGCCGTACTCTTATCCTTGTCATAGCCAGTATCCTGCATCATGGGAAGCAGGATACTTCCTACGGCAGAGGTGTCCGCCACAGCGCTTCCGGACACGCCGGCGAAAATCATGGAGGCCAACACGCCTACATACCCTAAGCCGCCGCGGAAATGCCCCAGAAGAGCATTGGCCCAGTTTACAATACGCTTGGAAATACCACCCTCGTTCATAATCTCACCGGCCAGCATAAAAAAGGGAATGGCCAGCAGAGGAACGCTGTCACAACCGATTACAAAGCTCTGAGCCAGCTTCATGGTGGGAAGTCCGGCTCCCTGGGCCAGGCTCATAAAGATAGCGGTGCCGATCAATGCAAAGGCAATAGGAGCACCCAGCAATACCAAACCAAATAAGCCAATTACGAATACCAATAACATCTCCTACACCTCCTCTTCCTTTCCGATGCTCATAAACTCACCGATTCCACGGGCAAAGAACTGAAGCGCCAGCATGGTAAAGGAAATCGGCGCGATCATATACACCAGGCCATGACGGATATGCAGAGCCGAGGACTTCCAGTCCCACTGATTCACTGTATAGCGCACGCTTCCGTGTATCAGAATGGACAAAAATACCACGATGGCCAGATACACCAGACCCAGGATCACCTTGCGCAGCTTATAAGGGAATAAATTCACCACAAAATCCAGCTGCATATGCTCCTTCTTGTCATTGGCGATTACCACACCCAGGAATGTCACCCAGATAAAGAGGAACCGTGCAGATTCCTCCGCCCAGGGAATGGTGGTGTGGAACACGTAACGTGTAATTACGTTCACGAATACGATGCAGGTCATAAAGGAACCAAACACTATGGTAACCCAGGTAAATACCTTCATGGCCGCATCATTGACTTTTTTCAATGCTGTCATGTTACTTCTCCTTCCTTCTCTCTTTTTATGGCCCTGCCTTTCGGAGGCTCCTTCCTTCATTCCTCCCAGTAAAAGGCAGCAGCCCTTTTACTCTTGCTCTGCTTCCGAAACCCCCTGGACCTGGGACAAAAGCTCCAGGGCCTGCGCTCCAAGCTCCTCCAACTGGGAGGCATAGCACCAGAACAGGACCTTTCCGTTTACCGCCACGGCACACTGTCGGTCTCCCAGGTCATAAAATTCATAGACCTGGGTTCCTCCGCCGGCAAGCTCATACCGGAGAGTGAAAAGCAGCTCTCCTGCCTCCTCCCCACAGGCTCCTCCCATGGAAAGCAGGTTCAGCCTTTCAAACAGGGCAAGAAATCCTTCCTCCGGAAGCTCCCTGTCCCCCAGTCGGGCGTGAACCTCTCCCTCCTCCACGGCAATCTCACACCGGAAGGAAGCCTGCGCACTCTCAAGACTCAGGGCCGCCACCTGATGGATGTTGTAATCCATGATCCGACTGCCGCAGATCTCCGGATATCCATACTCCAGAAATCCCAATCTCTCCCTTTTCACGGAAATCACCATCCCCTGACCGGAGGTCATGGCGTAAACCCCGTCCTGGCTGTCATGTCCAAAGAGGACCCTGTAATCCACTCCGGCTATTTGAAGCCCCAGCTCCCATCGAGGGTTATCCAGTCCGTAAAGTGACAGATCCGTGGCTTCCGTCTCCACCAGAGAGCTCCCCTGAAGCTCCTGAAGCTCCAAGAGAAGGGTCTGCTCCAAATGCTCCTGACTGACCCGAAGGCTTGCAGGCTCCGTAAGGGCAAAGGCTCCGCCTTCTGTCTCTTTGGACTCCTCCCGGCACAACTGCCAGCAAAGCTCTCCATTGGTTAAAAGCTCCACCTGGTCCAGCTCCAAAAGCGCCTCCCCCGCCAGCGACGGGTACAGAGACAGATCGTAGAACCGCTCCAGAGGCTTAAGAAAAAGCCCGGCCCGCTCCGCGTCCATAAGATAAATATCCCCGGAGCCCTCCACAGAACAATAGTAATGCTTTTGATCGGGCGTCTGGTTTCCCAGCGAAAAGGAAACCCCCCCATCATTTATATCGGCCAGTGTTACCACCGTCGAGGGTTCATCCAGCCCATACTCCGCCAAATCCCCGGAAAAGGCCTCCACAAGCCTCTCCTCCAGGGGCAGGGCGTAAATGCTCTGGAAGAATTTCAAAATCTCAGGCTGATTGGCCGGGATCTTCTCCTCCCCGCCTACAAGCAGCGTCTCGCCATTTACATTTCCAAGGGTTAGCTCCTGCCCTTTTTGCACAATCCGGGCCACCACCACCTGGCGGTAATCCTGATAGCTGGTGAGCATATAAATCTCCTGCTTCTCCTGCACCCGCTCCGGATGCCAAAATCGAAGAAGCGCCGTGGCCGCAAAGCACACCACCGTAAGAAGCCCCAGGGCCAGCATTCTCTTTTTTAGCTGCCTCATTACAAATGCCTCCTCCTAAAAAAGATGCCAATGCCCCACAACAGCAGGCCTCCCGGTATTACACCCAGGAATATTGTAGCCAGAATAAAAACTGATGTTCTGGTAATAGCTATCTGCTGGGCACCCATGCTCTTGGCCGGAATATTTACCTGGGCCTCCTCCTCATTGCACCAGGCCAAAGCCTGCAATATCAAATCCGAGTTCCCCACGTTTGCGCTTCGCAGCAGATCCTCCGTGTAAAAGGAGCTGCTTCCACAGACAAATACGTGAGCCCTGCGCTCCTCTCCCTCTGCCGTCACCAGGGCTTCGCTGGTGGCTGCCAGCACAAAGGGACCCTCCTGGTCCTCTTCCCGCTGCTCAAGCTTTGTAAGCCCCTCCCCCAGGAAACGCCCGTAGGCGTCCGGCGAAGAATTCAGCACTGGTATGACGGCCCGGTTTCCCGGACTGTCCAGTGCAAGACTCCTCGTCTGCGGCAGCTCCAGATACGTCTGGTTCTGAGAAAAGTACACATTTATGAGATGAGAAGCAAAGCTTGGCACCAGGTTCAGGGGCGTGTCAATCTGCTGACTGGGCTCCAGCACCACCTGATCCCGGGGCGTAATCCCCCACTCAGCCAGGTAGGCATCCAGCACCGGCAGCTCCCCGTCCCCGGCTCCCCGGAACACCAGAAGGCTCCCGCCCCGGTTGAGAAAGGCATCCAGCTTCTCGATCTCTGCCAGGGAATAATCCTTGGTGGGACCTGCAAGGATCACCGTATCCACGGCATCCGTAAGCTCTTCCATATCCAACACCAGGCGCTCCGTCTCGTAGCCTCCTGTGTGCAGAAGCTCCTCCAAAGCCTCTGAAAGCTGCTCGGAATGTCCCTGCACCAACACCGCCCTGTGGCCGGTATCCCGGGTCACCTTGAGAATGGCCGAGGTCAGACGCCGTTCCGCAGCAAAGCCGGTAATGGCATAGCCGGTCTGCCCGTTGCCGGAAAACTCGTACATGTCCTCCCACGAAAGGACCTCCTCCCCCCGGCTGCTTTGCACCACCAGGCCATCCTCCTCCAGGGAAATCCCCCGGGCCGTATAACCGGCAGTAAAGGAGGGATTCTGAGTAATATCCACATACTCCACGGAGATCTGACCGGAAAGGGTGGCATACCGGTCCAGCATTTGGCTGATATAGGAATCCGCCCGTGTCTGGGAATTGAGATAAATCAGCTTCACAGGCTCCTCCAAGCGCTCCGCCGTCTCCCGGGTAAGCTCCGACAGCTGAAAAAGTCCTGCCTCTGTCATGTCAAGCTTTAAGCCAAACCGATTCACCGCCTCTGTGGTCATGGTATTCACAGACACAGAGGCCAGAACCACCAAAAGGCCGTACGCCCAAAGCTGCCGAAGCCTTCCCTCCAGCACCAGGCCCGTAAAGAAGAGGCATAGCCCTGTCAGGGTCACATACAAAAGAATAGAGGCCGGATTAAACACTCCCAGGGCCATCTCATAGTATTTCTCCATGAGAGACAGGCTGCTCAGGGCATCCAAGAGCTTCTGGTTCTGAATGGTATTGGAAAACCCGCTGGAAAACCACAGGCCAAACAAAATCACGTAGGTGCCAATGGCCGCCACAATCTGATTCTCCGTCAGGGCCGACACCAGAATGCCGATGGACAAAAAACAGCCCAAAAGCAGCAGCATGGCCAGGTAATTCCCACATGTCACCCACAACTCCAGAGAACCGTGGAGGGCCAGAATCACCGGAAAACACAGGGTCACTGCCATCCCCAGTCCCAGCACAGCCATGCTTGCAAAAAACTTCCCAAGCACCACATCCCGGGTGCGGATAGGCATGGTCAAAAGCAGCTGGTCTGTCCGTTGCCTTTTCTCCTCCGCAAAGCTTCGCATGGTGAGCATGGGCATGAGAAACATCATGAGGGAGATTACATTCCGGAAATACACGGAAATATCTCCGCTGCGGTTCATAAGGTTTTGCAATACAAAGTAGTAGCCGCTGATAAACAGAAAGATCGCCAGAAACAGCCATCCTATTACCGAGCGGAAATATTGCTTAAGCTCCTTTCGAAAAACAGCTCTCAAACCTCCGACGCCTCCTCTCCCGGCGCCTGCCCGCTCTCCTCTGCCCATTCGTCCGTGAGCTGCAGGTACAGCCGCTCCAGGGAAAATTCCACGGGCTTTAGCAAAAGCAGAGGCAGCTGATTTCGGCTCAGCACCCCAAAAAGCTCCCGGCGCACATCCCCCTCCAGGGAGGTATCCACCTGATAGGACACGGCATCCGCCTCCCCTGTCGGCACACGGGTAAAGGACAAAATCCCCGGAATGCTTCGAAGGGCCAGCTCCACCCGCTCCGGCTCTCCGGCCACGGTAAGCTGAAGGCTTTTTCTGCCCGTTAGCTTTTCCTGCAGGGTAGCCGTCTCCCCGTCCGCAATGAGACGCCCTCTCTCAAATACCAGCACCCGCCGGCACACGGAGGAGATCTCCGGCAGAATATGGGAGGACAGAATAATGGTGTGCTCCCTGGCCAGCTCCCCGATCAAATCCCGGAATTCCCGAATCTGCCGGGGATCCAGGCCCACCGTGGGCTCATCCAGTATGAGAATCTTTGGCTCCCCCACCAGCATTTGGGTCACGGCAATGCGCTGCCGGTAGCCCTTGGACAGATTGCGGATCAGGCGGTTTTTCACATGGGCCACATCCGTCCGGCGGCAAAGCTCCTCCAGATAGGACAAAAGCTCGCCCTTCTTTCCGGTCATGCCACGAAGTTCACAGGCAAAGAGCAGCTGCTCCTCCACAGTCATGTCCAGATACAGGGGAGGAATCTCCGGCAGATAGCTCATCTGCCGTTTCGCCTCCAAAGGCGCCTCCTCCATATTGATGCCGTTGATCTGGACAGACCCACTGGTGGGCCGCCGCAGACCGGCAATGATATTCATGGTGGTGGATTTTCCCGCCCCGTTGGGGCCTAAAAATCCCACGATCTCTCCTGTCTCAATCCGAAAGGAAACGTCGTTCAGAGCGGTTTTTTCACCGTAACGTTTCACCAGATGACTTACCTCTATTGCCAAACTCTCGTTCCTCCAAACCTTCTCCGTTTCCCTTCCCCTCCCGGCAGCTCACTCTTCTTCTGCCGGACAGGCGGCTCTTACCACTCGGCTACAGAGCCGTCTCTATGCCGCCATACAGGATTCTTCCAGTTGTGAGGAGTCTTGTTCTCCTCCAGCACCAGCTCCTTGTTCACATCCACTCCAAGGCCCGGCAGCACCGGAAGCTTTACATAGCCGTCTATAAAATCAAAGTCAGACTTATTGTTTACATAGTCAAGAACCGTTTTGCCCACATTGTAGTGGATTCCCATGCTCTGCTCCTGAATCACTGCATTGTAGCTGGTGGCATCCACCTGCAGACAAGCGGAAAGGGCGATGGGTCCCAGAGGACAATGGGGAGCCAGGGCCACGTCATAGGCCTCTGCCATGGACGCAATCTTCTTCACCTCGGTAAGGCCTCCTGCATGGGACAGGTCAGGCTGGATAATATCCACGCCGCCGGCCTGGAAGAGACGCTTAAAATCATACTTGGTAAAGAGACGCTCACCGGTGGCAATGGGAATATTGCAGGCTGCCGCAATCTCCTTAAAGCACTCCATATTCTCGCAGAGCACCGGCTCCTCGATAAACATGGGATCAAACTCCTCAAGCTTCTTGGCCAGCACCTTGGCCATGGGCTTATGTACCCGTCCGTGGAAATCAATGGCGATTCCGAAATACTTGCCGCAGGCCTCCCGAATCGCTGCCACCCGCTCCAGCACAGCATCCACCTTGTCGTAGGTGTCAATCATCTGCAGCTCCTCGGTGGCATTCATCTTCACCGCAGCAAAGCCGGCATCCTGGCGCTCCTTGGCCGCCGCTCCCACGTCGGAGGGACGGTCTCCCCCAATCCAGGAGTACACCTTCATGCTGTTGCGGCAGGCGCCGCCCATTAACTGGTATACCGGCACGCCAAACACCTTGCCCTTGATATCCCAAAGAGCCTGATCAATGCCGGAGATGGCGCTCATAAGCACGCCGCCGCCCCGATAGAAGCCGGCCCGGTAGATGGTGCTCCAGATATCCTCGATTCTGGCCGGATCCTGGCCGATGAGATAATCCCGGTATTCCTCCACGCAGGCCAGAACAGCTCTTGCGTGTCCCTCCAGGACAGCCTCTCCCCAGCCGGTGAAGCCTTCGTCTGTGACGATCTCCACAAACCCCCAGCGGGGACGCACAAAGTAAGTGTTTACCTCTGTGATTTTCATAACCTTCTCTCCTTTTCTTTTATACTTGAGCGGGGACCGCCGCACCAAGCATTGCATGTACAACCGCTTTCCTTAATGCGCCAGCCCCCGCCTCATGGTCTGCCGTCTTTTCTAAAATAGAAAGTCCTGACAGTGATATCTTATTTTTATTTTGCGGACTCTGCCAGAAGATCATTCAGCATGGTCATAACCTCATCTCCGGCTGCCTTTCCAACCTCATCCCAAAGACCTGTGGTCAGATCCTTGAAGGGCTGCTTCTCCTCCTCAGAGAGCACGATAACCGTGTACTTTTCATCGGCATCCAGCTGGGCCTGCAGCTCGTCGCTCTGCCGTCTGTTCTCTTCTCTCTCTGCAACAGTGTAGTTTGCGCCTGCATCCTTCACGATCTTCTGCTGATCCTCGGTGAGCTTGTCAAACAGAGTCTTGGAATAGCAAAGCAGCATGGGGGAGTAAATGTGCTCCGTCAGGGTAATGCAGGGAGACACCTCGTGAATCTGCTGTGCGTAGAAGTTGGGGATAGGATTCTCCTGTCCGTCTACCACGCCGGACTGCAGGGAGGTATAAATCTCGGAACCGTTAATAGGAGTGGGGCTTGCACCCATAGCCTCCCAGGCGGACATATGATACTGATTCTCCATGGTACGAATCTTCAGTCCCTTCAGATCGTCGGGAGTATGTACCTCTTTGCCCTCTACGGTGGTCAGGTTACGGAAGCCGTTCTCATTCCAGGCAATAACATAGATGCCCTTGTCTGCAATCTTGTTGCTCAGGTACTCGCCCAGACCATTGTCAATCACATAGTCAGCCTGCTCATAGCTGGAGAACAGGAAGGGAATATCGAACACAGCCAGCTCCGGCACAAGGCCTACCAGGGGAGCGGTGGATGTATTGTTCATCTCCAGGTCGCCAGAACGAAGAGCCTCGGTAGAGGTGGTATCGTTACCCAGCTGGTTGCTGTAGTAAATCTCAACAGCAATCTTTCCATCAGAAGCCTCCTCGATCTCAGGCTTGAAAACCGTATCCTGGGCTACACAGAAGGGAGCGGTAGCGGCGCTACCATTGGATACACGGATAATAACCTCCGCATCCTTGGACGTGGTCTCAATGTTTACAGCCGGCTCATCCGTCTTTACATCATCAGCGGTGGGAGCTTCTCCGGATCCCAGATCGCCGCAGCCTGCCAGTAATCCGGCAACCATGCCCACAGACAGTAACAGTGACAGTACTTTCTTTTTCATATCTTACCTCCAAAGTTATTTTTTATATCACAGAGTCTCTAATAAGGCCCTGTTGATATCTCCTAAAAACGCTTTGCAGCCATCTCGATGGATGCCACAGTTTCCATGGCCTTCATATACTCGTAGCCATTCTTTGCACAGTCATAGGCCGTGGGCAGCGGAACGCACTCCGTCACCACCCAGCCCTTATATCCGGCCGTAGCCAGCGCCTTCATAAATGCTTTGAAGTCTACATTTCCTCCTCCCGGATAAAGCCTGGCCGTATCAGAGAAATGCACATACTCCAGATCCTTTGCACAATACCGGATGGAGCCCCAGATATCGTTGTCCTCCATCATCATGCTGTAGGTATCCAGATGTACCTTCACATTGTCCTTCCCAAGACCGCTGACAAAATCCTGTACCTGGGCCATGGTATTCAGGTAATCGCTGATCCAGCTCAAAATATTCTCAATCAGGATCACGGTACCCTTTTCCTTGGCATAATCCGCCAGCTCCAGCACAGCCTCCCGGTGATACTGCTCATACTTATCCGAATCCGGACGTCCCAGAAGCTTAGCCCGCAGGGACCCAACGATCACGGGACTGTTCACCACAGACGCACAGTCAATATGCTCCTTCAGCCGGTCAATGGTGGCCCGGCGCACAGAGGCGTCGTCGCTGATAAGGCAGAGATTGTTCTCCCCCATCTCCCGCCCGGTGGCAAAGGCCGTAATGGCCAGTCCATATTCCTCCGTCACCTTTTTAATATGCTGCCAGTCATACTGGAGCGGATCCGCCAGCTGAATCTCCAGTCCCTCATAGCCAATCTCCTTGGCCTGCCCGCACAGCTGTTCAATGGTTCCCCGCAGAGTAATGGGCGCTGTGACAGACACGTCATTCAGAGAACAGGCTACGCCATAATGAAATAAACCCATTGGTAGCTCCCCCTTTCTTTCGCTGTTTTTGATTATACCATATCTCCTGTTTCCTTGTCAATATAACCAAAATTCAACGAGTTTTTTATTTATTTTATACAATTTAACAAACAGATACAAATACTCCTCCGTTTGTTTGTTCCTATATAGAAATCTATACCTATTTGTGAACCTTTACTAATATTATAACCTCTTTGGTTCTATATGTCAAGCTATAACGATAAATCTCCTGAGATTTCTCCCCTGTTTTTTAAAATTTGTATATAAATACCAAAAAAGAGGCCGGTGTTTCAGTCAAACTGCTGAAATGCACCCACCCCTTTTGTTCTGTTTTTATGCTGTCCCCTCTTCCCCACTGTCCGTTTCTGTCTTTTCCCGGAAGTCCTGCTCTCCAGAGCTCTCCAAAAGCCGCTCCGCCTCCAGGGCTGCCTCCAGGGAAATAGCTGCCCGCCATTCCTTTGCAATGATAATGTCCACGGCCCGGGGATTGTTCTCTATTTCCACCCTGGTGTGCTCCCCGCCAAACTCTCCGTCCAGCGTCCAGGAAACCGCCTCCTCTGCCTCCACCACCACATGGCTGCTCCGGAAGGAATACATATACTTGCTGTCCAGCCGCTCCACCAGAAGAGCCGCCAGAATCTCCTGAAGCTCCAGAGGACTGTCCGGCTTTCGGATAAAGGTCACCTCAAAG
>CANPIM010000084.1 GCA_947574135.1 uncultured Lachnospiraceae bacterium
AAGATTTGCAGGATTGAATTCCATATAGGGGTGGAATTTAGTTTTGCAATTGAGTCCCTGAAAATCCCCTGAAAATCCCCTACAAAAAATCCTTGCTTTTTCCAAAAAGTATGGTATACTATATATGATTTGAATAATGCGGCCGAAAAGAGTGAACGAAAGTTCACTCTTTGTTTTTGAGGAGAAGAGGTGATAGCATGACGAAGAGAGAACAGTATGAACAGAAAACAGAAGCCCTACTTTTACCTATTATGGAAAAGCATCACTTTGAGCTGGTGGATGTGGAATATGTGAAAGAGGGGGGAACCTGGTATCTGCGGGCCTATATTGATAAGCCGGGAGGCATTACGGTGGACGACTGCGAGGTGGTAAACCGGGCCCTGAGTGATTTACTGGATCAGGAGGATTTTGTGGAGGAATCTTATATCCTGGAGGTGAGCTCTCCGGGGCTTGGCCGCCCCTTAAAAAAGGAGAAGGACTTTCAGCGTAGCCTGGGGGAGGAGGTCGAGATCCATACCTACCAGGCCATTCACGGCCAGAAGAGCTTTACGGGAATTCTGGAGGCCTATGACAAGGACACCGTGACCATAGAGCTGGAAGATGGAGAAAGCCTTACTCTGGAGAGGACAAAGCTTGCACTGATTCGTCTTGCGTTTGACTTTTAATTATAGATATCAGGAGGATAAGAGAAAATGAATACGGAGTTACTGGAAGCACTGGAGATTTTGGAGAGGGAAAAAGATATCAGTAAGGAGACCTTGCTGGAAGCCATCGAAAATTCTCTGCTGACGGCATGTAAGAATCATTTTGGCAAAGCAGATAACGTAAAGGTAAATATCAATCCTGAGACCTGCGAATTTTCCGTGTATGCGGAGAAAACCGTGGTGGAGCAGGTGGAGGACCCGGTTTTGGAGATCAGCCTGGCCAATGCCAAGCTTAAGGATTCCAAGTACGAGCTGGGAGATGTGGTGCAGGTGGAGATTAAGTCCAAGGAATTTGGGCGTATTGCAACACAAAATGCCAAAAATGTGATTTTACAGAAGATCCGGGAGGAAGAACGCAAGGTTCTGTTTAATCAGTATTACGGCAAGGAGCGGGATGTGGTCACTGGCGTGGTCCAGCGCTACCTGGGCCGGAATGTGAGCATTAATCTGGGCAAGGTGGATGCCATTCTCAACGAAAATGAGATGGTGAAGGGAGAGGTCTTTAAACCCACGGAGCGCATCAAGCTTTATATTCTGGAGGTGAAGGATACCACCAAGGGTCCCCGGATTCTGGTGTCCAGGACCCATCCGGAGCTGGTAAAGCGTCTGTTTGAATCCGAGGTAACCGAGGTAAAGGATGGCATTGTGGAGATAAAATGCATTGCCAGAGAGGCTGGTTCCCGTACCAAGATTGCAGTCTGGTCCAAGGACCCGGATGTGGATCCCGTAGGCGCCTGTGTGGGTATGAACGGAGCCCGGGTAAATGCCATTGTAAGTGAGCTTCGTGGAGAGAAGATCGATATTATCAACTGGAGCGATAACCCGGCCATCCTCATTGAGAATGCCTTAAGCCCCGCCAAGGTGGTGGCTGTGCTGGCGGATCCGGAGGATAAGACGGCCAAGGTAGTGGTTCCGGACTATCAGCTGTCCCTGGCCATTGGTAAGGAAGGGCAGAACGCAAGGCTGGCAGCCCGTCTCACCGGCTTCAAGATCGATATCAAGAGCGAGACCCAGGCCAGAGAGATCGAGGGCTGGCTGGATATTGACGAGGACGAGGAGTACGAGGGCTACGAGGAGTATGACGAGTACGAGAATTATGAAGAATATGAGGATTACGGCCAGTATGAGGAGCCCACAGAGGACTACTATGAAGAGCCGCTTCCGGAAGAAGAATAAGAAGCAGGATGTGATAAATTGAGTACAACGAGAAAAGTGCCCATGCGACAGTGCGTGGGCTGCGGTGAGATGAAGAGCAAGAAGGGAATGCTTCGGGTTCTGAAAACAGCGGAAAATGAAATCCTTCTGGATGCCACAGGCAGAAAAAACGGGAGAGGCGCCTATCTGTGTCTTTCCAGGGACTGCCTCCAGCGGGCCATCAAGGGAAAGGGACTGGAGCGTTCGCTGAAAATGTCCATTCCCGAGGAGGTATACGATAAACTGGAAAAGGAGATGGATGCGCTTGAAGCCAAATAAGGTATTGTCCTTAATCGGTCTGGCTACCAAGGCGGGCCGGGTGGTAAGCGGGGAGTTTTCCACGGAAAAGGCTGTAAAGGCCGGTCGTGCATCTCTGGTGCTAGTTTCAGAGGCCGCTTCGGAAAATACAAAAAAAATGTTTCGCAATATGTGTACTTACTACGCAGTACCTTTGTATTTCTATGGGGAGAAGGAGGAGCTGGGCCGTGCCGCAGGCAAGGAAGAGCGAACCTCTTTGGCTCTGTTGGATGATGGATTTGCAAAGGCGGTAGAGAAGCAACTGACGGCGCAGCAAACAGAATGAGGGAGGTAGTAAGTATGTCGATGAGAGTACATGAGCTTGCAAAGGAATTAGAGAAGAGCAATAAAGATATTATCAATTATCTTACGGAGAAAAAAATAGAGGTAAAAAGCCACATGAGCACATTAACAGACGAGCAGGTGGATATGGTGAAAAAGGCCATGGCCGGCAGACCCAAGGCACAGGGAAAGCCTGTGGCGCCGGCAGCAGCACCGGAGGGCGCCCCCAAGGCAGAGGGTACGGGTTCCCCTGCCCCGGCAGCGCCGCCTAAAAAGAAAAAGATCATTGCTGTGTACAATGTGCACAACAGCCAGACCGGCATCAAGGATCCCCGGGCGGAGAGAAAGGCAAGCGGCGCCAGAAATCAGGGACCCAGGCCTGGTCAGCCCCAGGGCGGAGGGCGCCCGGGAGTTCCCGTAAGGCCTGTCCGTGCAGGGCAGACAGCCGCTCCTGCTGGAAAGCCGGAAACCGTGGAAAAGCCCCGGGAGCCCCAGAGCGCCCCGGCGACTTCTGCACCTGCAGCCAGAGAGGCGGCTGCGCCCATAAAACCGGAGGCCCCGGCGGCACAAAAGCCGGAGGTTCGGGAATCCCAGAGTGCTCCGGAAGCTGTAAAGCCGGTGAGCCGGGAGCCCCAGAGAGCTCCGGAGACGGCAAGACCTGCAGGCCGGGAAAATCCGGCTTCCCAGGGGGGAGCCAGACCGGCAGCCCGGGAGGGACAGTCAGCTCAGGGCGGAGCCCGTCCGGTGAGCCGGGAAGGCCAGGGTGCGCGTCCCATGGGAGCAGGCGGAGCCCGTCCGGCTATGCGTGATGGCCAGGGAGGCCCCCGCCGGGAAGGCCAGGGTCAGGGAGGAGCCCGTCCCTATAATCGTGACAGTCAGGGAGGCGGCCGTCCCTACAGCCGTGACGGTCAGGGCCAGGGAGGTCAGCGCCCCTATAGCCGTGACGGTCAGGGCCAGGGAGGAGCCCGTCCCTATAATCGTGACGGTCAGGGAGGCGGCCGCCCCTACAGCCGTGACGGCCAGGGCCAGGGCGGAGCCCGTCCCTATAACCGTGACGGCCAGGGAGGCGGCCGTCCCTACAGCCGCGACGGTCAGGGTCAGGGGGGAGCCCGTCCCTATAACCGTGACGGCCAGGGAGGCGGCTATCGGAAGGACTTTGACAAGGATGGAGATAACAGAAGGCCACAGGGCCAGAGAGGCCAGGGAGGCGGCCGGAGCGGCGGCCGTTCCATGGATATTCCGGCAGCGCCCCTGGTAGAGAACCGCAAGACGGAAAATCGCCGGGTGGAGAATAAAACCCGGGATGACCGGAAGGAAAAGAGCCGGTTTAACGATGACTGGAGCGGCCGCTCTGGACAGACCAGTCGGACCGGATCCAATAACCGCACCAATCAGAACAACCGGCCCGGACAAAAGGGCAGAGGCAAGGGAGCGCCGGCACCGGCGGTTCAGCCCGCACCGAAGAAAGAGGACAATACCCCCAAGGTTATTGAGATACCGGAGATGATCAGCATTCACGATCTGGCGGAGAAGATGAAGATTCAGCCCTCTGTGCTGATTAAGAAGCTGTTTCTGGCAGGCAAGATGGTGACCTTAAATTCGGAATTAGATTTCGAGTCTGCCGGAGAACTGGCCATGGAGATGAACTTTGACCCGGTTCCCGAGGAAAAGGAAGATGTGATTGCCAAGATGCTGGAGGACCAGGAGGAGAACGGAGAGGGAATGATTGCCCGCCCGCCGGTAGTGTGCGTAATGGGTCACGTAGACCATGGAAAGACCTCCCTTCTGGACGCTATCCGGGATACCCATGTTATCGACCGGGAGGCCGGAGGCATTACTCAGCATATCGGCGCCTACGTGGTGACCATCAACGACCAGAAGATTACCTTCCTGGATACCCCAGGCCATGAGGCCTTCACGGCCATGCGTATGCGGGGAGCCAATTCCACGGATATTGCCATTCTGGTGGTGGCAGCCGACGACGGCGTTATGCCTCAGACCGTGGAGGCTATCAGCCATGCCAAGGCAGCCGGAATTGAGATTATTGTAGCCATTAATAAAATAGATAAGCCCAGCGCCAATGTGGACCGGGTAAAGCAGGAGCTCATGGAGCACGAGCTGGTTGCCGAGGAGTGGGGCGGCAGCACGGTATGCGTACCCGTGTCAGCCAAGAGCCATGAGGGCATTGACCAGCTGCTGGAGATGATCCTTCTCACAGCGGAGATGCTGGAGCTGAAGGCCAATCCCAACCGCAGCGCCCGGGGTCTGGTCATTGAGGCGGAGCTGGATAAGGGCAAGGGCTCCGTGGCCACGGTTCTGGTGCAGAAGGGAACACTCCGGGTGGGAGATCCCATTGCAGTGGGATCCTGCTACGGAAAGGTCCGGGCCATGATGGATGACAACGGACGCCGGGTGAAGGAGGCAGGTCCCTCTCAGCCCGTGGAGATCTTAGGATTGTCCGATGTGCCTAAGGCCGGAGAGATTTTTGTGTCTCCTGCCACAGAGAAGGAGGCCCGTGCCTTCGCGGAGACTTATATCAAGGAGAGCCGGGAGAAGCTGCTGGAGGATACCAAGCTTAAGATGTCCCTGGACGATCTGTATTCCCAGATTCAGTCCGGAAATCTGAAGGAGCTGAATATTATTGTAAAGGCAGATGTGCAGGGGTCCGTGGAGGCTGTGAAGCAGAGCCTTTTGAAGCTGTCCAACGAGGAGGTTGTGGTAAAGATCGTCCACGGAGGCGTGGGGGCTATCAACGAGTCCGATGTGAACCTGGCTTCCGCCTCCAACGCCATTATCATTGGCTTTAATGTGCGGCCTGATGCCACGGCCAAGGAGATTGCGGAGCGGGAGAAGGTGGATCTGCGCCAGTACCGGGTTATCTACGACGCCATCAACGACGTGGAGGCTGCCATGAAGGGAATGCTGGATCCCATCTTCGAGGAGAAGGTTTTGGGCCACGCGGAGATACGTCAGCTTTTCAAGGCCTCCGGTGTGGGAACCATTGCGGGCTCCTATGTGCTGGACGGCGTGTTCCAGAGAAATTGCTCCTGCCGGATTACCCGGGAGGGAGAGCAGATCTTCGACGGCGCACTGGCTTCCTTAAAGCGGTTTAAGGACGATGTAAAGGAAGTAAAGGCCGGTTATGAATGCGGCCTTGTGTTTGAGAAGTTCAATGACCTAAAGGAGCTGGACATTGTGGAGGCCTACACCATGGTGGAGGTGCCCCGATAAATGGCAGGTCCTTTATCAGGAAAGGATTATAAATGAGAAAAAACAGTATAAAGAATACCCGGATCAACAATGAGGTGCAGCGGGAGTTGTCCAACATCATCCGCGGAGAAATCAAGGATCCCCGTATTCATCCCATGACCTCCGTGGTTTCCGTGGAGGTGGCGCCGGATTTGAAGAGCGCCCGGGCCTATATCAGCGTCCTGGGCGACGAGGAGGCGCAGGAAAACACCATGGCCGGCCTGCGCAGCGCGGAGGGCTATATCCGCCGTGCGCTGGCCAAGTCCATCAATCTTCGGAATACGCCGGAAATTCGTTTTATTCTGGATCAGTCCATTGAATACGGCGTGGCCATGTCAAAATTGATTGATTCTGTAAACCAGGAAAACACAGGGGATGAGGAAATATGATTCATTTGACAGAGGAGCTGGAGGGCGTCCGCACCGTTGCCATCGCCGGCCATGTACGGCCGGACGGGGACTGTGTGGGCTCCTGTCTGGCGGTTTACAACTATATAAGAGAACAGTTTCCCCGGCTTTTGGTACAGGTGTACCTGGAGTCCATACCGGATTCCTTTGGCTTCCTGAAGGGGGCGGAGGAGATCCTGGAGCCGGCTAAGACGGAGGGACAGGACTTTGATCTGTTTATCTGTCTGGATGCCGGAGACAAGGAGCGACTGGGGGCCGCGGCCCAGGCCTTTGACAGGGCCCGGCGCACCCTGTGCGTGGACCATCATATCAGCAATCGGGGCTTTGGAGATGTGAATCACATTGTGCCGGAGGCCAGCTCCACCTGCGAGCTGGTGTATGGGCTTTTTGAGGAGGAAAAAATTTCCAGGGAGACGGCGGAGGCCCTGTACCTGGGCATTGTCCATGACACCGGCGTGTTCCAGTATTCCTGCACCTCGGAGAGAACCATGCAGATTGCGGGAAGGCTGATGAGTAAGGGCATTGACTTTACCCGGATTGTAGACGATACCTTTTATAAAAAAACCTATGTCCAGAATCAGATTCTGGGCCGGGCCGTGCTGGAGAGCATCCTTCTTTTGGAGGGGAAATGCATTGTGAGCCGGGTGATGAAAAAGGATATGGAATTCTATGGCGCTACCACCAAGGACCTGGAGGGGATTGTGAACCAGCTCCGGGTGACGGAAGGAGTGGAGGTGGCTATTTTCCTCTATGAGTCGGATAACCACGAGTACAAGGTGAGCATGCGCTCCAACGGCCCGGTGGATGTGAGCCGGATCGCGGCCTATTTCGGCGGCGGAGGCCATGTAAAGGCAGCAGGCTGCACCATGCACGGCAGCTTTTATGATGTGATCAACAACCTGGCCCTACATATCGAGCACGATCTGGAGGAATGGGAGAAGGCGCAGGAGAGCAAGTGATAAACGGGGTATTGAATATCTACAAGGAAGCGGGCTTTACCTCCCACGATGTGGTGGGCAAGCTTCGGGGAATGGTGAAACAGAAAAAGATTGGACATACAGGAACTCTCGATCCGGCAGCGGAGGGAGTTCTTCCCCTGTGTCTGGGAAATGCCACAAAGGTGTGCGAGCTTCTCACAGACTGGGATAAAACCTATGAGGCGGTGTTGCTTCTGGGGCGGACCACAGACACCCAGGACACCACGGGTTTAACGTTAAAGGAATGTCCCGTGAAGGCAAGTGAGGCCCAGGTGGAGGCGGCGGTTGGTTCCTTTCTGGGAGCCTATGATCAGGTGCCGCCCATGTATTCCGCTCTGAAGGTGGACGGGAAAAAGCTCTATGAGCTGGCCAGAGAGGGAAAAGTGGTGGAGCGAAAAAGTCGCCCGGTTAGGATTTTCCAGCTGGAGATTCTGAAAATGGAGCTGCCCCGGGTGTGGCTGAGAGTGGCCTGCTCCAAGGGAACCTATATCCGCACTCTCTGCCATGATATAGGGGAGAGCCTGGGATGTGGGGGCTGCATGGAAAAGCTTCTCCGCACCCGGGTGGGCCTGTTTTCTCTGGAGGACAGCCTGCGGCTTTCTAAGCTTCAGGCCCTGCAGGAGGAGGGGCGGCTTTTAGAGCAGTTGATTCCGGTAGACAGGCTCTTTCCCCTTCTAAAGCAGGTTGTGCTGAGGGAGACGGGGGATAAGCTTGTGTATAACGGCAATCCCTTTCCGGAGGAATATATCCGGGAGTGGAGAAAGCCCCAGGAAAAAGGCGACTTTTCGGAGACAGCGGAAAGGATACAGGGGCAAAAAGCCCTGCACATCGGCGCCGCCGGCCGGAAGAAAGTGGCTTTTAAGGAGGGCGAGCAGGATCTACAGGTGCTGGTCTACGATTCCGGGGAGCGTTTTGTGGGAATTTACAGGTATGTGCCCGGGGAAAAGCGCTACAGGCCGGTAAAAATGTTTTTGGAGAGAGATGGACAGACATGAGATATATAAGGGGAAATGTGGATTTTTGGCTTCAGGGGCCCTGCGCCGTGTCTCTTGGCAAATTTGACGGCCTACACCGGGGACATCAGCTTTTGCTTTCCCGTATTGGCCAAAAGCAGGCGGAGGGAATGACCTCCGTAATTTTTACCTTTGATTTTGGCAAAACCCAGGGGCTTATGCTGGGGGAGGAGCGCAGGCGCATGCTGGAGAGCCAGGGGGCGGATGTGCTTCTGGAATGTCCCTTTGTCCCGGAGCTGTCCCATATGGAACCAGAGGATTTTGTGCGCCGGATTTTAAAGGATCGCCTTCAGGCCGCCTATCTGGCGGTGGGAACGGATTTTCACTTTGGATATCAGCGCCGGGGAGATTACCGTCTCCTGAAGGAAGTGGCCGGGGAATGGGGCTGCGAGGTGGATGTGGTGGAAAAGGCTCAGTACAGGGGGCGTGACATCAGCAGCACCTTTATTCGGGAGGAGCTGGAAAAGGGGAATCTGGAGCTGGTAAACCGGCTTTTGGGTTATGCCTACAGCGTCACCGGGGAGGTGGTTCACGGCCGGGCTGTAGGCCGGACCCTGGGGACCCCCACCCTGAATCTGGTGCCGGATGAGAGGAAGCTTCTGCCACCCAACGGCGTCTACGCCACCCGTACTCTCATAGATGGAAAATTGTATGATGGTATTACCAATATAGGTGCCAAGCCCACCGTAGGGGGCGGTCCTGTGAGAGGGGTGGAGACCTATCTGTTTCAGGTGGATGCGGATCTGTATGGAAAGGAGATCACGGTATTCTTCCATTCCTTTGAGCGGCCGGAGCGAAAATTTGCCTCTCTGGAGGAGCTGAAAAGGCAGCTTGGGCAGGATGCGGCCTGGGGCCGGCAGTGGTTTCGGGAAAATGCATCTTGCCAGAGCGGGGAATTTATATTAAAGTAATAGTGTACGTGAGATTGCGATAAACGGGCCGGGAGGCGTTTGGGAAAACCGGCTGAGGGAGAAGCAAAGGAGAAAAGCATGGATGTAAGCATTATTCTGGGACTGATGGGAGGCCTCGGGCTGTTTCTCTACGGCATGAAGCTTATGAGCGACGGACTGGAGAAGGCCGCCGGAGCCAGACTGCGTGGAATTCTGGAATTTTTTACCAAAAACCGTCTGGTGGGAACTCTGGTGGGCATTGTGTTCTGCGCCATTATACAATCCTCCAGCGCTACCACGGTAATGGTGGTAAGCTTTGTAAATTCCGGCCTGATGACTCTGTATCAGGCAGCCGGCGTGATCATGGGTGCCAACATTGGTACCACCATCACCTCACAGCTGGTAGCCTTTAACCTGTCAGAGGTAGCGCCCCTGTTTTTGATGGCCGGCGTGATTATGGTCATGTTCTGCGACAAGCCCATGATCAAGAAGGTGGGCGAGGTGGTGCTGGGCTTTGGCATTCTCTTTATGGGGCTTTCCACCATGTCGGGCAGCATGTCCAGCCTGCGGGAGTCTCCCCTCATCGTAAATGCTTTAGGATCCTTAAAGAATCCCCTTCTGGCGGTATTTATGGGGTTCCTGATCACGGCCATTGTCCAGAGCTCCTCCGTGACAGTGAGTATCCTTTTGCTCATGGCTCAGCAGGGACTTTTGGAGCTTGGCATCTGCTTTTATGTGATTCTGGGCTGTAATATCGGAGCCTGTACCTCGGCGCTTCTGGCCAGCTTAAGCGGCAAGAAGGATGCCAAGCGGGCGGCTCTGATTCACTTTCTCTTCAATGTGTTTGGCACCATCCTTATGGTAGTTCTGCTGCCCTTCCTGTCCGGCTGGATGGAGGAATTCTTCCTGACCATTTCCGGAGGAAATATAGGCAGGGCCGTGGCCAACACCCATACCATTTTCAAGATTTTCCAGGTGATTGTGCTTTTCCCCTTTGCGGGCTTTATTGTGAAGCTTACCTATCTTTTGGTGCCTGGCAGCGAAAAGGACAACGAGAAGGATTTCGAGCTTCTTTATATTGGAGCCAAAAATGTGTTTTCTCCGGCCACAGCCGTGGTGGAGGTGACCAAGGAGCTGGAGCATATGGGGCAGATGGCCTATACAAACCTGAACCGGGCCATGAACGCGCTGATTACTCTGGACGAGGAGGATATTGCAGAGGTCTATCGTGTGGAGGAATACATTGATTTCCTCAATCACGCCATCACCGAATATCTGGTAAAGATTAACCAAACCACCCTGCCGGTGGAGGATGCCAAGAGCATTGGCGGGCTTTTCCATGTGGTAAACGATATTGAGCGCATCGGCGACCATGCGGAGAATGTGGCAGATGCAGCCAAGCAGCGGATTGAGGAAAACATCAATTTCAGCAAGGTGGCTGTTCATGAGCTGGGGAGGATCATGGATCCGGTGAACAATATTCTCCAGTATGCCCTGGATACCTTTTCCAACAATAACCGGGAGCATGTGCAGGAGATTCTGGACATTGAGGACTCCATCGACCGGTTAGAGAAGGAGCTACAGCAGTCCCATGTGGATCGCCTTACCCAGAACCAGTGTACGCCAGCGGCGGGCATGATTTTCTCTGATGTGGTGTCCGGGCTGGAGCGTGTGGCAGACCATGCCACCAACATTGCCTTTGCGATTCTGGAGGAATGATGCTGCGGATTTTTTATTATTTGATTGCCTGGCCCATCCTGTGTCTGCTGCGGCTGATATTCTGGCTGGTCAGGCTTCTTTTACGGCTCATATCCCGGATTCTGTCCGGGATTTCCGGTTCCTGGGCCTTTTGGCATGCGGATTTGAGAAAGATGGACGGCTGGGAATTTGAGGATTACGCGGCTTGTCTCTTAGAAAAGAACGGGTTTCACCATGTACAGGTTACCCGGGGGAGCATGGATCAGGGGGTGGACATTGTGGCCCAGAGAGGCGGGCAGGTCTACGCCATCCAGTGTAAGCACTACACAGGAAAGATTTCCAATAAAGCGGTTCAGGAGGCCTATGCGGGAGCGGAATTCTACGGCTGTGATGTGCCGGTGGTCCTGACCAGCAGCTATTTTACGGCCTCGGCAGAGGAGCTGGCCCAGTCGATTGGGGTAGAGCTGTGGGACAGGGAGGATCTGGAGTGTATGAGGCGGAGAAGCTTTTGAGAGCCAGGGGAAGCTTTTCGGGAAAAGTTAAGAAATTATTAAAAAATGGTGAGTTGAAAAAGTGAATTCCACTTTGCGAGATTAAATTCCACTTTGAAAAA
>CANPIM010000085.1 GCA_947574135.1 uncultured Lachnospiraceae bacterium
TAACCTATTCTTCATAAAAATCACCTTTCTTTTATTGTTTGTTGTTGTGTTTCTTTATGCTTTCACGGTATACCAGCTTTAGCAGAAAGAACATATCCAAAAAGTATCTAAAAACTGTCAGAAAAGTTTCATAAAACTATCAAAAAACTGTTAAAAATGTTGTAAAAATGTTGCAAAAATGTTGTTTTATTTCTTAAGATTTACTTGCGCTCTTTTTATCTGGTCGATTGCATGTAAAATCTCTTCTTTTTTCTCCGGCTGTAATTCCTGCCGCATCATCCGGGGCAAAACACTCTCTCCAATATTTAAGAATTTTGCAATTTCCCATTGATAAACCCTTGCTTCTTTTAGGGCTATCTAAATTTCAATATTTGCCATATTATCTCCTTTCTGTTACACAACAACAACTTGACTTTGCTATGCATCCATTATAAAATAGTCGTTGCAGGTAATTAATTGCCTATAAACCACTTATTCAAGGAGTGTATTCAATAAAAAAAGTAATAAATTACCGTTATCGAAACAAAAAGAAATTGCTGAAAGATTAAAAGATTTACGCATCTCTGCTGAATACACACAAGAGGACATTGCAAAGAAAATAAAAGTAACCACAAAAACATATAGAGAATGGGAAGTTGGTAAATACACAAAAGATGATACTTTTTACTATCCCGCTATTGAGTACGACAATCTTCTTTGCTTATCTGAAATATATGGTGTTTCTACAGATTATTTACTATGCCATTCTAATTGTAGAAGCGTTGATAATCACTATATTTCCAAAAAAACAGGCCTTTCAGAACAAAGCATAAACATTCTGTCTAATAGAGAAAATGGCAGGGATATAATAGACGCTTTTATATCATCAACAGCATACAAAGAATTTAAAAAATATACTTTGTATTTTTTAGAAACAAAATTCAAAAATTTTCAGCAATATATAAAGGAGTATGAGGAAATTGTCGAAAATGCCAAAAATATAGACAAAAATAACTATGCTAAAATAAAACAGCTTGCAAAACAGGCTGACAGACTGGAGCTATATTTAGAGATATGTGTGAATAGTATAGATAGTTTCGGATATCAAGAATCTTATGTTTTTGAAAAATTTCTTGACGAATATAAAAAGAAATTAGCTGTTAAATATGAATACGATAAATTTATGCAAATACTCAAAAAAGATATATTTGGAACTAATCATCAAAAAGCACCCAATCCCAATTAAGGCATTGAGCGCATCAAAAAAGCCCTCTCTACTTTCCACTAGTAGCAAGGGCTTTGATTTTTGAAACTCTATTGAATTGAGATAAATTTGAGATAAAACCGCCATTCCGACAGCAGTACAACAACAAACTTTCCTTTATTTCCGGGCTTTTCCGGCTCTAAAATCAGGAAAGACTCTTCATCGTCGGGAAAAGCAACACATCTCTAATAGCCGCCGAATCCGTAAGCAACATACACATCCGGTCAATCCCAAATCCAATCCCCCCTGTAGGCGGCATGCCAATCTCCAAAGCATTCAGGAAGTCCTCATCCGTGGTATTGGCTTCCTCGTCTCCCTGGGCCAGAAGCTCCTCCTGGGCCTTGAAACGCTCTCTCTGATCAATGGGATCATTCAGCTCCGAGTAGGCGTTGGCCATCTCCCATCCATTCATAAAGAACTCAAACCGCTCCACATATTCCGGATTCCCCGGCTTTTTCTTGGTGAGTGGGGAAATCTCAATGGGATGATCCATTACAAAGGTAGGCTGAATCAGATGCTCCTCTGCAAACTCCTCGAAGAACAGGCTCAAAATATCCCCCTTCTTGTGGCGCTCCTCAAACTCCACGCCCTTTTCCTTTGCTATGGCCTTTGCCTCATCCGTGGTCTTAATCTCATCAAAGTCAACCCCGGCATATTTCTTCACAGCCTCCACCATAGTAATCCGCGCAAAGGGCTTGCCCAGATCCATCTCCACCCCATTGTATACAATCTTCGTGGTTCCCAAAACCTCCTGGGCCACATGGCGGTACAGATTTTCCGTCAAATCCATCATGCCGTGATAATCGGTGTAAGCCTGGTACAGCTCCATAAGGGTAAACTCCGGATTGTGGCGAGTGTCCAGACCCTCATTGCGGAATACTCGTCCAATCTCGTAAACCCGCTCCAGGCCGCCCACAATCAAACGCTTCAGATAAAGCTCCAGGGAAATTCGAAGCTTCAGATCCTCGTCCAGGGCATTAAAATGGGTCTCAAAGGGGCGGGCCGCCGCACCACCTGCATTGGAAACCAGCATGGGCGTCTCCACCTCCATAAAGCCCTCCCCGTCCAGATAGCGCCGGATAGCGCTGATAATCCGGGAACGCTTGATAAAGGTATCCTTAACCTCCTCATTCATAATCAGGTCCGTATAGCGCTGCCGGTAGCGAAGATCCGTGTTGGTAAGACCATGATACTTTTCCGGCAGAATCTGCAGGCTCTTGGACAAAAGGGTCACCTTCGCCGCATGGATGGAGATCTCCCCTGTCTTGGTGCGGAATACCTCCCCCTCAATGCCCACAATATCCCCAATATCAAATTTCTTAAAATCCTTATAGCTCTCCTCGCCCACGCTGTCCCGGGCAACGTAGGACTGAATATTTCCCTTTAAATCCTGCACATTGCAAAAGGATGCCTTGCCCATAACCCGCTTGGACATCATACGGCCGGCCACCCGGACAGTCTTGCCCTCCAGGGTTTCAAAGTCATCCCGAATTTCCTGGCTGTGAATGGTAACATCATATTTCGTAATAACAAACGGATCCTTTCCCTGCTCCTGAAGCTCGGCCAGCTTCTCCCGGCGTACCTTTAAAAGCTGATGGATATCCTGTTCCTGTACCTTCTTCTGTTCACCCATAATGGTCTCCCTCATCTTCTAATTAGAGCGCTGAATCTCCAGCACCTTATACTCAATCATTCCTGCCTGGGTTTCCACCTGAATGGTATCCCCCACCTTAGCGCCAATCAAAGCCTTGCCCACGGGAGACTCGTTGGAAATCTTTCCGTTCAGGCTGTTGGCCTCCGAGGAGCCCACAATCTTAAACTCCTCCTCCTCGTCAAACTCTACGTCCAGCACCTTGACCTTGCAGCCCACACTGATCTTGTCCAGGTCTACCTCATCTTCCACCACAACCTCTGCGTTTTTAAGGATCTTCTCAATCTGTTCAATTCGAAGCTCAATATCCCGCTGCTCGTCCTTGGCCGCATCATACTCCGCGTTTTCAGATAGGTCCCCCTGCTCCCGGGCCTCCTTGATCTTCTCTGCAATCTCCTTTCGCTTGTTCACCTTCAGATCCTGCAGCTCATCCTCCAGTTTTTTCAGCCCTTCATACGTAAGTAGTTTCTTCTCGCTCATTGTGCTTTACACCCTTCCTGTTTCTTTCTATCATTATAGCTGATTTTATACGTAATATTCCTGTGACAGAACCAATATTTCCGCCAGCAATAAAGCAACTCATCGCCCATATCCATACACATGCGCCACGCAAAATATCCATAAATCCTTCGCCTATTCTATAGCGGACGGCCACGTCTGTACACACGAGGTTCTTTTGTAATCACAATATTATACATAAATGCATTTTGCTTGTCAACTTAATTTCCACGAAAATCCACAGCGCAATTTCCACAAAAATCTACAGCGGAAATCCACACAAAAATCCAAGGCTTACATTCCCGAAAAATTTTCAAAAATTCTTAAAACTTCAAAAGTCTCCGGTCCGAAAGCTTTCCAGCAAATCCTCCAGCTCCTCCAGACTCTCCACACTATTTATTTTAGCCCGCAGCCGGGAGGAATGGGGATATCCGCTGGTATACCAGGAAATATGCTTGCGCATTTCCCGAATTCCCGTGTATGTCCCCTTATAGGACAGCTGCATCCGGGCATGACGCAGCATCATATGACAGACCTCCGGAAGGGAAGGTCCCTCCGGAATCTGCCCCGTTTCCAGAAACGTTTCTGTCTGCCGGAAAATCCAGGGATTTCCCCGGGCAGCCCGGCCAATCATAATGCCGTCACAGCCCGTCTCCTCCAGCATGGCCTTGGCCGCTCTCGGGGAGTCCACATCCCCGTTTCCAATCACCGGAATGGAAACCGCCTCCTTCACCTGTCGGATAATTTCCCAGTCCGCCCGGCCGGAATAATACTGCTCCCGGGTCCGGCCGTGGATGGCAATGGCCGCCGCTCCGGCGCTCTCCACAATCCGGGCAATCTCCACTGCATTTATGTGCTTCTCGTCAAAGCCCCTGCGTATCTTCACCGTAACCGGCTTTCGGATGGCCCGGACCGTTCTCTTTACAATCTCCTCCACCAGAGCCGGCTGCTTTAGAAGCGCCGACCCCTCCCCGTTATTCACCACCTTGGGCACGGGACAGCCCATATTCAAATCCAGAATATCAAAGGGTCTATCCTCCATCTCCCGGGCCATGTCGCTGATAATACCCGGATCCGATCCAAACAGCTGCAGGGACACCGGATGCTCCCTCTCCTCCACCTCCAGAAGCCTCTCTGTATTTTTATTATGGTAGGACAGAGCCTTGGCGCTGACCATCTCCATACACACAAGCCCCGCCCCCTGCTCTCTGCAGAGCAAACGAAATGGCAGGTCGGTTACCCCTGCCATGGGCGCCAGCACCAGCCGGTTCTCCAGTTTTACATTTCCTATCTGCACCTGCTCTCACCCTCCGAAATCTCCTCATCCAGAAAAAATACCCGGTAAAACAGCTCCAGAGCCTTTAGAAACTCTGCCTTTTCCTTCTGAAGCTGCCGGATTTTCAGCTCACTTCCAATATCGTCAAAGAAAAAGTCATCTGCCTCGCTTCGCACCTGGAAGCACAGGGTTCCGTCCTCCTCAAATTCCAGAGTCAAAACTCCCCCCACCTCACTGGTGAACAGAACACACATGATGTGAAGCTCCTGCTGGATGTTCTCCGGCAATGCCCGGAAATCCTCATTAAAATAATATTTTTCCTCATAGGAATTGGCGCCGCACAGCACCACCCGCTCCTCATACATGTCCTTCACTCCCGCATTCATTAACCGACAATTCGCCTGTGCATCCCCGTATGCCGCCTGTACATCCCCTATACACCTCACGGCCAGGACCCAGAGCCTTTGCCTTTGCCCCTGCTCCGGCAATTCATCTACACATACCCGTATACGCCCCGCACGGACACCTCACCTGCATATACCTGGCGCATTTTTCCCTCCTGCTCCACCAAAAGCTCTCCCCGGGAATTGATTCCCCGGGCTATCCCTGTATACGCTCCCTTAGGGTCCATCACCTGTACCTGGCGTTTTAAGTTGACCAGTCGCTCCGTATAATCCTTTACAAGGCCGCTTAAATCCTCTGTCTGTAAAAAGGTCTCATAATCCTGCTCAAAATAATACAAAACCCTGGCAATCACCTGGGCCCGGCGCAGAGGCTGGCCCAACGCCATGCAAAGAGAGGTGGCCTTCTCTGCAATCTCCGGCGGAAACTTCTGCCCGTTCACATTGATCCCGATCCCCACTGCCAAATACTGGATGGCCTCCACCTCAGCGCTCATCTCCGTGAGAATTCCGCAAAGCTTCTTCCCCTGCCAGACCAGATCATTGGGCCATTTAATCTGTATCTGCTCCTGACAGCCCTTCTCCAAAAGAATTTCCTGGCAGGCCCGGGCCGCAGACAGGCCCATTACCAGGGTCAGCATGGAGGCATTGGCCGGATTCATCTGGGGACGCAATAAAAGGCTCATAAAAATATCCTCCCCGGCTCTGGAGGTCCAACCCCTTCCCCTCCGGCCCTTTCCGGCAGTCTGAAAATCTGCCACAGCCAGGGTTCCGTCCGGCGCCCCCTCCTCCGCCAGCCGGCGGATCTGCGTATTGGTGGAATCTGTCTCTGCAAAGTAGACGCAGTTCTGTCCCATAAACCTGGTATGCAGGCAGCTCAGAATCTCCGGCTCTGTCACCAAATCCGGCACAGAGACCAGATGATATCCCCGATTTTTCACTGCCTCGATTTCATAGCCCTCTTCCTTCAGCTGATGGATCATTTTCCACACTGCCGTGCGGGACACCTGAAACCTTTCGCAGAGCTCCTGTCCCGACACAAAGCCCTCCTCCTGCCGGAGCAGCTTAAGCACCTGATTCTTCATATCTCCCTGTCCACTCCATCTCATTTACCAGATCATCCAGATAATTCCCATAATAAACAACACCAAAAAGCCGCCGGCCAGCACTGCACAGAAATATCCCACTACCTTGCGCTCCTTTGACAGGGCCAGTATCCCGGAGGCTGTACACATCAAAGCCCCGAGCAATAACGCAGAGAGGGAAATGCTCACACTTTTCGAAACAAACAGCGCAGTCAGGCTCAGCACCAGCACTGCTGCCGCCAAAATCATGGTCATCAGCTTCCATCCCTTATGGGGGTCCCGAATCGTCCCCTTCATCCTCGTCCCTCCCGGCCGAAAAGTGAGCCCCTTCTTATTCCTCGGCTCCCAGTGTAGCCGCCATCACAGCCTTAATCGTGTGCATACGGTTCTCCGCCTCGTCAAACACCACCGACTGGGGCGATGCAAAGACCTCATCCGTCACCTCCATCTCTGTGATACCAAATTTCTCACTCATTTCTTTTCCGATTTTCGTATTTAAATCATGGAAGGCCGGGAGACAATGGGTGAAAATGGCCTGGGGTCCTGCATTTTCCATGACCTGGCGATTTACCTGATAGGGAGAAAGCTCCCGAATGCGCTCCTCCCACACGCTGTCCGGCTCTCCCATAGACACCCACACATCCGTGTAAATCACATCCGCGCCTTTGGTTCCCTCCATCACATCCTCAGTCAGAGTGATGGTCGCTCCGCTCTCCCTTGCCACCTCCCGGCACCAACTCACAAGCTTGGGATCCGGAAAATATTTTTTCGGTGCGCAGGCCGTAAAATCCATGCCCATTTTAGCGCAGACCACAATAAGAGAATTCCCCATATTAAAGCGGGCATCCCCCATATACACCAGCTTCACCCCCTTAAGACGTCCCAAATGCTCCTTCACTGTCAAAAGCATGGCCAACATCTGGGTGGGATGATATTCATCGGTGAGGCCATTCCAAACCGGTACGCCGGCATACCTCGCCAGCTCCTCCACGATCTCCTGCCCAAAGCCCCGGTACTCAATGCCGTCAAACATTCTGCCTAACACCTGAGCCGTATCCGCGATGCTCTCCTTTTTGCCAATCTGAGAGCCCTTGGGATCCAGATAGGTGGTCCCCATACCCAGATCATGGGCCGCCACCTCAAAGGCACAGCGGGTCCGGGTGCTGGTCTTTTCAAAAATCAGCGCCACATTTCTTCCCACCAGACTTTTTCTTGGGGCTCCCGCCTTTTTCTCCGCCTTAAGCTTAGCGGAAAGCTCTACCAGATATTGGATTTCCTCCGGGGTAAAATCCCGCAGGGTCAAAAAATTTCGTCCCTTTAAATTCATATGTTCCTCCTGTAAAAAATTGCTGCACAATGGCACAAAAGGGATTTCTTAGCTGGACTATTCGTCTACAATCAGCCGCATAAATCCCGGTAGCTCTGTGAGATCCTCCCTGCCTGCTGCCCGCTTTTTCACCTTGGCCAGCAGAGACTCCGGGGTATACACCTCATACTTGGGTACCCGAAATTGCTTGGCTGTAGCCTCCAGCATGGACAGATATAAATCCTCGTAATCCCATCCCTTGGGAAGCCGCAGCTCCTCTGCTGCCAGGGGAAGCACCAGCTCCACCAGACTGCGCAGGCTTTCCCCCTGCTCTGAACCGCGCTTGTAGGAGGCAAACACTTCCTCCCGCACCGTCTGTTTAACTGACAGCATTCTTTCTAAATAATAACACTCTTCCCGGGATTGTTCAATATAATATATTTTTCCCGACAGCCCGTACAGCAGCCGAAGAGCATCATAGTAGCCCGTTCTCATATTCTGCCGGCTTTTCGCCGCGTCAAACTGGAGCGTGCTTCCCAAAGGCACCCGGGGGGCAATCTCATAAATATGAACATCCTTGGGAATTTCCACGCGTTTTTCCCTTCCCACTCCAAAAATGCGCAGGAGAATCAAATCCGTGTAGCCTCTTTCCAAAAGCGTATTTACCGGCAGGACATTGGTCAGCCCTCCGTCCATATAGGTTTTTCCGTGTAGCTTTACATTCTTAAACACAGGCAGGTAGGCGCTGGCCAGCAGCATATCCTGCATCTGTCCCTGGGGCACCTGCTTCATATCCACATCCAGCTCCCGGTGGTCTGTAATAGAGTAGGTACAGGAAAAGAATTCCATGGGGCTCTTTCGAATGCGCTCCTCGTCAATATTTTCCGCGATCAGCTTGCGAAGAGGCGTAATGTCTGTCCCCCCGTCCACCAGAATGCGAAAGGTATCCCGCAGAACCTCCCGCAATATTTCCGGCTCCAGGTTTCTGTCGAACAAGCGTTCCATTCGCTCATCGTCCACATCCATCACCTGGGAATATGCAATGTTCCGCCAAAGCTGCTCTGCCTGCTCCAGATCATCCATGCAGATAAGAGCGCCATTGAGCGCCCCCACAGAAGTGCCTGCCACCCCCTTAATTTTCACCCCTGCCTCCCGCAGGGCCTTCCAGGCTCCAATTTGATAGGCTCCCTTGGCTCCTCCGCCCTCCAGCACCAGGCCATATTCCTTATCCAAATCCAATACCGGGGTCATGCTTCTCCCTCCTTCCCCAAAACTTGTGGCAAAGGTCCACCGCCCAGCAGGCGGTTCCAAAACAAGAAAGGGCTGTCCCCTGGACATCATCCATGCCTGTCAGGGGGCAGCTCTTCGCCATATCTTTTTATCTGTGTCTGTTTACTGGTCCTTGGCCACCTCGGCAATGGACTTCACCAGACCGGAAAAATTCTGAATTTCCGAAGGAATAATAATCTTTGTAGCCTTTCCATCGGCTGCCTTTGCAAAAGCCTCCAGGCTTTTCAGCTGAATCACCGTAGCGTCTGCGTTGGCCTCCTTCAGCATACGAAGTCCCTCCGCATTGGCCTGCTGCACCTTCAGGATAGCCTCTGCCTGGCCCTCAGCCTCCTTGATCTTCTTCTCCTTCTCAGCCTCAGCCCGGAGAATAGCTGCCTGCTTCTCGGCCTCTGCATCCAGAATGGCAGACTCTTTTTTACCCTCAGCCACCAGAATGGTAGACTTCTTCTCACCCTCGGCCCGCAGAATGGACTCACGGCGCTCACGCTCTGCCTTCATCTGCTTCTCCATGGCATCCTGAATGGCTGCCGGAGGAATGATATTTTTCAGCTCCACCCGGTTCACCTTAATGCCCCAGGGATCCGTGGCAATATCCAGAGACGCCCGCATCTTGGTGTTAATCACCTCCCGGGAGGTAAGGGTCTGGTCAAGCTCCAGCTCACCGATAATATTTCGCAGGGTAGTGGCTGTCAGATTCTCAATGGCCATAATGGGATTTTCCACCCCATAAGCAAAAAGCTTAGGGTCTGTAATCTGGAAAAACACTACCGTATCAATGCGCATGGTAACATTATCCTTGGTAATCACAGGCTGAGGCGCAAAGTCCACCACCTGCTCCTTTAAGGTCACCCGTTTTGCCACCCGCTTGATAATCGGAGTTTTAAAATGAATACCCACTCCCCAGGTGGTCTCATAGGCGCCCAGGCGCTCTACCACCATGGCCTGGGCCTGCGGTACAATCTTAATGCAGGATGCCATAATCAACAGAGCAATAAGCACTACAATAAACACCAGAACTCCAGCAACTGCTCCAATAACCTCCATAACGATAATTCCTCCTGTTCTATGTCTCTTTTGCCTGCTTTCGCAGGCCCTTCGCGTTCTCCCAGGCCTTTAAGACCGGGCTTCCCCCTCCTCTGGTACTTCCTCAACAATAAGCTTTACTCCGCTGACCTTCAACACCCGAACAACCGCTCCGGGCTCCATTTCCCGGGAATCGTCTCCACTTCTGGCCGTCCAGGTCATGCCGTTTAGCTGAACCTCTCCCTCCCCCTGAAGGTTCCGGATAGTCTTTGTCACCACGGCTCTCTGGCCAATAATACTGTCCACATTGGTCATCACCCGGTCCCGATTCAGCCACTTGACTGCCACCGGACGTGTGCCAAAGAGCAGCACAAAGGACACCACGCAGAACAGGATCAGCTCCAGCCACAGATTATCTCCCAGAAGCGCAGCCACAAAGGCGGCCAAAGCTCCTCCGGCAAACCAGATGGTAGTAAGGCCCAGAGTTGCAATCTCCACTCCCAGCAAAATGACAAAAAGAATCAGCCAGTAAATCGCGTTCATATGCTCAGCCTCCTTTTTTCTATATAATAGTTTACTATACTTTGAAAAATAATACAATATAAATTTAAAAGCCTACCGGCGCTGCCGGTAAGCTTCGTACATTAGTATGGCGGCGGCTACCGCCGCATTAAGAGATTCCAGCTGTCCCTCCATGGGAATCCGAATATATTGATCTGCACAGGCCGAAAGCTCCGGGCTTAAGCCACTGCTCTCGTTTCCTATGAGAAATGCCGTCCCGGTCCGGTAATTCTCCCCATCATAGGCATCCACACCCTCCAGATGGGCGGCAAAGCTGCGAATCCCATGCTGCCCCAAAGCCCCGGCAACCTCCGCCAGATCCTCCACATAGAGGAAGGGAACTCGGTAGATGGAGCCCATGGTGGACCGAATCGTCTTTGGATTGTAGATATCCACAGAATTCCGGCTTAAAATCACCCCCGTTACCCCTGCTCCCTCTGCCGTGCGCAGAATGGTTCCCAGATTTCCCGGGTCCTGGAGATTTTCCAGCAACAAAAGCAAGGGCTTTGCGGAACCGTTTTTTTCAGAGGCTTTCTCCCCTAAAAGGTCCGCAAGCTTATAGTGATACTGGCGGAGAAGGCAGAGGATCCCCTGGGGCGTCTGGGTATCGCTCATAACCCGAAATACCGGATCCTCCGCCACCTCCAGGCTTAAACCCTGAAAAAGCCGGCTTCTCTCCTGCTCCTCCAGGCCTTCATAAAAGCTTTTGCTGGCATAGACCCTGACAATGCGCTCCCTGGGGGCCTCCCGAAACATTTTTATCCCCTCAGCCACAAACACATCCTGGGCATTGCGAAGCTTTGCCTTTTTGTGGAGC
>CANPIM010000086.1 GCA_947574135.1 uncultured Lachnospiraceae bacterium
TCCCCTCTCCCCATTATCAGCCTGGGAATAATTCACCTCATCTATCACTCCTAGCTCATCCGCATCATTTCGATACAGATACCGCCCCATATTCAGCAGGGGAAAGTAATCCTTAGAGGTGTAAAGTTCAAAGCAGCCCAGCTTTTCGTACCTCCTCACCCAGATTAGCGTCCGGAAAAGAGGGATACTTCCAAGGGTCTCAAAATTTTTATCCAATACAATCAAACGCATGCTATACCCCCAAATACAGCGGCGTATAAAACAGCCGCACATCCAGATTCGAATAATTCTCATCTGCGTCATACTCCAGATAGTTGCTCCCCACGGCCAGTTCGAAAGGTTCCGAGAGGCGGTCTATCTTCTGATAGGTATTGACGCCGTTCAGTTCCACCACCTGGTGCCGGTTGTTGGTATCCACAAGCAGGACATCCCCTTTTTGCATATCCACTTTTACCCGGAAGAATTGTCCTGTTCCCAGCAGCGTGATTTTGGGATTCTTCACGCTGCCGCGCTTGGCCGTAAACTGGATCTGCAGCCCGCAGGCCACATCCCCGTCATTCGGAAGAAACACCTCCTTGGACAACGTCCGATAGCCGGCAATCTGCCCCGGGAGCGCCAGGCCTTTGTAGGGAGCTGGGACCTGCACCTTCTGTTTTACAACCCTCCAGGGGAATGTTAGCTGCTTACTGATCTCGGCCATATTCCGGCCAAAATTATCAATATTTTTCAGAAAAGGATCCGGGCACATCAGATCAACCACAATCGCCAGTTGGTTATGGACATTAGCCGAAGCCACAAACTTCCAGCCCTCCAGCTCATACTCAATATTTCTTGTCACTCCGCTGTGGGTCACTGTCATTTTTCCGGCATACTTAGGATTAAAAAATTTAATAATCCGCTGCCGGTTGGCCTCATTATTTTTGTCATCCCGGAAGGTGGCCTCTATGTGGACGGGACGGTTTTTAATCCGCTTTCCGTCCACCGTAGAGCCATCCACAAGGGCATTATCGGTAGTGCTGACCTCCAAATCCGACGATTCCAGGCCCGTAATCTTTGTGATGCCAAACTCCCTCTTTTCTCCGATTACGGATTTCCCAAACCGCAGAGACTTTCCATTGCATTCCAGGAGTACATCTATAAAATTCATTACTTCACACCTCCTAACAGATTCCTGGCAGCCTCCCTTTGTGCCTTGCTTGCCTCCGCAGGTGTGACAACCGGGACATGATAATTATTTTCCTGTTCAATGTGCTGATCTACATAAGTATCACCACCTCCTTTCGGATATTCCATATCAGCAGTATGTTCAGCCTTCGCCCGGGTGCGCACGGTAATTCCTCCGGTCTCAATGGCCACCGCCGTCTGCATCCGGCCGGCCAGCTCCTCCATTTCTGCCTCCATTCGGTTCTGCAGCTCGGGCATAGCCTTTTCCACGCCATCACCAATGCCAGGAGGAATCCACTGCCCCACCTTCTGGTCAAACACTTTAGAAGGAGACGCAATACCAAGCGCATCTTTCACTCCCCGTAAAAGGTCATTCGCTAAACTTTTAACCTTATTAACCAGCCAATCCCAACCATTGCTGATGCCATTCCAAATACCAGATACGATATTTGAGCCGATTTCCTTAAACTTAGACGGCAGCTCTTTCACCCCGTCAACAAGCTTTTCAACAAACCCGCGAGCCGCTTCCGAAGCTTTCCGTTTCAAATCGGACGCAAAACTTGTCACCTTTGCAATGGTATTTGTCAGCCAGGTCCAAACCTTCCCGGGCAACTGCTTAAACCAGTCTATCACTGCATTGATAGCATTCTGGGCCGCAGTTCCTACCGCAGACAGCAAATTCTTTCCCCATTGAATCGCTTTGTTTACCGTGTCAGTCAGCCAGGTCCAGATTTTACCGGGAAGCTGCTTAAACCAGTCTATTACTGCATTGATAGCATTCTGGGCTATTGTTCCAATAGTAGAAATTAGATTGGTTCCCCATTCGATAACGGTGTTCACAGCGTCAGTCAGCCAGGTCCAGATTTTACCAGGAAGCTCTGCAAAAAAGCTTACAATGCTGTCAATAATTAAGGGTACCTCTGTGGTGACCCAATTAATAAGGTCACTCCCCCACTTGATAACTGACCCGATTGCATAACCTAACCAGTAGGCAATCTTGTTAGGCAGGGTGGAAAAGAAAGAGGTAATGCTGTTAATCACATTGCCTATTGCATCTCCCGCAGTCTTAAGTAGACCGCTTCCCCAATCTTTTACCTTCGTTATGACACCTTCCAGGAAGCCGCCAATCTTTTCCGGCAAATTAGAGAAAAACTCAGCAATCGCATCTATAAATCCGCTGACAGCATCCGGAATCCCCTTAAAGAAATCCACAACGGCTGTACCTATGCCCACGAAGAAATCCACAATCTGATTCCAGTGGTCTTTTATCACCACAACCAAAGTGGCCACCGCCGCCACAATTCCGGCCACCGCTCCCGCTACTGCGGCCGGCGCTCCCAAAATAATGGCACCCACCGCCGCAATGGCCGTCCCCAGAACCATCAGCGCTTCCTTGACCCAGTCAAAACCATTTTTCAGCATGTCAAAGAAATTGACGATAGCCAAGACCGCGCCGCCAATCACTGCTGAAATTCCGGCCACCGTAGAGCCGATACCAGCTATGACAGTCTTAACAGTGGAAAATACGGAGCCTATCTTTGATATGATGCCGGCCAGCTTGGGAAACTCCAGTGCAAGAACCTCTGAAAACGTGCCTGCTCCACCACTCAGAAGCTGAAAGCCTTCCACCAGTTTCGGAATAAAGCCCAGGGCGCCCTTAAGAGAACCAGCAAACGTGCTAACCACAGAGACAACCGCCTGCAAATTACTTGCTGCAGCCTTTGCTGTGCTGATGATAACCATAGCCGCAGCAATAGTCCCTAAAGCCTCTCCAAGGGCCTCCATAGTAGCCGGATCCGCCTCATTCAAAGCTCCCAAAATCCCCTCAACAATGTCGATGACAACTTCGACAACCGGTTCAAGCGTAGAGCTAAAACCCTCAAACAGCCCGCTCAAAAACGCTCCCAGAGAAGGAAATTCCTCCCCAATTCCCTCAATAATCCCCTGGATAATACGCTTTCCAGCGTCAATAAAATCCGGAGCGCATTCCACAATGCATGTGATAATATTCCCCACGCACCGGGCCGCCGCCCGCCCCATTTCCGGCGCCCCCTCCGCCAGGCCATCTGCTATTTTGCCAGCCAGCACAATGGCCGTCGTCCAGATATCACCCGTACAGCTAAAAAGCCCCGTAACAAGGGATGTAATCAAACCAGCAGCCGCATCACCAATGGATGGGCTGGATTTCAGAGAATCACAGAACGAACTCACAAGACCGGTTGCTGCATCCACCAGATCCGGGGCCGCCTCCGCCACGCTCTCCACAATCCGAGAGAGAATGCCGCCAAAGGTAGTCACCAGACTGTCAAGTCCTCCATCATTAAAAGACTCCTGGAGCTCCTGCACCATTGCCTGAGCCTCTTTCACAATATCCCTGCAGGGAACCTGCATATTCTCATACAGTGAAATGCCCAGACCCTCAAGACCAGACTTTAAAATGGTAATCTGCCCCTGTAAATTATCGCTCATGGTCTCGGCCATTCTTGCGGCCGCACCGTCACAGTGATAAATAGACCTCTCCAGCTTCTGGAAATCATCATCAGATGCATTTACAATGGCCAGCAAGCCAGACATTGCCTCTTGTCCAGCCAGGGAAGCTGCCAGCTCCGCCGCCTCAGCCTCAGACAGTCCATCGAAGCCTGCCCGGAGATCTGCCATAATCTCATTCAGGCTTTTCATTTTCCCATGATCATCCGTCAGGGAGACTCCCAGCCTGTTTATGGCATTTTGAACTTCCTTCGTAGGCTTCGTAAGTCTGCTCATCATGGAGCGAAGGGAAGTACCGGCCTGAGAGCTCTTAATACCGGCATTGGCCATTAGGCCGATGGCCAGGGCAGTATCTTCGGCTGTATATCCTAAAGCGCCAGCCACAGGAGCCACATACTTAAAGGTCTCTCCCATCATGCCCACATTTGTATTGGCATTGGAGGATGCCTGGGCCAGAATATCCGCAAAATGCGTGGAATCCTTTGCTGTCAAACCAAAAGCCGTGAGCGCATCCGTAACAATATCAGAAGTTGTGGCCAGCTCCTCTCCGGACGCGGCCGCCAGGTTCATAATCCCTTCAATACCGGAAAGCATATCCTCCGTTTTCCAGCCGGCCATGGCCATATACTCAAAGGCATTGGCGGATTCCGTAGCGCTGAACTTGGTGGATGCGCCCATCTCCTTTGCCTTTTCTGTAAGAGCATCCAGCTCCCCACCTGTAGCCCCGGAGATAGCCTCCACCCTTGACATGGCTCCTTCAAAATCAGAGCCCACCTTGACAGCAGCAGCCCCAAGACCTCCAAGGACAGCAATGCTTCCTTTCAAAATGTCACTGGTAGCCTGCAACCCTTTCTGTGCAACACTGCTTAAGGATTCAATTCCTTTCTCAAATCCCTTGGAATCTATAGCAGTATCAAATTTTAAAGAGCCATCATAAGCCAATGCTTTTCACCTCTCTTTATGGTCAAAAATCATCGGCTCCCATGGCTCTACTTGATCTGTTTTCCGTCTTTTATTTTAATCTCAAAAACAGCGTGACAGCTTCGGCCCTTACAGGCCACCATCACGCCTTTGCACTCTGCCTCTCCTGTATACGAGACAGGCATTTTATATCCGCATACTGGACACTGTACCCGGACAAACCCTTTTATTTTCTCAATATCATTCACCCCCTACAGCACACCGGACAGGTCCCCGCCATTCAGAAGCGCATTCTCAATCGCCGTCTGCCTGTCATCCTCTTCCTTAGACAGAGGCAATGCATACAAGCGCTTCATTTTTCGGTAAAAATCTTTCTGCTCCTTTGACATCTTGTCATTGATGTCCATACTGCGGTATTCCATGACCCGGACAAACTCGCAATCTTTTGGCAGAGATTCAAAGAGGAATCGAAACTTCCACCAATGCATATATTCCATGTCCTGGAGGTCTATTTTGTATGCCAGGAGAAAAGCGGCATAGATAAGGCCGGCATCATGCTCAAAGGAATATACCTGACTTTTCCCCCGTCTGGCCGCCATGCGCTTTTGCTGTGTAGTCTCTTCCCTGCCGCACCGGTAAAACCACAAAGCAGCATCCACCGCAGCGCCCAAATTATCTGGGATAACCGGGTAATATAGGCCAAGAGCCTTCCGTACCCTTGTTTCAGTATCCAGATTGGCATCCTGCATCATCAATTCGAAAAGGATAGAGATACGAAAATTTGTCCTGATTTCTACCCTCTTCCCATCCACCTCTACCAGATCCGGATACGTCATATCATCAACCAGGATATTCAACGATTACCATTCTTCCCCTTTTTATGTCCTGCGGCGTAATGCTGGAAATTCCGGGAGCCCTGCTTCTGCGCCAGGCGGTTGTCTCTCTCCGCCTGCCGTCTCTCCGCCCGGTTAGGGGTATACTTATCCTCGATCTCGTTAAGCTCTGCTCTGGCATCCATGGCACCCTTGGCCATGATGCCGAAAGCCTTCATGTGGTCACGGATATTGGCCTTCCCTTTAAAAATTTTCTGAGCGGTGCCGGCACCAAACAGGGCATCAAAGAAGTTATCCACGATCCGGCACTGAATCCGGAGAACGTCAGCGGTATTCTTTCCCTCATATTGCATGGGCTCCTTGATATCTTCTGCCACTTTTGCATTTTCCCGCTCGTAGACTTCCAGGTTATCTGCGTCAAAAAAATCAAACTCCAGTTCCACTCCTAAAATGTTCATATACATTCCTCCCATAATAGATTGTTTTGGTTACATAAAAATGGACATTACACCCCTTCTTCCGGCGTGTCAGCCCCATCAGGCAGCGGAGTAAATGTTTTAGTCTCCGTATTAAACGTACCGTCAATAGGATCTCCTACGGCGTTCAGATTCCCGGCCACGGCGATCTCATCCTCTCCGCTAATACTGCTAATCTCCGCGGATACCGTAAACAGCCTTGCCTTAAACTCATTCTGTTTATTTTCCACCTTATCCCAGAGCTCCACTCTAACATACTGAAACTCCGCATCTGACCCTGTCAGATGATTTCTTCCAACCTTATAAAGAGCCAGCACCGCCTCCTGCTGGATAATCAGGTCGGATTCAAACGGGAATACCGTTTCATAACTGGTAATAGAGGAAGAGCTTGCCGCCTCATTCACATATTTCTTTTTAGAGGTCTGCGCCCCAGGGTTCTCATCCAGCGTGGTAAAGCCGGTCCCCATCAAAACGAAAGACGGCGTATCCTCCGTCTGGATATTCAGGTAGTCTGCAAACTCATGCCTCTTCGTCACATTTCTTTTATTGTTTTTCTCACTCATTTTTAGGTGCCTCCTTAAAATATTTCAACTGCAGCTGGACCTGATAAAATGCATTTTCCATAGTCGCATCCAGCATAAAACCCGGGGCAAGCACAGACAAAGCTTGGGCTTTGCAGCCCGAGGGCATCTCGGGAAGGTTCCCTCTCCTGCTTTGCTCCTCTACCCAGTTACAAAACTCCTCATAAAAGCTTTCATTTTGAATCGCCATGATCCGGTCCATGGAATAAGCCTCCCGGCTATTAAAGTTGAACTGGTATTGCCGGATACTGGAGCCATCCACATATCTCTTTAAAACAGGAGAAGTAATGCCTGTCTCAAGCGCATATTCCACCGGCCCACTCCCCAGCGCATTCACCCGGAAAACCCCATCCTTGAGAAGAGGGCAATCCAGAAAATAAGCTGCCAGCCCTTCCATAATTGACTTAACCATTTTTACCCCCTCTTCTTTAACATCCTCTTTGCTCCAGACAAAATATCATGTCTATGGGCTGTTTTCATCCTTTCAAACCATTTGGAGCCTCGGCGGGAATCATAGAGCCTGGACTGCGCCGTCCTATAATACTGAAAACGTGCATAAGGCATTGTGTATTGTACAAGTCCACTTCCCAGCACAGTACCCACTTTTCCACTCCTTACCAGCATCCCCGTCCGAAAAGGTATCAAAGGCTGACAATAACGCAAAACTTCATTATCAACGAAAGCTTGTACATCATTAAATTGACTACTCATCTTGGCCCCAAAATCTGGCCGAAACTCAAGTGTAGCCATGCCATTGGGCAATATCACCTTTTTTGCATGAGGTGTTTTAACATGAAAAGTTGCCATTACTTTCCTCCAATCCGCCAGTGCCTGGTGAAAAGACTGCCGCCCAGGGTATTATCCGCATACTCCGTGATACGAATCAGCTCAAATCCCTGCTCCTTTGCATAGGCGGCCAATTCATCCTCATAAAGCTGTACCTCTTCCCCTGCAAAAGCTTCCCGAATAAGCAAATCCTCCTTCCGGATCGTCCAGTGCTTCAAAGCCTCCCCAACCTCTAGCCTTTCATACTCCAGGCAGGAAAGATAGGCCCGGCCATCCTGAATCCGGGCCTTAAAGGGAATTCTGATTTTATACTGGACATCACTGCTCCAAACCCCGTTATTAGTAACCGTGGCCCCCTTTGCCTCCACATAGGAAACGCCCCGGATCACCGTAGGGATAAAAAGCTTTCTCCGTGTCGCCTTGTCCGTCCTGCCATTAAAGACAGTCACAGCATCCATATTTGTGATCATGCTTGCACCCCGCCTTTCGTGAAAGCCAGCCAGTAGGAAGCAGCCGGATCTGGATCATCTGATACATGCACCGTTTCACATACTGCTCTACAGTCTCCTCATCCTTCCGGGCCACAACAAACGACACAGCCAGGCCGTCCTTACTTTCAGACTTTAGGTTCCCGCCCTGCTCCTGTTCCTGGCCGGCAGCATAGCAGGCATCCGCAGCAGCACAGACAGCGTCCTTTACAACATCTGCCTGTGCCTCATCCGCGAAAATATCACCGTTCACATAAGTCAGGTAACGGATGTATGTTTCCGCCTCCCTGACTGCTCTGGGGAATGTTTGTTCATCCAGGACAACACCCCCATATGTGTCAGAATAATATGCAAAATCAACATACACGCTCCGTCACCCCTTTCCTTACGCTTCCTGTGCTGCCAAAAACTCCGCAATAATCTCAGCCTTAGCCGTCTTTGTAATTGTATATCCCTTAGTTGCAGCAACAGCCTTAATCTGGTCAATCGTCATAGCCTCAAGTTCCGCCTGTGTATAGGTGGGCTTGACCGGCTCCGTGGCCGTCAAAAGGGAGAACGGGCAACGCTTTGTCGCATCCGGAACCATTGTGTTGATGGGGTTCGGAATCTCCCAGCCTAAACGCATCACCGCACGCAAAGCTACCATGTCATTCTGCATCAGGTTATACAGGATATCTCCGGAATCCGGATCCTGAATCACACCCTGGTCAAAAATCTTAAAAGTAATGTCCTGGCGGATGGAATAGCACAGCTCTGAAAAATCTCCGGAAATCATCAGGGCCTTACCGCGGTCAAAGGCTCCATTCCGGGGGAAGTTCATCGGAGAACCATCCAGGGTGTACGTTGTGCCAGACTGCATATCAGATTTAAACACAGGCTGCCCCGTGGTATCTTTCAGGCCTCGCAGCTTTGCCCTCATGGTAATATCCGCCATATGGCCATTGACAAAGTATCCGCTTTCCTCAACCTTGGCAATTACTCCGCCTTCCCCCAGAATAGAATCATACAAGTCAGAGCCAAGCTTCACATAAGAGCCAGCTTTGACGGCTGTGGTAACCACATCGTCCCGCCATTTCTCCGGCTTGTCAGCGCCGAACAGGACAGCGCCGTCAATCTTCTGGCCAAAGGCCTCCACCAGACGGGGCCGAACCTCTCCCCAGATATCATAATCCGCATCGTCAAGCACAGCCTCTGCAATGGGAACAATCACTGCAATCTCCTCTGCATAAATCTTTTTCTTGCCCCACTTCATGGTGGTTACCTTCTTCTTTGCAGAGCCGCCCTCCCCATTCACAAAATACGCAATGGGGAGCAGGTCCAACACAGGCATACTTGTCTGCGCAGAGGTCATATTGGCCAGCCGTTTGCCCCGCTGCAATACGGCTGACTGCTCCACCACTCCCTGAATAATCTCACGGGATTCCTGAACCGGAATCAGGGCCTCCGCATCGCCCCTGGTGATAGAAGTCCCTCCGGTAAACAGCTGTAAATTAAAAAGTTTCTTGTCTTTGTTCATATTCCTTTTCTCCTTTCTTTATCTTCCAAACGCAGAACGGATGGAAGCGTTGATGGAATCATTGACTGTGTGGCCCATGCCGGAACCGCCGTCAGGCTTACCTGTAGAAACCACCTTCATCCCCTGCCCTGTAAAGCGGGGATTCTCTTTCAGGAAAGCATCAGCCGCTTTCTTGAAATCGGTCTTGTCATCTACCTGCTTACTGACCTTGAACAATACATAGTCCAGATCATCCGGCTTCACGCCCTTATCCCGCAGGTAATTGGTGTTTTTCATTTCCTCCACCTGGGCCAGCGCCTCATCCCGCTGTTTTTCCACCGCGCTGACATTGGGCGCCTGTGCGGCCTTCCTTGCCTTGAAATCAGCAAGGGCAACAGTCACCTCATCCTCACTCATGCCCTGACGCTTGAAAAAATCAGCCAGTGCCGCCTTTTCTGCCCGGTCAGCCCGTGCCTGCGCGATCTGTTCGGCCTGTTCATAACTGTAAGTTGCACCCCCGGCATTTCCCTGGCTGCCGTTACCATTCCCAGCTGCTCCCGCACCGGTACCTGCTGCACCAGCGCCGCCTTCACCGCCGTCCGTGAAAAGCTGTAAATCAAAGATTCTCTTTCTCATTGCCTAGTCCTCACTTTCCTGTGATAATCCCGTATTTTCGCCCCGTCGGGCATGAAAAAAGCACCCTTTTTAGGATGCATCATTCACTCATTATAAAAATTCTATCACTGGGTATTCTGTGGCAACGCCGCACAGCCCCAGGAACCATGTATCAACCAGTGCTTTGCCGGTATCGTTTATGGTCTGCCACTCAATGCAAATATTTCCTGCTGCCACACTCTCAAATAAGGCTATCTGAGCGATTTCTTTCAGCCCCCTAATAAGCGTAAGGGTGAGGGCAGAAACGGCGGCACAGGCGATATCCAGGCCCCGAGGAGCCGTGTTTGCATGGCCGGATATGTGGATCCTGTTTGGTGTTATCAATACTGTAATCACGTTTACCTCCAAAAGAAAACCGCCAGACAATTCTGACGGTTAAATCAACTCCTACAATCCCGGCGTTACTTCTTTTATCCCGCGCGCAGCATTGTATATTTTCCGCATAATCGCATTTTCCTGTAAATATTCCAGGCCTTTTAAGGTAATCCTCATTTCAGAACAATCACAATTCACATCCCCTGTAATGTCCCTGACAATACGCGCCCCTTTGATATATCCAACATCAGACATCATTTCAATATATCGGAGCCACCGCGTTTCGGAAACACAAAGGACTTCGTTATTAATCTTATCAATGTCCGGCTCTGGCTTATCCATGTCCTTCTCCAGCTGCGACAAAATCTTATATACCGCTTTAAAATTATCCATCCTTTTCCCCTTTCATAAAAAAGAGCCATGTCTCCACAGCTCCTCTTATCTTTTCATCTTATTTTTAGCCTAAGAAAGGAACTCTTTGGCAGGCGTCCCCATTCTCCTGCATCTCTCGGGTTTCCCCTGTCATACCAGCGGCGTGTGGACCGGACGAAATTTTCCACCTCAAAGAGTCCCTCGCTTATTCTACGTTTAATATAACAACTTTATTCTTTTTTGTAAAGTACCTGTTTATTCTTTACAAGACGCACATACTCCTTTTCCCTGATTTTCATAAATGTAATTACAGAATTTTTATAATCCTGGTTATCCTCAGGCGTCAATAACCTGAGGGCCAGTCTAAAATGCTTTGACTTGTCCACATTCGCAAATTCCTTTAAAACCATTGCTGTAAATGGCCTGTCATCCTTAACAATATAATCGGGATCTAAA
>CANPIM010000087.1 GCA_947574135.1 uncultured Lachnospiraceae bacterium
TGCTGAAATAGGCCGCATAGTAGGCCAGGGGATAATTAATCTTACAGTAGGCAATCCGCCAGGCCATCATGACGTAGGCCGCTGCGTGGGCCTTGGGGAACATGTATTTAATGAGCGTACAGGACTCAATATACCAGTCCTCCACCCCCTCCTTTTTCATAGCCTCAATCCATTCCGGTTTCAGCCCCTTGCCCTTGCGGACACTCTCCATAATGGTAAAGGAGAGGCTGGGCTCCACTCCGGTCTGGATAAGATACAGCATAATATCATCCCGGGTACAGATGGCCGTGGAAATGGTAGCCTTTCCTTCCTTAATAAAGCGCTGGGCATTATTCAGCCACACGTCCGTGCCGTGGGACAAACCAGAGATCCGGATAAGATCCGAAAAAGACTGGGGCTTGGCATCCACCACCATCTGGATAACGAAATCCGTGCCAAATTCCGGAATCCCCAGACACCCCAAGGGGCAGCCCCCAATATCCGCCGGGGAGATCCCAAGGGCCTCCGTGCTTTTAAAGAGGGACATGACCCTGGGATCATCCAGGGGAATGGTCTTGGCATCCAGGCCGGTCAGATCCTCCAGCATGCGAATCATGGTGGGATCATCATGGCCCAGAATGTCAAGCTTTAACAGGTTGTGGTCAATGGAGTGATAGTCAAAATGGGTGGTGATAATATCCGTGGTCATATCGTTGGCCGGATGCTGCACCGGGGTAAAGGAATGGATCTCCTCCCCGTGGGGCAATACCACAATGCCTCCCGGATGCTGTCCCGTAGAACGCCGGATGCCCACGCATCCCTCCACAATTCGGCTGATCTCACAGTTTCGCTTGACAATCCCGTTTTCCTCGTAATACCGCTTCACATAGCCGAAAGCCGTCTTGTCTGCCAAGGTGGCAATGGTTCCTGCCCGAAAGGTCTGACCCGTTCCAAAAATAACCTCCGTATACTTGTGCGCCTTGCTCTGGTAATCTCCAGAGAAATTCAGGTCAATATCCGGCTCCTTGTCCCCCTTAAAGCCCAAAAAAGTCTCAAAGGGAATGTCAAAGCCCTCCTTTTTCAGAGGCTTTCCACATACCGGACAATCCTTATCCGGCATATCACACCCGGCCGCTCCCGCAAACCGCCGGACCTCCTCCGACTCAAAATCACTGTAATGACAGTGGGGACAATAGTAATGCGGGGGCAGAGGATTCACCTCCGTGATCCCGGCCATGGTGGCCACAAAGGAAGAGCCCACAGAGCCCCGGGAACCCACCAGATAGCCGTCCTCATTGGATTTCCACACCAGCTTCTGGGCAATGATATACATCACCGCAAACCCATTGGAAATAATGGAGTGAAGCTCCCGCTCCAGACGCTCCGTCACCTGGGCCGGCAGCTCCTCCCCATAGATGGAATGGGCCTTCTCATAGCAGATATCCCGTAAGGTCTGATCCGAATTTTCAATCACCGGGGGACACTTGTCCGGCCGCACCGGGGAAATATACTCCGCCATGTCCGCAATGCGATTGGTATTGGTGATAACCACCTCCTCCGCCTTGGCGCTTCCCAAATACTGGAATTCCTCCAGCATTTCCTCCGTGGTGCGGAAAAACAGGGGCGCCTGGGTATCCGCATCCTTAAACCGCCGGACATTCATAATAATCCGCCGGTAAATCTCGTCCTCCGGATTGAGAAAATGCACATCACAGGTAGCCACGACTAACTTCCCGAATTCCTCTCCAAGCTTCACAATCCGCCGGTTCATATCCATGAGATCCTCCATGGATTTTATGGGAGACTTCTCATCCCGCAGCATAAAGGTATTATTCTCCAAAGGCTGGATCTCCAGATAATCGTAAAAATCCACCAGACGGGCAATCTCCTCCTCCGGCGCCGAGCGCACCAAGGCCTGATAAAGCTCTCCGGCCTCACAGGCCGAGCCCAGAAGAAGTCCCTCCCTGTGCTTTGCAAACACACTCTTTGGAATCCGGGGCCGCTTATGGAAATAATCCAGGTGGGACCAGGATACCATGCGGTACAGATTGACCCGCCCGATTTCATTGAGAGCCAGAATAATGGCGTGGTAGGTGGGAAGCTTCTTGATGGCATCCGCATCCAGCACTCCCATGGCATTGACCTCATCCAGATTTTTGATCCCCTGCTCCCCAAGCATCTCCAGGAATTTCACAAAAATCCGGGCCGTGCAGGCTGCGTCATCCACCGCCCGGTGGTGATTATCCAGAGGAATTCCCAAGGCCTTGGCCACCAAATCAAGCTTGAACCGGTTCAGCTGCGGCAGAAGTATGCGGGCCAGGCCCACCGTGTCCACTGCCGTAAATCCATAGGGCAGTCCCTGCCTCTGACAGTTTTTTTTCACAAAGCTGGTGTCAAAGCCTGCATTGTGGGCCACCAGCACAGCGCCCTGGCAAAACTCAAGAAATGCAGGCAGAATCTCCTCAATCACCGGAGCCTCCAGCACCATGGAATCGTTGATGCCTGTAAGCTCCTCAATGGCAAAGGGAATGGGGGTCTTGGGATTTACAAAGGTGCTGAAGGTATCCACTATCTCCCCCCCAGTGACTTTAACCCCGCCGATTTCAATAATCCGGTTGCTCTCTGCAGAAAACCCGGTGGTCTCCAAATCAAATACCACGTAGGTTCCATTTAGATCCTGCCCCTTGGAATCCGTGACAATCTCCTTCAGATCGTCCACCAGATAGGCCTCCACTCCATAGAGAAGCTTAAAATCATCCCCCTTGGACAGAGCATGGCTGGCCTCCGTAAAGGCCTGTACCACCCCATGGTCTGTAATGGCCAGGGCCTTATGTCCGAAGGCCTTGGCCTGGGCAATGATACTGGACACATCGGAAACCCCGTCCATATCGCTCATCTTGGTATGGCAGTGAAGCTCCACCCGTTTCTTTGCGCTGTGATCCTCCCGGCGGGTGCGAAAATCTGAGCTCTTCTTAATCCCCGCCACAGAGCTAATCCCCAGCTCCTTATCAAAGGCGTCCACAACCGTCATGCCCCGCACCTTTAAAAAGGCGCCCTTTTTTATATGCTCCTTGAGCTCAGCCAGATCCTGGTTGGGTACGAAAAGCTTAAAACGCAGGGTATCTGTAAAATCTGTGAGCATCACCGAGAGAAGGGTCCGCTCTCCCCGGATTTCCCGCTCCTCCATCTGGAGCACCTGCCCGTGGACAGTCACCTCCCCCATCTCATCCACGATCTGTTCCATGGCCACCAGCTCATCTGGAAAATCCCTTCCGTAGATCACATCCGGATTATCCGAACGGCGAATGGACCTGCGAAAGCCGGCTCCGCCCTCCGAAGGCCCCTTTCTTTGCCCTCCGGTTCCCGATCCAAAGGACGGATTTTTGCCCTGTCCCAAAGACGCCTCCCGGCTGCCGCCTTTGCCGCTGCCTCCCCCACTTCTGCCCCTGCCGGAATCCGAGCTCTTAGCCAAAGCCTTCCCGGCTCCCGGCTCCTCCTTTGCAAAGGCCGGCTCCCCGCCAGCCTCCCGGTTCTCCCGATTCCGCAAAATGGAGGCCATAAGCTCCTGGGCCCGCCGCTCCACCTGCTCCTGGGCCTTGGACGAAGAGGCCACCTTTTCCACGTGCTCCGCCGTGATGGCAACCTTAAGGCCACAGCGCTCCACCAGGATTTTATGTAGCACGCGCAAAAGCTCCGCCGCCGCATCCTCCTCCAGGGGAGAGACCTCCAGCCGCAGATGCATCTCCTCCCGGGAGGGAAAGGTGATATCCGCCCTCTGGAATAACTGGTATACCAGTATACTATAGGCCTTCAGCTCATAGGAAATGCTCTCCCCATAAAGACGCAGCACCTCCTTGGGTGTGTACTGGCTGGACAGCTCATAGCGCTCCACCAGCTGAAAATACATGTCCTCCGAGGGAAAAAGCTCTCGCTTCATCCTTTTTTCCAGCTGAAAAAGCCGCTCCTTGTGAAGCAGCTTCTCACTCACCAAATATACCCGAATCCGGGTTTTCATCCGATTGGAGGTCACCCGCTCCACTCGCACCTGCCGCAGCAGATCCGAGGGATTCTCCTGATCCTCCAGACTGGGAAACACCTCATAAAACTGTTTTTCCATTCCCCGCAACTCCTGCCCCTGCTCTTTTCCAGTGCCTGCAGCATCCTGAACTGCCCTCCTTCGACGTCCACAACTGCCTGAACTGCTCTTTTCCGCCGTTTACGCCTGCGGCCAGGCGGCCAGCTCCATGCGCAGCGCATCCAGAAGCTCCTCCTCCGGAACCATGCGCAGCTTCTCCCCCTTCTTAAATAGCAAGCCCTCTCCCTTTCCGCCGGCAATGCCAAGATCCGCTTCTCTGGCCTCCCCGGGTCCGTTAACCACGCAGCCCATCACAGCCACCTTAATATCCAGAGGGAACTCTGCCACCAGGGTTTCCACCTGGTTGGCTAGGCTGATAAGATCAATACAGGTGCGCCCGCAGGTGGGACAGGACACCACGTCAATGCCCCCCTTGCGCAGTCCCAGAGTCTTTAAAATCAGCTTGGCAGACTTGATCTCCTCCACCGGATCCCCGGTGAGAGATACCCGGACAGTATCTCCAATCCCCTGGGAGAGTATCATCCCAAGCCCTACCGCCGACTTAATATTTCCGGAGTACACGGTTCCCGCCTCCGTGATCCCCACATGTAGGGGATAATCCGTCTCCTCTGCTATCAGCGCATGGGCCCTGGCACACATCATGACATCCGAGGATTTGATGCTGATAACCAGGTTGTCATATCCCATATCCTCAATGCGGCGCACCTTATCAAGGGCGCTCTCCACCAGCCCCTGAGCTGTAACTCCCTGATATTTCTCCACCAGCTCCTTTTCCAGGGATCCGCTGTTTACCCCCACCCGAATGGGAATTTGCCGCTCTCTGGCCGCGTCCACCACAGCCCGCACCCGCTCCATGGCCCCAATATTCCCCGGGTTAATCCGGATCTTATCCGCCCCCTGCTCTATGGCGGCAATGGCCAGCCGATAGTCAAAGTGAATGTCAGCCACCAGAGGAATGGAAATCTGTTTCTTGATTTCCGGCAGGGCCAAAGCCGCCTCCATGGTAGGCACTGTACACCGTACAATCTCACAGCCGGCCCGCTCCAGCCGATGAATCTGCTCCACCGTCTCCTCAATATGCTCGGTCTTTGTATTGGTCATGGACTGTATCAAGACAGGATTTCCCCCTCCGATATACCTGTCCCCGATTTTGACCACTCTTGTCCGCTCCCGCATGGTTTTCTCCCTCATCCCTGGTACCTTATCCTTTCCATTCTCTCCACTCGCACCGTCTGCTCCTCCTGCTTTTTCCTGGCATACTTTTCCACATTCAGCACCATGCCAAACTCCACAAACAAAAACACCGTAGCCGTGCCCCCGGCGCTGAAAAAGGGCAGCGTTACGCCGGTAGTGGGAATGGTGCTGGTCACCACCAGAAGGTTTAAAATCACCTGCAGAGCCAGATGCCCGAATACCCCGATAGACAGAAGCCTCCCAAAGAGATCACTGGCCTGCTGGGTAATAATATAAATGCGATACAGCAGATAGATAAACATTAAAATCACAAGGCCTGCCCCGAACACCCCCAGCTCCTCACACACAATGGAGAAGATCATATCATTGTAGGGCTCGGGAATCTTAAGCTTTTGAATGCTGTTTCCCAGGCCCTTACCAAACAGCCCCCCGGATCCGATGGCATAGAGGGCCTGAAGGGCCTGATAAGCCTTGTCCGACTCGTAGGCGTAAGGGTCCAGCCAGGCCAGTATCCGGTCGGAACGAAAGCCCTCCGAGGCCTCCGGCGCCTGCTGAAGCACATACAGATAAACGGTCACTGCAATGCCCACAGCCCCGGCCGCCAGAAAAAAGGGCCAATATCTGGGATAGATCATAAAAATCATGACACAGGTAATGCCGATAACAATGACAGCCGTGCTCATATTATTGCTGATCTTCCAGATAAGCACAAACACCACGATCATAGGAAGCATCACCTGAATAATCGCCTTGATAGGCTCCAGATATCCGGACTTCTGAATGGTCCGGGCCTTTCCGCTGATAAGAGCCGCAGAAAAAATAATAACCGCCACCTTAATGGGCTCCGCCACCTGGAACTGGCCAAGACCCGGAATCTGCAGCCAGCGGGTGGCTCCATAGGCCGTCACACCCAGATTGGTTTTCAGAAGCAAAATCAGCACCACCGATCCCACATAGCCCAGAAGGGCCAAATAGCGCCACTTATGATAATCAATATTGGCCACCACCAGCATGGCTCCAAGGCCCACCAGGCTCCATTTCAGCTGATTCTTTAAGAAATACGCCGAGTCATTGTGAAAGCTCTCGCTCATACTGGCCTTGTAATAGCTGGCGCTGTATATCATGATCAACCCAAAGACCGTGAGAAATACCACGGCCACGATTAGATTTGTATCATAGGTGAACAGACCGGAAAATCGTCTGTCCTGCTTTTTCTTTCGGGAGCCTGCCATAAGCCTCTTGCCTCCATTGCAAACCTAGGGGGTTTTCCTTCTCTCATATTTACAGAAGGTAAATTCCAGATTAAAATAGGTCTTTTCCTCACTCTCCCCGGTGAGCTCCCAGTCCGGGTCTGCCTCCAGATTGGGAAACCAGGCATCCGCCTCGTAGGCCTGCCGCATACGGGTCACATGAGCCACATCACAGTAGGGGAGAAATGCCCGGTAAATGCTCTCGCCCCCCACAATATAAATATCCCGGGAAGCATACGCCTTAAGCTCCTTTAGAGCTTCCTCCACGGAATGGCACACCAGGGCCCCCTTCACCTGGAAATCGGGATTCTGGCTCAGAATAAGATTGGTCCGGTTCTTTAAGGGCATGCCGCTGGGAAAGGTTTCCAGTGTCTTTCTTCCCAGAACAATCACCTTGCCCGTGGTTTCCGAGCGAAAAAACTTCATATCCTCCGGAATACTCACCAGCAGCCGGCCCTTGTGTCCGATGGCCCAGTTTTCATCCACATTCACTATCAGATTCATGTTCATCCTCCTTATCCTCTTCTGGACGGTAAGGGAGCTTCCCCCCTAAACCGCAATGGGAATTCCCTTGATCTGGGGCCCGGTCTCATACCCCTCCACCACAAGATCCTCTGTGGTAAAGGCATAAAAATCCGTCACCCGGGGATTCAAGGATACCCGGGGAGCCGGATATGTTTTTCGGGAAATCAGCTCCTCGATAAATTCCCTGTGGCGGTCATAAATATGGGCGTCCGCAATGACGTGCAAAAGCTCCCCTGCAATCATCCCGCAGCTTCGCGCCACCATCATAAGCAATATGGCGTACTGGCACACATTCCAGTTGTTAGCGGCCAGCACATCCTGGGATCGCTGATTCAGCACCATATTTAAGGTCAGCCTGTCCTCCCCCTTCTCCTGGGTCACATTGTAGGTAACCCCGTAGGCGCAGGGGTAGAGATGCATCTGACTCAAATCAGAAAACACATAGGTATTGGTCATAATCCGGCGGCTAAAGGGATGATGCTTCAAATCATAGAGAACCCTGTCCATCTGGTCCATCATCCCCTCCTGATAAGAGCTCTTCACCCCGATCTGATAGCCATAGGCTTTTCCGATGCTTCCCGTCTCATCCGCCCACTCATCCCAGATATGGCTGTTTAAGTCGTGTATATTATTGGATTTCTTTTGGTAAATCCAGAGAATCTCGTCCATGCAGCTCTTAAGAGCCGTGCGCCGCAGGGTGATGGCCGGAAACTCCCTGCGCAAATCGTACCGGTTCACCACCCCAAACCGCTTGATGGTGTAGGCCGGGGTACCGTCCTCCCAGCGAGGCCGCACCTTTTCCCCCTCAGTGCTGGTACCCTTGTCCAAAATGTCCCGGCACATGGCAATAAACAATGTATCTGCATAGCTCATTGGCTTTTCCCTCCGTCTCCTGCTGTCTCCTGCTGCCTCAATACTCCTAGTATACTTCCTCAGAGCCTCCCTTGACAATACCCTCTTTCCAAAATACACCCCTCTTACAAAAAAGAAGTGGTATCCGCTCTTGAATACCACTTTCTCCCCTTAGTCCTCCACAACCTCCAGCACGTCCATGGGACAGGCCTTGGCACATTTGCCGCAGGCGATACATTTGGATGCCGTGGGCGCCTCCTCCACCTTCACCATCAGCCCGAAGGGACAGGCCTCCACGCACTTGCCGCAGCCGGTACACAGCTTTTTATCCACCATATACACCCCTTTGGCATTCTGCTTGATGGCTCCGGCCTCACAGGCCTGAGCACATTTCCCGCACTGGGGACAGGCCATGGGGCGAACCGATTTCTTCTCCACCACCTGAATACAGGACTTTCCCGGATCAAAAACCTTATAGAAGGTTTCCGAGCATGCACGCACACACTCCAGACACGCCATACAGGTGGAGCCTTTTTTTACCGTAAGTTTTTTCATACCTATTTCCTCCGAATCGTAGATTGCCACTGCCCTTTCAGTGTACCATTAAAGCGGAAAAATCTCAAGTCTTTTCCCGCGGATCCCTCAATCTCAGATTTCCCAGGGATCCCTCAATCCCGGATTTCCCACGGATCCCTCAATCCCGGACCGCCTTCTTAAGCCGCAGCCATACCAGCCAGGCAATAAAGCTTCCCAGGAGCGCAGTGATAAGCTGGGTCACGGAAAACTGAACCCGCACCACCGCCACCATGGCCGGCCGCTTGGCCTCCGGAATGTTCTGAGAAAACAGGGGCAAGATGGCATACCAGACCGTCAGCCACAGAAAACCCGCCTTGCACACAGACCCAGACAAAAGGCCGGCCACAAGGTTTTTCTTCCCCAAAAGCCAAACTGCCAGCACCAGGATGCTATTTCCGGCCATAACCACCGGCATCATAGCAGGAATCAGGTTCATCACCGGCGTGGCTCCCAGGAAAAAGGCGGCCACAGGACTGAAAAGGGCAATCAAAAGCCCTCCCAAGGGTCCTATAGCCAGGGTAGCCAGGATCAGGATGGCATTTACCAGAGGGCCTGTAATATACACGGAAATGGATTTCAGGGTTTGAAATGCAATGCACAGGGCCAGCAACAGAGCTGTCTGCGCCAGCTGTTTGGTGGTTATCTTCATGGTGTCCTCCCTTTTTGTATATTATAAAAAGGAATCGCCTACAACGATTCCTTTTTTCTAAAAGCACGAGACGGGATTCGAACCCGCGACCCTCGCCTTGGCAAGGCGATACTCCACCACTGAGCCACTCGTGCATGTTCTATTATATTGTCTCCGGCTTAAAAACTTTCGCTGTCTCAAAAAGCACGAGACGGGATCCGAACTCTTACTATATGAATCCCCATAAATACGAGGAGAAATACACACTTTCTATTCCTGTCTGCGTGCCACTATGTATTTTTAATACTTGTATAGTATATTATTTAAATTTAACTTTGTCAAGCTGATTTTTTCAAAGGGGTGAATTTTTTTGTAGCCATTCTTTGTCGTTTTTTGTAGCGTGTGATTTTCAATTTTTACGGAATCCGCCTTATCTGTCTTTGGGGTGCGCAAGGAATCATCCCCGAAGTCTCTGCCTTCCTCTGATAACGGGAAATCACCGGACTGAACTTGTCCGGCAATTTCTCTCACAACGGTCTGCATTTCTCACCACAACAAGATGGGAACTCATCTTATGGCCCCGCGGCCGCAGATTTATTCCAAATGCCTCTCATAGCGGTACTCCCCCATCCGCAGATAAGGCTCCACAAACAGCATATACAGATTCATGACCGCCATATTGATCTCCCGCATGGCACAGGCAAGCCTCTCCTCAGAGATATTCATCTCCAGAAGTTCCCGCAGATCCTGGGAGGGCGATTTCCCGGCCAGATTTCTCAGGGCCTCGGGACTGTAGTCCCGCTCAGAGAGGAATATCTGGCTGCACAAGGTTCCCGGAGCCACATTCCCGCTGCCGGGATCCGGCACATCCTCCGGATATTCATAGGCCAGGGAGAAGTAATACCCGCGGGGATCCAGGTACCGCTTGTCCTGCTCCACCAACTCCCATCCCTCCAGGTCAGAGCCATAGCGGCAGAGCGCCTCCCGGAAACGCCGGACGCTGTCCTCTTCCTCCTGCGGGAGCGTCCTTCCCGCCTCCTGTTCCAGATAGCAGGAGAGGGCGCCCATGCAGCGGAGAATGTGATCCAGATGATCAAACTCCTGCCACGCGGCAATATAGCGCCGTAGAATCTGCGCCAGAGCCTCTTTCAGGGACCAGGCGCCGTCGTTATCCTTCAGGAATGTCTCCCGCCAGATCCGGAAAAACTCCGCCCGGTCCTCATCAAGCGTACCGTCCTCCTGAAAGCTCAGATCCACCAGGGCGTCCAGATACTGCTTCAGGCTCATCCGCGTACAGTGGTAAATATTCCGGTATCGCATCCCGCCCTTTGCATGGTCTAACAGGATCAATCCGAGCAGGACCAGGGCATTGTTTGTCCGGACACTCCAGACAGGTTGATAGGGGGCAGGGGGCTCCACCCTGAGCGTCCCGGACGAGAGGCTTTGGAGGACATCATCGTCGCGCTGGATCGCCAGCCGGAAACTATGGCAGAAGCCACCGTAATGAAGCAGATTTTCCTCCAGACATTCCCAGAACTCGCCGGTCAATTCCTCCATGATGCCTACGTTCGCGCTTTCGCAGAAAAGGTATGCCGTATGCACCCCGGAAAGCCGCTGCACCAGCCTGGCGGCTGCCTCAGGCGAAGTCGCCTGAGATTCTGCCGCCATCTTAAGCCGCTCCTCCAGCGTAAAGAGCATCCTGGCTTCGTTTGTCATACTGCCTCCTTTCCGGGCTCCGCCCCGGCTTCTGCCTTCGTCGTGTCCCTGGGTTTTGTCCCGGCTTTCTCCGCCTTCTTCCACATCCTCATCAGGCCACGGTAGACAGTATCGTTGTCCAGCTCATACTTCCTTACCTTTTTGGGCTCGCTGCCCCTCTCGAAGATGAACAGGGTGTCTAACG
>CANPIM010000088.1 GCA_947574135.1 uncultured Lachnospiraceae bacterium
CAGCTCGGCGGCTATGTCGCCATAGAATTTCCATCCACCCCCTCCGTTTGGAGGGTGACTATCGCCAAATCATTATCGCATCCCGAGAATAAAATTTCAATCCACACCCTCCGTATGGAGGGTGACCGCAAAAACCACCAAAATAGCATCCTATTATCCAATACTATCCAGCTATTTTTACCAAAAACAGAAAAAATACTATTAATTTTTCTACTTTTCCCCCCTCATAGCCACAAAAATCTTCCCCTCCCGCAGTGCGAATCCTCCGGCTTTTACATGTACACTTGAGGTTCGCACTAAAAAATTAGCGGTCCTTTCAAATCAATACTCTCCTTCACTCCAATATGTTCCACCTTATTCTTATAATGATTCCCTAAATAGTAAAACCGCAGACTGTCTTTTTTCACATCAATCAACTCTTCTAAAATCGCCTTCACCTCTCTGCATTTCGCCGCATCCATTTCACATTCAAATACAGAATTCTGCACCCTCCTTCCATAATTCACACACTGCTTTGCCACCTGCCTCAGCCGTTTTTTCCCCGCATCCGTCTCCGTATTTACATCATAAGTAATGAGCACAAGCATTTCCATCCTCCAAAATACATTTCTCCTATCTTCTGCCAAACAGCTCTTCCCTATTTCCACATAAACGGCGGATATCCATCCAAATCTCCCCGTATATAGCGAGCCAGGAGCAATGCCTGGGTATAAGGCACTATCCCCCACTCCACCTTTTCCTCCAGGAAGGGATGCTTTATGGTCTCCTGCTTCCTCGTCTGCCAGGCTGATAGCACATTCTTTCTCGTATCCCCATCCATGAGGACTGCGCCATTCTCCTTCTCAAAAAATCCAGAAGAGGTTACCATTCGCTTGTTAATCAGAGAAAGGACGAACCGATCTGCAAACACCGGCCTCAGCTCCTCCATCAAATCCAATGCCAGAGAGGCCCTTCCTGGCCTGTCTGTGTGCATAAATCCCACATAGGGGTCCAGTCCCACGGTTTCCAAAGCTGCTGTACACATGTTTGTCAGCAAGGTATAAACAAAGGATAGCAGTGCATTCACTGCGTCCAGAGGCGGGCGCCTGTTCCTTCCCTGAAAGGAGAAATCCTCTTTCTGCTGTAATATGAGTTCGTCAAAGACGGAAAAATACAGGCTGGCCGCTTCTCCCTCTATTCCGCGTAGTATTTCCATGGATTTGCACTTCTGAATAGCCGCCAGTGAATTTTTCAGCTGGCCGGAAACTTTTTTCAGCTTCTCCACATCCAGGCGCATCCCATGATCCCGTGTTGCCCGTTCCAAAATCCATCTGGCATTAAATATTTTCCCTGTAATAAAGTTTTTTGCTATATCCAGGCTGGCTTCCTTTTCTTCTGAGAGTAAATACTGCCTCTTTCTTAACAGCACATTTCCCCGTTCCTCCCCAGAAATCCGGGCCAGAAAGCGTCCGGACTGGGACAAAAAGGAAAGAGCCACATTTCTGTTTGCACAGGCACCCATGAGAGCAGGACTGGCTCCGGTAAATCCAAAAGTCACAATAGCCTCCAAATTATGTAGCGGTATCCGGCCAACCTCCTGTTTGTCAGACAAAACCACTACATTCTCCCCATCTAAGGACAGATATCGTTCCGGAGAGGTAATATAAAGTGTATTCAAAAGCTTCTTCAATCCTCTTTCTCCTCCTCAATCCGTTTGGAAATGTACTCTTTTGCAGATGGGTTCTTCATGAGCCTAGGGAGGCATAAATCCTTCAGGGAACAGGCATTACAGGCTTTGGTACGCTTTACCTTTGGGGTATATCTCCGTTCATAATAGCGATGCATCTCCTCAAAGGCTTCCCTCACCTGCTGCCGTAACCCCTTCCCCAGCTGTATCTCGATCCGCCGCCGAATTTCTCCGTAATACAGATATCCTTTCGAAATCTCACATTCCAGCATCTCCTCCAGACACATAGCCTGGGCCACCAGCTGAAGAATATCCGCCTCATCCTCCTTAGGCTGTCCCTTTTTGTATTCCACCGGATACACCAAATATCGTCCTTCTCTTCCATGAAGAGGAATTCCTCTCCTGTCATCCCTATGAAATTCCACAATATCACAGATACCGTTTACTCCAAGAGACGGAGAAAACACCGGCATCCCCCTGGATATCATTACATCCTTCCTCTTCTCCGCCGAATAGCCATCATGGGCCTTTTTATGGAAAATAGCGCCTTCCACGGTTCTCAGATTTTCATTCCATTGCTGTTCGATATGAATCAGGGCCCACTGCCTCCTACAAAAGGTAAAATGCTGAATTCCGGACAGCATGAGGTAATCTTCTTCTCTATATCTGTTTTGCGTCAGAGAGCAGAGGGCAATATTCTCCGCTGATGCTAGCTTCTCCGAATACATGTTACCCCTTCCGGAATTTCTTCCTCACGGACCTGGACTTCGTAATCCCTATAGCATCTTGGCTGCTTCTCCGCCTCTTTCCTTTTTATCACCACTGAATCAAACAGCTTATAGGCCGGTGCATTTCCCAGCTCCGAATCGTGCTTAAAGATAATCAGCTCCCGAACAGCCATTTTTCCTCTAGCTGCCGAGCGGTCATGCTCAAACATATTTAAAATAGCTTCCCATAAAAGCTCCAGGTCCGCCTCACTAAAGCCTGTAACCTTGCGGGCAAGATTCGCTGATACAAACCCCTCCGCCCGGTACATACCATAGGGCACGATCTCCTTTCTTCCCATTTCTGTTTTCTTCTTCTCCGCATCCTTTTCTGTGGTAATCGCCACCCTTGTAATAGTCAGGCTCTGGGGAACCACCGGGTCCACAGATCTGGCAAAGCCAAACTGCACCGGCCCCCGAACCTGTCCACAATTTAGATTTGCTTTCACAAAGGTTGTCATTACCGCACCAAAGGTCCGGACATCAAAAAATCTGGAACACATAAAATCCCGAATTTTCCTGTCTAACTCCGGATCCTCCTTTTTCATTGTCGGTATCTTTTTCTCGTCAATAGAAAGCTCCGTAAAAGCCTGTGCATCGCTTGTATTCAGAGGAATCCCTTCCTTAATATAGATCTGATAGCCTGCCTCCCCTTCTTTTACAGTCTCTACATAGTTGCGGATTTTTCTTTTCAGGCATACGTCCGTTACAATGCCATGCCCCGTATCCAGATCCACCCGGGGCGCATTTCCATTATCCGGATCGCCGTTTGGATTTCCGTTCTCCACATCAAAAAAAACTACAAAATCATACCGATTCTTAATCACTTCGCTCATTTTTTACTCCTTTTAATAAAAATTTAAACCATTATGGCAACCTTGATAACAGGGGAACATCCTCTGCACTTAACGCTAAATTGGGAAGATGGCTTCTAACCTTCTTTCTCCTGTTTTATCTCATATCGTTTCTGTGTCTGGTGATAATACCCAAGCATAAATACTGCCTGCTCTTCCAGACTCAGCTGTCTGGGAATTTGGATTTCCAGCCTGTATATAATTTCCATCAGCTGCTGATCCAGGGTAATAGCTAACCCTGGCTTATCTCTCCGCAGTTTTTTCATATGGCTCTCCTTCAGCTTAAGGAGTTGAGCCATAACCAAGGCCGGCGTGCTGCACATGCTGTTCAGATATTGATCTTTGATCGTTGTATTTAGCTGCCCTCCTGTAGATGTTTCCTGAATATTTTCCAGCAGGGAAAACATTCTCCCTAAAAGGTACGCCTGGTTGTTTGTTTCCGTATTGAGTCCCACGCTACATCCCTCCCTGTTTTTTTGATTTGTGCTGTTTTTGCTCAGGTAGGCCTTTAATATGGCCGCCCGCTTCCAGCTAAGTCTGTGGTCTGCCCGGATTCGCCGGATTGTGCAGTACAAAAGCTCATCCGGATATCTGGAATCCTGTAAGATCGATTGTAGCAAAGCCGCTGTCAAAGGAGGAATGGTATCCTTTCCTCCCGGCGCTTTTAACTCCTCCAGAATCATCCAATAGGGCAGATATGGTTTTGTCACGTAACCTGGCCGCACAAGTTCCAGCCGCTTCTCATGCGCCCGTATATGGGCAAGCCATTCTCCAAACCGGTTTTTCAAAAAGAACCGCACAGACAAACGGGCTGCATTTGGGGAAAGGCCCAGCACATAAAAGGGGTGATCCGGATCAATCTCCTGCTCCCTCCAGGTAATATTCTCCCCTCTTGCCAGCTTCTTCAGTGCATTTTGAATATCCTCATCCCGGAGGGTTTCCTCCTGGTTTAGCATGGCCATCATCAAATCCGAATAGCCCTCGGTTCCTTCCTCTACCCATCCTGTCACTGTCACATCTCCGGCCGTAAAGGTTCTATCCCTGTCTGCAAGCAAATAATTCAATGCCGCCCCATAGGCTCTGGCCGTCTCCTCTCCTGTCTGGGCATTTTTCCCGCTCTCCAGCTCATAGGAGCAAAATGCCTCAGCGTTAAAGGAAACCAGAGAAGCTCCGCTGGGCTGCGCTCCCCGCACTCCCTTAATTAACGGATGCAACCTTGCTATGGGTTCCTCCTTCCCTGTCACCAGACATATCCCGGTTTCTTTCTCCTCCTGCCTATTCCCATGGAATTCCCACATGCGAACGATTTCCTCATCCTCTGTTAGCGGCTTCATTCTATAGTAAAAGACAAGATTAGCGCCTTTTAAAAGCTCCTCGGCCTCTGGTTTTATCTCTCCATGCTCCAAAGCCTCTTCCGGGTTCCAGGTCAGGAAAAAATTTTTCACTGCCTGGGCTGCCTCCGAATCCACATCCTTCAGCAAATCCAGGTGGAGCCTTTTAGATGCCTCAAAACGCTCCCTTGCCTTCTCCGGTTTCCCGGCTGGGTCTAGTCCCAGCAAGTAGGTTCCATTGTCCCACAGAAAAAAGGGAAGGACTCCGCTGGTCCGACCCGGGTGCTGGGGAACCGGCATTATACGGGCTTTTCCAGCCTCGTTTTTCATGGAAAGCAGCTGTACAACAGCTCCCTCTCTGTCCAGCATTAATCCATAGGAGACCTTTTCATCCATCCATTCAGTGGCGCTTATTTTCTGCTGCTGCACCAGCTGCTCATACAGCTTCACCAACTCGTAAAAAATCATCTCAGCACCTCGCTCTCCCCCAGGTCCAACACTCCGGCCTTCAACTTTGCCCTGAAAAATACCGGTGCGGCATTATATACCTTAGTACCATCCTCCAGTGTTCTGGGGGTATATTCCATATGGTGCAGCATAATTCCCAAATCCTTCTCCGGCTCCTGGTATGCCGTAACAATCTGACCGCCCTCCCACAATCGAAATCTCGCCGGAAATTCCCGAACTCCCAGGTAAGGCTGGTGATAACACTGGCCCTTTTTCGCCCTCCGCTTTAAAATATCCTGAAATTTTCCAGGATTGTCCGTTCCATTGGCCTCCTCTCCAATGGTAAAGTGAGCTTCAATTACATAATGCACATTTTTCAGCACGGTGGCTGCGCGCTGTACAATCTCGGATTTCGTGTTAAGATAAAAGGTTTCCAGCTCTCTTTTCTTGATAGCTGTTTTCACTCCAGAAGCAGCTATTTTCGATTTTACCTCGTTTCTCCTTACGCTGGTAAACTGTATGGGCTTCAATACATAAATTCTGTCTATGTGGTAATGCAGTCCCGGATGCCAGAAAATAGCCTCCAGGATTCCCACCGCCGCCCCTGGCGTCATCACATCATAGGTGTATCGCTCTGTTTTCAGCTCCGGTCTCGTATAGCAGGCATAATCTCCCCAAACCTCCAACTTTATGGACATGGTTTTCCTCCTCTCTACTTCGGCATGGTACTCTTTCCATAACCAACCGAAATATATTCTCATTTATTTTCTTTCCATTCTCAGCAAAATATGGCAATCCCCTCCTTTTCCTGAAACTCCAATCCAGTGTCCTCATGATACAAAGCTCCATTTGCCAAAACTGCCACGCCATGGATCAATTCTACATCCCCCCGCTCCACCAGTTCTCTGTAATGGGGTTCAAATACATTCACCCCATATCGCCCCAGCTCCCGAAGCAGCTCTTTGTGATAGAGGCCTTTTCGAAGCTGGCCAATCAGCCTCTCCCCCTCTTCCTTCCAGGGAATATAGATGGTGCAGGTATCATTTTCAATAAGATGAAAGTCCCTTGCAATTTCACGAAAGGCATATCGGTTAACCTTTTTCATGATTTCCTTCTCATCCAGGTTTTCCTTTCCCCGTAGGTCTCTCCAGGATTGGAAATACGCTTCGATAGCCTTCAGGGAATCCCATTCTTCAAACTCCCGCATAACATAACGCGTCACACCCACCTGCTGACTCATAGAAGCCGGGATTTGCTCCTCCAGGGAAAAAATCTCCACGATGCTGTCTTTTGGGCTTCGTTCTCCGTTTCGATTGCACCGTCCGGCTGCCTGCAAAATAGAGTCCAGTCCCGCCTGTTCCCGCATCACATAAGCAAAATCCAGATCCACGCCCGCCTCCACCAGAGAGGTGGCGATTACCCTGCAGGCTTTTTTCTCATGTAATCTTTTTTTGATCTCCTCCAATATTTCCTTTCTATGTGCGGGAACCATCATGGTTGTCAAGTGAAAATTTTTCTCTCCCTCCGGCAGCATATGAAACAGCCTTTGAACTGTTTTCTTTGTATTCACAATGCATAAGACCTGCTTTTCTTCCATTATTCTTCCTGCCACAGCCTCTAAGGACAACAGACCGGCATTTTTAAAGGTCACTCTCTGGAAAGCTCCGTAATACTTCTTTACATCCTCCACAATTTCCAGAGGCACTGTTTTCCCGGGAAATGTAATGGCCGGCTGGGTAGCCGTACATAGGATCTGAGTAGCCCTGCAGGAGGCGGATAATTCCTCCAAGGCTTGTACACAGGGAATCCAATGCTTCACCGGAAGCATCTGTGCCTCGTCGTAAATAATCACGCTGTTCGCTATGTTGTGCAGCTTCCGACATCTTGAGGGCTTGTTGTGAAATAAGGATTCAAAAAACTGAACCGCCGTTGTAATGATCACAGGCATATCCCAATTTTCGCTTGCCAGTTCCAAACGCTGCAGCTCCTGCTCATCCCCCGCAGACATTCCATGAGAGTGATGCTCCAGTACATTTCTATTTCCCAGTATGTTTCGAAACGTTTCTGCAGTCTGCTCGATAATATTTACATAGGGAACCACATAGATAACCCGATCCAGCCCATGCTCCACCGCGTGCTCCAGGGCAAAACGCAGGGAGCTCAGCGTCTTTCCCCCGCCTGTGGGCACCGTCATGGTATAAATTCCTCTGCCAAACAGTCTCCCCTTCTGCGCCGCAGTCTCTAAAATCTCCGTGCGCATGCCGTTGATTCCTGTCTGTGGGCGTAACCAGTTTTTATCTCTTAAGTAGCGCTCCAGGCGTTCCCGTAATTTCTCCAAGGTATCATATTCCCCCCTTGGAACCTGCTTTTCCTCCATGAATGTTTCCGTATCCAAAAAATCGGCATCCACAAGGGAGGAATATAGCATTTTGACCTCTATGTATCGTTCAAAGGGTGTCTGAGAAACATCCATTTCCGGCACATCTGCAAAATCTTTCCGGAGATCTGCATTTTCCCAGGCGTTATAATCCGGAATTTTCCTTTCTCTTCCTTTTTTTATGCGGCCCTGAATAGTGTAGTCCTCACTGCTGTCTCTGCTTCCGCCCATATCCAAAAGACCTCCATGGTGTCCCAGGATGCACATGGCTACGCCAAGCTGCCGTCGTTTAAGAGCTTCTAAGGCTCCAGCTGAAGCGTGGTCGCATTTCTTTGTGGTTTCCGGGGCCCGAATTCTCTTTTGATACTCCTTGGAAAATTTCCCCACATCATGGAAATACCCGGCCATTTCTCCTTGTTTTTCTTTACCAAAGGCAGATGCAAATTGACTGGAAAGTCTGGCCGTTCCCTCTAGGTGCTCTTGTATGGTCTGTTCTCTGTTTTCGATTTTATGGGCTAGGTATTTATCGATGTTTGTCATTTGTTCTCCTTCGATTTTAATTCAACTAATTTGTTAATCATATCACATTATCTTTTTAATATCAATAGTTTTCAACATTTTCCTTTACTTTTATATTTTGCTATGCTATGATGTTCGCGGTTGGTTTTTAAATTTGAAACGACTAAAAGTCCTAAATCAAATGATCTCATTGCTAAAGACTCTAATCTTTGTTATCTACTTATTTATTCAGGATAAGCAATGCATTAACAAAATCAACTACTTGTCATATGAAAACACTTAGCATAATTCATATGTGGATTGAAATAACTACTTTGTCAAATGGAGTGTCATCCATTCATGCAGCCTTATTTTTACTGTCTGTATGATTGATCACACTCTTATTTGTTTTTGCCCAATCTCTGGACCAAACTAAAATCCTATAATAAATAATCAAAAAACAGGCAGCCGGATATCTCATCCTTCTGCCTGTTTCCACCTATTTAATAAAACACATGGCTTCCGATTACAATGCTGTTTCCTCCCACGTCGGAGCCTGCCCTGCGAAAGTGCATGTAGGTACCCACAGTGGTATAACCATTGATAGCATCCTGTGCCGCCTGCATACAGCTGGGCGATGGTCCGCCCAGATATCGGGCCAGAGTTCCATTGCTGGCCGGGCCAAACTGTCCCGGTGAATAGATTACCTCTGCAATCGTATTGGGATAGCGGCTGCTTTTCACCCGGTTCATCACCACGGCTCCCACAGCTACCTTGCCCTCGTAGGGCTGACCGCCGGCCTCTGCCTGAATCAGGGCTGCCAGAAGCACCACCTCATTGCCGTTAGCCTGGAAGGCCGCCAGCTGCTGCCGAAGCTTCTCCCGCTTTTCCTCTTCCTCTTTTTTCTTGATCTCTGCCATGGTCATGCCTTCGCCCAGCTCATACTGTAATGTCACGTATTCCGCTGCCACATAACCTGTTTTTTCCTCCGCATACTGCACACAGACCCACTCACCGTCTGCCAATTCCGTATCTTCCTCAGGAGCCTCCTCCGCGGAAACTTCCTCTGCAGCCAAAGCCTCAGCCGTCTCTCCCTCAGACGACGCTGTTCCCTCTCCGGCCTCCAAGCTTTCTTCGGATGCTTCTCCCTCTTGGGCCTCCTCGGATGATGCCTCATCGGCCGCCGGCTCTTCTGCCTCCGCCAGCACTTCCTCAATTACCAGGAGCTTTGTCCCTTTTTCCACATTCTTCAGTATTTTGGAATCCATACTGGCCTCATTGCGAATCCGGAGTCCGCTGGTAGTAGCCGTAGCCACCAGAGTAAGCTCCTGCTGCGCCTGCTCATAGGCATCCATACCAAAGAGCAGATAATCATTACTTACGTAGCCCTCCACATTGCCGGAACGAATCTTGGTCCAGCCCTCTTCACGCTCCAGCACATAACCGCCGTCACCCTTAAACAACCGACCTACCACCGTGGCCTCCGCATTTGCTTCCGCCCGGACATTTACATAGTCGTCGATGTTGGCCAGAACCCGATCTTCCCATTCCTCCAGTATCTGAAATTCCTCGATGTCCTCTCCTGTAAGCTGGTCCATCCAAGAACCTACGCCGGCCGTTGTCTCAATGTCCAGCCCCTCGAAGCCACACAGAGAAAGCCATACCAGACACATGGTCAGGCACAACAGCCCTTTCTTACCTTTTGAGTTCATAACAACCTCCCGGTAATAAGTGTTTGTGTCACACTTATTACAATTTATTACGATTTTATTACACCGCCATTGTAACAAAGTGAGGTTGATTTGTCAAGACCTGCCATTTGATTGAAAAAATGCCCCCTTCCATTCAATCTTTTTCCAATCCTTATTTTAGATATTTTACTTGAGATAAATCTGAGATAAAACCGCCATTTCGGCAGCAATGCCACAACAAAACCGTTCAATTCTCATATCATGGACTCTCCTTATCTCTTCTTGATCATATAACTGCATCATGATATCCATAACCTCACTTTCCTTGCTTTCCAGAAACGGGGAGGGAGCGCAAAGGGGCGGTCGAATGAAGGGAATTTGGAAAAGACTGTTAGATTTTTTGTTCGTTGCTAGAGAATTGATAGGGGAGTTACAACACTGTTTTTTATTTTACAAACACCCCAACTTATTAGATATCAGCATGACCGCCTCCATCACAATTTCAGCAACCTCCGTCTCTCTTTCCTGCATATTATAATTACAAAATTTTCCCGACACGCTTAACCCCGCCACTACATCTCCCGTCCTTCCCCGGATAGCTGCCGCTATACATGCGCTTCCCAATGCATGCTCTCCATATTCTGTACTGTATCCTACCCGCCGTATTTTGTGAATCTGTTCCATTAAAGCTTCCAGCGAAGTGATGGTATTATATGTAAAAGCAGGCATACCAGCCTCCTCCATGATCTCTGCGATTTTTTCATCCGCCATAGCAGCTAAAAGTATCTTTCCAATGGCTGTACAATGCAGCGGCTTGCAATAACCGACCATGGTATACATACGTGGAGAATTCCGATTATCCACATGTGCTAAATAATACATTTAAATCCCTTGGCGAAGTACATCCGGTTATCTTTACTAAATCAGCAGTTGATATAGCATTTTCCTTTCCAACTGGCAGTATATCCATAATTGGAAAACAACTCTTTTCAGACAAACTATTATTATTTTGTTGTAAATATTTTTCCAACATTACCTTGTTCCTTTCCGCCAGATGCGGTATAATCATGTTGTATTAAAACATGGCTCCGGCTATGTTCTGTCCTCTTTAGCGTTGCAGCACTTTAGAGGGTATTTTTATTGCTGCGTTTTGTTCCATTACTCACTTGATAAAGCATCCATATACTTATCAACTTTGGGAAAGTCAATTAAATAGTTACGCCCAATTCTTATAACAGCATAACCTATTCTTCATAAAAATCACCTTTCTTTTATTGTTTGTTGTTGTGTTTCTT
>CANPIM010000089.1 GCA_947574135.1 uncultured Lachnospiraceae bacterium
CAGCCAGTTTATCCTTACGGACACATCCGGAAACAGGACGTCCAATGTTACGGTGAAGGCTTTACAAAAACAGATGGAAAGCCTGATGGGAAGTGATAAAGGGGGTGTTTTCAGAATCCAGCTCCTGCCGCCTTTTGCCGTACAGGAAGGGAACATAAGCCAGATTTTCTGCATATATCACCAACTCTTTGGATTAACAGTATTTTTGGATGAATCGAAGGGCGGATATGAATCGTACCATAAAAGCGCAGAGTTTGACGAGGCCAAGGACTGGTTTGAAAAACTCCTGACTGGCAGCGCTGATCTTTCTGGGTGGGAAAAAATAGAGAATGGATATGACGAGGAAGAGGAAAGCAACGGGAAAGAGGAAAGCAGCAGGGAAGAGGACACCGAATGGGAGGAAAACAGTACCCGCTCTGGTGAAGCAGAGGACACCGGATGTGAGAAAGACGGCATCTGTCCGGGCGAAGGAGGGGACAGCCCGAAAGACACAGTTGAGGCAGCAGAGCCGGCGGCTGATTCTGATAAACCAGACTCTCTGAGCAATACAGAAGAAGCTGGGTTGGGGAAAAGCGAAGCCGACACCCAAGAGACTGAGGAACACATAAAATCTTTCTGGCAGCAGCTTCAAAGAGAACAGAAAGGCCAAATGCGGAACTGGCGTCAGCTTCTGGTGATTTTTGGAGAGAGCTGGCATGATGAACACACCTTTTTCTCCGCCAGAGATGTGGAACTGGCCATTGATGGCATCCATGAGGGAAAATACACAAAGGCAGTCCTGGAATGGGGAACACAGGCGCTTGATTTTTTCCCTGGTGTTCAAAATGACCTGATGGTGATTTGGTGTACCAATAACACAGGAAAAGGGGGCACCCGATTTCTGGCCAAAGAAGGAACAGTGACGCAGGTGAAATTCTGGATGGTCCATTATCTGGATCAGGGCTTTTTTAAAGAAATAAGCGGTTGGGCGGATGTCACCGCCCAGATAGAAAATCTTACCGCCAGGATGGAAAAAGAAAAGAGAAAGGCAGAGAAGAAGCATGGGAAAATATTTTAGCGATGTGGTGGATCAGGCCACCCAGGATCTCTATTATTGCTGTGATAACCACAAGGCAAAGGCGGCCGTGGACGCACTCTTGCTTGCAGCCAGGGACGGAGACGGGGATGCCTGCTATCTCCTCTCCCGCTGCTTTTCCGGCTCCTGTTACAGCTGGGAATACCATCCCTTTGAAGAAAACGAGGCGGCGGCCTATGCCATGCTCCATCAGGCAATCTCCCTGGGCAGCGCCGCTGCGGTTCTGGGGGCACTGCGTATGGATATGCTGACACCGGAGCTTAAGGAGCTCATGCCTTTTGAGAGCATAAAAGAAGCATGGGATGTCATCTATGAAAAAGCCGAAAATGGCTGCGCTTTCTGCCAGTACATGATTGGGAACACCTATTATTTTCTGGACATCATAGAGATTGAAGATCGAAAGGAAAGTAACTTCGCAAATAAGGGAGCCTGGAACGAATGGAAACGCCTGCAGATAAAACAGTGCCTCCCCTGGTTTGAGAAAGCATTTTCCGGCGGCATGATACTGGCGGGGCGGAATTACGGTCATTATTACCAGTATGGACGGGGAGAATACATTCCGCCGGAGCCGGGAAAGGAAGTTCCCATTATGCGCCAGGGGGCCGAGCGGGGCTACCCGGAGTGGATGTATGCCTATGCCCATTATCTGGCCTATACAGAGGATAACGATAAAGAAGCCCTTCCCTGGGCGCTGAAAGCGGCAGAGGCAGGACATCTCTGGAGCTGGCATATCATAGGGGATATTTATTGGAACGGCAAGGCGGTGGAGCGCAATCTGCCCTATGCCTTAGAGTGCTACGAAAAAACCGCCAGCTATGGCAATGACAGCTATGCCTGCCGCCAGCTGGGACGCTTGTATTTTCACGGCTGGGGGACGGAGGTGGACTATGCGCGGGCGGTTCAATGGCTGGAGAGGGATGAGGAATCGGAATATGTCAAGTATGATCTGCTGGGAATCTGCTATCTGCTGGGGCGCGGTTGCCAGCAAAACCCGGCGCAAGGAAAAGCATTTTTGGAGAAAAGCCAGGATTCGCCCTATAAAAGCTATGGGCTGGGGATGATGTATGCCGAGGGCATCGGTGTACGGGAGAACATTGAAAAAGGCGTGGAGTATCTGAAAGCGGCGGGAAATTATGGACCAGCCATGGAGGCTCTGAAGCATTACAAGAAAAGCCTGTTTGGGGTATGGCGGAGAAAATAAAGGGTGCTTTTGCCTATCATTAAAAAGGAGTATATATATTCCAAAGATTTTTTACATCACCAGACGAACAGCATAAACAGAACCTTGTGTATGATATTTCATATCCCTTACATCTTTTGCCACCTCAAAACAAAATTTGAATTAGGATTGCATTCCATCCAAAATTTGGATATACTCTTCTCATACCACCGAGAAACAGAGGAACCTGCTCCTCTGCCGGCCAGGTTTACGAGGGAGGATATCATAATGAATTGGAAGGATCAGTGGGTCAATGCCCTTGACAACGAGAAATTATTTCAGGATTCCTGGCACAAAACCCGATTTAAGGAGCTTCTGGACTGCTATGGGGACGCACCCTTTTTTAGCAAGGGGCTCTGCAAATGCATGTATCTGTCCGCCTGGGATGAGGAGCACTTTGGCATTATGCTGGAAATGCTTATGAGCATGAGCCTGGGGCAGGAAACCAGTACCGCTGATATGCGCATCAACGGAGAGATTCTGGCCGATCAGCAGGCAGACTCTCAATCCATCGTCTACCAGCTGTCCAATGCCTTTCTGGATCATGTTCCCTTTCATCTGGATGAAGCCCTGTCTATCCCTACGGATATCCGCTATATTCTTGAAAAAGCCCTGGAAGCCTCTGCCGTTATTGACAAGGCCTGACGGTTTTCTCCCCTTGAGAGGTCCGTTTTATCCCTTCACTCTTCTGGCAATCCCCGCAGGATAGCGAGAATATAGGGGGCGCCAAACACGTTCAGAGCCTTGGGGCCTGTGATTTTCTCAGGGTTTTCCTTAATTTTGTCCAGGGCCTTGGCAAAGGTGGCCTTGGTAATGGACTTGGATCTCCGGTCAACAAACATCTCTCCCCCTTTAATGGTATAGGTAAAGGGAAGCTTCTTTGCCGTTAAAAATTCTTCATTTTGGTGCCTGCACAGCTCCTCCCACAGTTCATCAATAGAAAGTGTCAGTGTTTTTATATTCATGATGCCCTCCCGCTTTCTTCTGTCGTATACTTCTATTCTACCCCCTGGGTATTTTTTTGTCACTCTTTTTCTTTCTCCCTTTTTGTAAATATGTCTCCATAAAAGACAAGCCTAAAAATATGCATTGCCAGCTGCAGGCAAATATTCTATAATCAAGGATATCCAGGGAAATTTTATGAGGAAGTGCAAAATGAGTATAGCTTTATATTATGAAGAAAAAGGAATCAAAGAGCCTTTTATCCTTTTACACGGAAACGGAGAGGATGGCTCTTATTTCAAGAACCAACTGGATTATTTCAGTGACAGATACAGAGTCATTGCTTTAGACACCCGGGGGCACGGCAAATCTCCAAGAGGTACCAAGCCCTTTACTATAGAACAGTTTTCCTGTGACTTATATGATTTTATGGCAGATCTGGAAATTTCAAATGCAGTTATTTTGGGTTTTTCAGATGGAGCAAATATTGCAATGAAATTTGCAATCAAGTATCCGGATAAGGTAAAGGCATTGATATTAAACGGCGGAAACCTAAATCCAAAGGGAGTAAAAAGAGCAACGCAAATTCCAATCGAAATAGGATACAAAATAGCAAAACATTTTGCTAAAAAATCGCCTGCCGCAAAAAAGAATGCAGAAATACTGGGGTTAATGGTAAACGAACCGCATATTGCACTGGACGAATTGTCAAAAATAACAGCCCCCACCCTGGTAATCTGCGGAAAACACGATATGATTAAGGAATCCCATACAAAAGAGATTGCCAAACATATACCGAATGCAAAATTATCGATTATGGAAGGCAATCACTTTATTGCAAATAAAAAATACATTCCTTTTAATAAAGAGGTGGAATCCTTTTTGCGTACAATTCAGTCGTAGGAATATATCATATTTTTCAAGATTTTCCAGGGGGATTCCCTCTTCAAAGAGGGGGATTCTTTTCTCTTTGCCTGCAAAAAAGAATTTCTGTAAAATATTTGCATTTTTCCTGAAATAGGTATATGATAAGTAACGGTGTTTTCCACCAGAAATGAGAGGAGTGTTTATTTATGAAAACAAATGTAACTGTGGAATATGCTGGAAACCAGTATGAAGAGAATGACATCATACAGAAGATTAAAGACGCGTGGCTAGCTGGCGGCAAGAAAATTAAGGATATCAAAAGCCTGCATATCTACATAAAGCCAGAGGAAACTGCTGCCTATTATGTAATAAACGGCGAAGCTTCCGGATGTGTTACACTGTAATTGCACAAATTCGTAAAAGCCTGTGGGATTCTCCTTATTTGGAGAATCCCATATCTGACACAGGAGAACCTTTATGAAGCCTTCTTTTTATAACCGTCGCAACCTCTCCCTGGCCCTTTTGCTGCTGGCCGGCGCTTTTGTACTATTTGGCGCCTCCCATCTTTCAAACTCCGGGGTTCGGCAGGCCTCTGGCATTCCCTCCAGTCCTCCCATTGCTTTAACCTTAGAGATCAGTGAGGTCTGTTCAGCCAACTCAGGCACCACGGCTGGGGCCTCCACCACCTACGAGGATTATATTGAGCTTTACAATCCCTCAGATCGGACCATTTCTCTGGAGGGCTTCTGTCTCTGGGATGATGTCCATGAACTCTACGAGCATCCCCTTCCCTCCCATATATCCATAGAACCCGGGGAATATCTTTTGATCTATGCTGTCAAGGACAGAAAGGATGCTCCGCCCAATGCTCTCAATGTGCCCTTCCAGCTCTCTCCCCGGGAAACGCTGGCTCTGGGATACTGCGACGATTCCACCAGATATGTGGTGGATATGGTACAAATCCCGGAGCTTCAGCCGGACACGGTGTACGCCCGCACGGAACATATGGAAAATGCCTTTGCCCCCATGCGTCCCTCTCCCGGGCTTCCCAACGACACGGCAACTCTGGCTCTGGAATCCCCGGTTTTTTCCCGGGACAGCGGCTTCTATGAGGATTCTCTGGTTCTGGCTATGGTCGGACCGGAAAATGCCTCCATCCACTATACCCTGGACGGCAGCATTCCCACACAGGACTCCCTTCTCTATACGGAGCCCCTCCTTTTTTCCGATCCCTCCTCCCGGGATAATCTCTATGCCTCCCGGGAAGATTTTACTGTGGGAACCGTGCCCTCCTATCTGCCTCCCCTGGAGCCTGTGGACAAGGCTGTGGTGGTGCGAGCCATTGCCATAGATCCGGAGGGAAATTACAGCAATCCCACCACCGCCACCTTTTTTCTGGACTTTGATCACAAGGATGGCTATGAAAATACGGCCATTCTCTCCCTCACCACGGATCCGGGGCTTTTCTTTGACGATACCTTAGGCATCTATGTTCCCGGCGCCTCCTACAAGGAAGCTCTGAAGGAAGGCATTGTTACGGAAAATACGGACTGGATCACTCTGCGGGAATACACCAACTATTTTCAACGGGGTCCGGAGACGGAACGAAGGGTTCACCTGGAAATGTTTGCCCCAGACGGACACCTCTCTCTGTCCCAGGACTGCGGCATTCGTATTCACGGCAATGAATCCCGAAGCTTCCCACAGAAAAGCTTTACCCTTTTTGCCCGAGCCCGCTACGGTGACAACACCTTTCCTCCCGTATTTTTTGACAGCGGGATTTCCTATTCCAGCCTGATCCTCAACGGGGCTCAAAAGCTCTCCAAGGTATTTATCTTCTCCCTGGTGGAGGACCGCCAAGCCATTGGGCAGCGTTATATGCCCTGTCAGGTATTTTTAAACGGGGAATACTGGGGCATGTATTATTTTATGGAAAAATATTCGGCAGACCTGCTTAAAGATCGCTACGACGTAGATCCGGATGAGACCCTGCTGATTAAAAATTCTGAGGAAGTCCAGGAGGGGGAGGTGGAGGATTTCTCCCGCTTTGAAGCATTGCTCCACCAGATAGAGACCGAAGATCTGTCCAATCCGGCCACCTACCAGTCCATAACAGAGCAGCTGGATATACAGAACTATATAGACTGGCTGTGCATCAATATCTTTATCGCCAACACGGATACGCTGCCCCTGGGCCGGAATGTATTTACCTGGCAGAGCCTTCCCGGTTCTCATCCCTCCCTCTATGGGGACGGGCGTTGGCGTTGGATACTCTACGACCTGGATGACTCCATGGGCGTGCGGGAAACCAATGCTCTGGAGCCGGCCTTTTATCACAACTCTATGCTAGATTTCTGCGATTCTGCCCCTACCTGCTATCTGCTGGAAAATGTGGACTTCCGCCAGCAGCTGACAGTAACCCTTCTGGATATGGCCAACGAAACCTTTGAACCGGAACGGGTCTCCCTTCTCCTGGATAGCCTTCTTGAGGCCTGGGAGCCCCTTTACAAGGCCCAGGAGGCCCGTTGGAACCTTAACGAAGCAGAGCGGCCCGCAAGGGAGCAGGCCGAGATTATCCGCTTCTTTTTCCGGGAACGGCGGGATATAGTCCTTAAGCAGATGGCCGATTACCTGGAGCTTAAAGGAAATCTCTGCACTCTTACCCTGACACAGGAGGATCCAAAGGCGGGTGTCATTCATCTGAATACCCTCTCCCCGGACCTGTCGGAGGGCTCCTGGCAGGGACAGTATTACGCAGATTATCCGGTGACTCTGACGGCTGAGCCCTCCCTGGGACACAGCTTTACAGGTTGGGAAATCTCCGGCGCCAGGCTCCAGGAGGGCAGCCCCGAGGAGGAAACCATTCAGGTATATCTGGAGGACACAGATGTGAAAATCCAGGCTAACTTCCGCTGAAAATCCTTCTGCCTGGCCCTGCTACCCGCCAGGCCTTTGCGCCGGGCCTCCTCTCCCCCGGGTTTCCTTCCACACAAAAGAGGGACTTGCAACAGTCCCTTTTTGTTTTTCTACCATATGTCAGGCACATCCTCATGCCCTGCTATTCGCCGCCCTGAAGCTTACACGCGAATATCAATATACTGCCCCAGATCCGGGGACGTGGGAACCACGGCCTCCATCATCTCTATGACGGCATCTCCCGCCTCCTGGGCCGTATCCAATACCTTGGACATAAGGGCCATACTAATATTTGCCCCCAGGCTACTATTGGATATAGCCATCGCCAATCCTGATAATTCCATACTGATCACCTCGTATTTATCATAGCAGATATAGAGGAAAAACACAAGAGATTTTCTATGCTTCCCCCATACTTCTATACTTCCCCCATACTTCTATGCTTGCTTCATACTTCCCGCCTGCTCTAAGCTTCCTTTTTCCAATCTTCGAAAAAATCCCTGGGAGCTCAGGCCAATCCCACACACCACCACACCGGTAGGAAGCAGGACGAGAGAAACGGCCTCCCGAAATTCGTCAAACAAAAATCCATATGCCATCTGCCCCACTGGCTGGGCGCACATGGTAATGGCGGAGGTATAGGCCATTACCTTTCCCAGCAAATGGTTTGGCGTATTCTGCTGGATGAGAGACACGGCAAAAATGGAAAAAATACTGACTGCCACCTGCATACCTGCAAAAGAGGCCACTTGAACTGCATATTTTACAGCCACACCCACGGGAAAAAGAAATACGACGCCTGCCGGAATCATACAAAGGCCAATAGCCCCCAGAATCCAGGACAGCCTACCGGTTTTCAGCCTTCCAGTGAGGAGCCCGGCTCCAAGGCTCCCCAGTATGGTGGCAACGGCCAGCGCGCTCTCCGCCCCGCCATAATATTTTGCATCCAGCCCAAGAAGGTTCCGCACAAGAAAGGGCAGGCCAATAAGCGTAACCCCCATAACAAAAAAGCGGGAAAGCGTGACGAACAAAAGCATTTTTAATAGTTCTCTTCGCTCCTGTGTTATGAATCGGATGCTGGAAAGAAAATCATGCCTCACCATGGACAAAGCCGTTCCGGAATATCCTCCCGGCTTATATCCCAGCTTTATAAAGCACTCAAGCAATGCTGTCAGAAAGAAACAGTCAACACTTGTATACATCACCGGCCTTAGACCAAATGCCGCATACAGCATACCGCCCAGAAGCGGTCCCGTCAAATAGGACAGAGAGGCCACCTGGTTCACCGCCGCATTTCCCCGGATAATGTTATCGCCTGTGAGCATCTGGGGAATACAGGCCTGCACTGTGGGCGTCTCAAAGGCCCCAAGAACAGAAAGGGCCACCAGCAGCACACAGATTACAGAAAGCCCCTGCCCCTTCTGCAAAAGGACTGCCGCACATAAAACGCATATTCCGGTCAGGGCATCCAGGGCCACCATAAGCTTCCGCCTGTCCATTCGATCCGCCAGAATCCCTCCCAGGGGCGACAACAAAATGGTAGGCACCGTTGCCACAGACAGGATACCGGCAAATATGGACGCAGAACCTGTGATCTCCAGCACATACATGGACAGAGCCAGCCTTAATATATAATTGCCAAACAAAGAGCTGGCCTGTCCCAGCACAAGGAGTGTAAAATTTTTTGTAAACAGCTTCTCTTTCATGGATACTCCCCCTTCTGAAACAATTAATGACTATTGGTCAATAATTATTATATAAGAATCTGAAGGGGGCGTCAAGAAAAAATCCTACAAAATTCAGCAGATAATACAGAATTATTTCCCAACATATGGTTGTAGCTTTGAAAATTTTTGTGTATACTTAATACAGCTTGTGTTATCCAAGGGTAAAAAAGGACAATGGCCACGGAAGCCGTTGTATAAGGAGCATGTATGATGAATAGATCTGTAAAAGAAACCTTGCTTAGACTTCTTATTTTGCTGGCAGGACTTACCGTTGCCCATCTGGGTGTCACCCTATTTCTGCTGGCCGACTTAGGTGCGGATCCCTTTAATGTCCTGGTACAGGGAATTTTCCGCACCGCCAGGGAGCTCATTCCCTGGAAAGGGCTCACCCACGGCTATACCCACATTGCCATGTGCTTTTCCATTATTCTGGTGCTCCTAATTATTGACAGAAGCTATATTAAAATCGGAACTCTCCTCTGCATGGTCTGTGGAGGACCGACTATTGACTTTTTTACATATTTGCTGGACTTTCTCTCTCTCACAGAAAGGTCTCTTTGGGTAAAACTTCCCATTCTGGCCACCGGCTGTGTGATACTGGCCTTCGGCATGACGATTGTAATCAAATCAGACGCAGGCACCGGGCCCAACGATCTGGTAGCCCTTGTAATCAGTGACAAAGGTCCTTTCAAATTTAGCATTGTGCGTGTGCTCGTGGACGCCTGCTTTGTCCTTGTGGGCTTTTTACTGGGGGGTTCCTTTGGAATCGGCACCATTGTGTGTGCCTGTCTGGTAGGACCGGTGGCTGGATTTTTCCTTCCCAGAAGCGAGAAGCTGGTAAACAAAATGCTTCCTTCCACTATTGATAGGATTTGACAAATCTCCTCCTATTCAATACAATAATCTTATATCGCTTACTTATGAAGGAGGAATGCTATTGTGAAGGATATCTATTGGGAGGAATCCTGGGTTTCTATTCTGGCCGAACAGGAAAAACTCCTGCACTACTCTGCATTTACCAGGGAAACCGCCCTAGCGCTGGGGTTGAAAATTTTGCAGTTAGCTCAGGATAACTACAAAAAACCCGCTGCAATTCGCATTGTGGAGGACGGAATGACCATTTTTTCCTATAAAATGGCCGGTACATCCTCGGAGAATGACTGGTGGATGGACAGAAAGCTGGCCGTTTCCCGCATGACAGGCATGAGCTCCCTGCGCTCCTATGTGGAGGCAAAGGTGGGGCATCAGCCAGCCGGCTGGCTCCAGCGCCCCGACAACTTTGCCGCCTGCGGCGGCTGCATTCCCGTATTTCCCGCAAACAATACGGCTCCCTGGGCCCATGTATTGGTGTCTGGTATGCATCATCATGAGGATCACCAGATTATTGCGGATGCTATGGCTCAACAGCTAAATATAGAGATCCCTGGGGTCTTATAACAGTCAAAGAGCTGGCAGATTTTAACTGCCAGCCCTTTTTATCTTATAGTAAAAAATAACTTCCAGGCAGTCTATCTCCTGGAAGTTTTATACACCTTCAAAATTACATACTGAATTATCTCCTGACATACCTGCTCTTTCCTATGACGTGTGCTTAAGTTCACGCTTCCTTTCGCTTTCTCGCATTCACTCGGATTCCGCTCTTAAGCTCTTTTGGTCAAGCCCTCGACCGATTAGTGACAGTCAGCTCCATACATTACTGCACTTCCACCTCTGCCCTATCTACCTTATCGTC
>CANPIM010000090.1 GCA_947574135.1 uncultured Lachnospiraceae bacterium
TGCCTGCTGTTCTTCGCCTTCTCCACCATTATCAGCTGGAACCTGTTTGGGCGGATCAATGTAAAATATCTCTTTGGTGACAAGGGCGTAAAGATTTACTCGGTGCTGGCCGTGGTCTTTGTCTTTCTGGGCTCCTGCCTGTCCAACGATCTGGTGTGGGAGCTTACGGACACCTTTAACCAGCTTATGGTTCTGCCCAATGTGCTGGCCCTTCTGGCCCTGGCCTCCCTGGTGACGGGCAGACGGGAAAAATAACGCAGCTGAAAGCTGCATCTCAAACGAGGATTGAAAATGGGAATCAAAATCACAGGGATCATTGCAGAATACAATCCCTTTCACAAGGGACACGCCTATCATCTGGCCCAGGCCCGGGCTTTAACCGGGGCTGATTATCTTGTTGTGGTTCAGAGTGGGGATTTCGTCCAGAGAGGGGAACCCTCCCTTACGGATAAATACTGCCGGGCTCATATGGCCCTGGCCGAGGGGGCGGATCTGGTGCTGGAGCTCCCTGTGGCTTATGCCTGCGCCAGCGCGGAAACCTTTGCCTTTGGAGCCATGTCTCTTTTGGACGGTCTGGGGAGCGTGCATGCCCTGTGCTTTGGCAGCGAATGCGGGGATCTGTCTCTTCTGTCCTCCTACGCACAGGTTCTAGCCCGGGAACCCGAGACATACCGGGGCCTTTTGAAAACCTTCCTACGCCAGGGGTATTCCTTTCCCCTGGCCAGAAGCATGGCTCTGGAGGCATATCTGGCCCATTCCGGAGCCTCCCTGTCCGGAAAAAATGTCCTGAGTCAGCCCAATAATATCCTTGGGATCGAGTATCTGAAGGCTCTGGAGCTTCTTGACAGCCCCATACGCCCCTGGACCCTGGGACGAAAAGGAAGCGCCTATCACGATCTGTCTCTGTCCCGGGAGCTGGCCTCGGCCAGCGCCATTCGCCGGGCCATTGCCCGGGAGGGCTTTTCTGCAGTTTCTCATCAGCTTCCTCCGGGAGCCGGCCGGGTGTTAAAGGCTTATTTTGAACAAAAGGGCCCCCTGGACTGGGACGATTTTTCTGCCCTCCTCCATTACAGGCTTTTAAGCCTCTCTCAGGAGGATTTCACGGCCTATACGGATGTTTCTCCCGATCTGGCCGCCCGGATCCGGCGCCTATTGCCCCAGTTTCAGTCCGCCTCCTCCTTTGCCTCCCTCCTAAAAACCCGGCAGCTGACCCACACCCGCATTACCCGGGCCCTCTGCCATCTGCTATTGATGGATCGAAAGGAGGATTCCCAGCGTCGAAAGGAGCTGGGCTACCCGGTGTACGCAAAGATTCTGGGCTTTCGCCGGGAGAGCCGGCCTCTCCTGGGCCTTCTCAAGCAATCCGCCCGAATCCCCATTGTAAGCCGCGCCTCTCACGGGCAGGAGCTGATAAATGCCACACCCTCCTTCGGGCCGGGCCTGTTTCCTCCCCAGGAGCTCCTGGCTTTGTTCCGGCAGGATGTCTTTGCCGCCCATGTCTATGAATCTGTGGTGACCAACCGCTTTGGCACCCCCTTCTGTCATGAATATACCAGGAAAATGCTGATTATCTGATGGTCAGGTGATCTGTCTTTTTTGTCCGTCAATTTCCTACTCCCGAATCTCCTCCACAATGCTCTTCTTTCTCTGAAGCCCATAAACCACCCGTGGAATCAGCGCCCCAAAAAGCAGAAGCACAGGGCTGGCCAGAACTAAGGGCCACAGCGTAAAGCGGTAGTGAACAAACCATATCCCGTTTCCAATGGCTCTGACTATGGTGAGGGAGAACAGAGCGCCTACCGCAAGGGAGCATACAATGGTAAGAAGGGAATAATACAGCCCCTCCGCCGTGAGCATGCCCACCAGCTGGCGTTTGGTCATGCCGATAGCCTCCATCATGGCAAACTCCCGTTTGCGGGTGGTCATGCTGGTGAGAATCACATTGATATAGTTCAATAGACCGATAAGGCCGATTACAGCCGCCAGAGCCGCGCCCACCAGGGTAACGCTTCCCAGCATTTCCCGGAAGGTTCCCTCATAGGTGCTTCGGGACTCAAAGGACATCAAAGGCTCCTCCTCTTCCGTGTAGGACTTCAGGAATGCATCCATGGCCGCCTCCCCTCCCTCCTTTACATCAAAGAGATAGCTCATAAGATAGGCATCGGAAAGATTTTCCTTAAATTCCTCTGCAGTAATATAATAGGAAAACTGCTGGGTGGAGCGGTTGGTGAGACTAAAGTTGTGGCTTTTTACCACGGAAAGGATCTCATACTCCTTTGTGGGACCTCCGTCCCTGTAGGTCAGAGTGATCTTATCTCCCGCGTGGTGCTTTACCCCATCCTCTATGACAAGGCTGTTGTCATCCACCTGAACGCTGTAGATAAGGTATTTCCCTGTCTTTAGCTTTTCCCAGATCTTAGCCGGGTCCGTCTCTCCCTCCGTCACCGTCATTTTAGACAGGACAAAGGGCTCTATGCCGTGAATGGCCACCGTGTATGCACCTGTGTCGTATCCGGCCAGAGGCTGAAAGCCAAAGGAATACCAGGTTCCGGGAACGCCCTCCTCATTTCTGGGAATATAGTCCGGGATCTCCCAGCTCTCCACAGGCAGGTAAGCCCCGGCCTGATGCATATAGATTCTTCCCCCTTCCGAAAATTCCTCCTGCTGCCGGCAAGCCGCAATAAAACTCTCCGAAAGGGAACACTCCTCTGCCGTCTGTTCATCTATCACAAAATACCGATAATTCCACAGCTGGGCATTTCCGATAAGATCCTCGCACAGAATCATCTTTGACAGAAAACCAGTTCTGTCTACAGAGCTGGTAAAGGTGTAGAGGGTATTCATAAGCACAAGGGTCAGGGAAAGAGAACCGATCACCACGGCCGTCCGCCCCCTATTTCTGCCCAGATTGGAAAAGGCCATGCGGGAAAGCTTCCCTCCGTCTGTGGTTTTCTTTGGTTTTTTATGTCTTTTTGTCTGATCTGTGTAGTGAAGCGCCTCCACCGGGGATACCCTTGCAGCGATGCGCCCCGGCTTCCACTGGGAAATCAAAACCGTACCCAGAGTAAACAGGGCTGCCCCTATAAAAATCCAGGGATGAGCGGAAACCAGGAGCTCTTCCCTGTCTCTGGAGCTGCCTGCACTCATGACAAGGGGCAGAAAAATATTTCCACTCAGATAACCCAGAAACAGACCTAAGGGGGTCCCCAGGAAAAACAGCCAAAAGGCCTGCCTGCGAAGGATTCTCTTGATCTGCCTTCCCGTTGTGCCGATAGTTTTCAAAAGACCGTAGTAGCGAATCTCCCGGACAACGGAGATCTGGAAAATATTGTAAATAATCAGATACCCTGTCACTATTATTAAGATCAAAGACGCCCCCACGCCTGCAGTCGTCGCCGGGTCACTCTGCGCTCCGTCAGACAGATACGCCCAGTTGGCATTGGATTCGATGTAATCCGGCGAAGCCTCATCCAGGGAAAAGCCGCTGTCCGTAATGATTTTGTTAAGCTTCTCCTGAATGCTCCTGGAATTGGCAAAGATCACGTGCATGGTGATCTTCCCTGTGGAGCTGTAGGCCTCCTCCTGTCCCTGCGCCAGCTCCTTAGCATAAGCCTTTTCGTATGCCTCTGGCACAAACACAAAGCCCACGCTCATCGCCTCCGCAGATTTTATCACCCCGCTCACGGTAAAGGTGCGCTCTATGGGCTCACTTCCCGGATGCACACGCAGCTTTAGGGTGACGGAAACACCGGCTTTGGCCGGAAGCCCTAAAAGCTCCATGGATTTCTGGTCCATCAGAACCTCCTCCTCGGTCTTTGGCTCCTCTCCCTCCAGGATCTCCACAAACCAATGGGGATACAGGTTTTTGTCCAGACAATGGATTTCCACATGGCGCTTTAAAAATTCCGGGTTCTCCACTGCATGGGCCACTACAATATCCCGGCCGCACTCCCGGATGGAGGGATGCTCTGCCAGGATTTCATATTGCTCCTGGGTAAGATTCTTAATGGCTCCGTGGGCATCGCCTCCAGCCTGGAGCATGCTGCTCCTCTGGGTGTTCTCAAGAATCCCCAGTCCGATGGTAAAAACTGCCGTAAAGAGAATAGCTGTCAATCCAATGGCAAGGGCTGCAATGATATTTCGGGTGCGGCTGCCCTGAAAGCTTTTCTTGGCCAGCCTTTTTACTGCCAGGTTGTTTCTCACCTTACGCATGGGATACACCTCCCTTTACCGGCCTTCCCAGCCTCCCATCCTCCATGCGCACAATGCGGTCTGCCATCTGAGCAATCTCCTCGTTGTGGGTAATCATCACCATGGTCTGACCAAAGCGCTCCCCGGTTACCTTTAACAGCCCCAGCACATCCTGACTGGTGGCGGAATCCAGGTTTCCCGTGGGCTCATCCGCCAGCACAATGGCCGGCTTAGAGGCCAGGGCCCGGGCAATGGCCACCCGCTGTTGCTGACCTCCGGAAAGCTGGGAGGGAAGTGCATGGATTTTCTCCGTCAGCCCTAAGGTTTCCATAACGCTTTTCACAAATTTCTTATCCACCTTGTTACCGTCCAGCTCAATGGGCAACACAATATTTTCATACACATTGAGAATGGGCACCAGGTTATAGCTCTGGAATATAAAACCAATCTTCCGTCTCCGAAAAATGGTCAAAGCCTCCTCCTTGAGTGAGAAGATACTCTTTCCATCCACCATAACCGTGCCGGAGGTGGGCCGATCCAATCCTCCCAGCATATTTAAGAGGGTGGATTTTCCGCTGCCAGAGGTACCCACAATGGACACGAATTCTCCCTTCTCCACCCCAAAGTCCACCCCATCCAGGGCCTTTACACAGGTATCCCCCTCCCCGTAATATTTCTTCAGGTTCTCTGTTCTCAAAATTTCCATGTCGGATCTCCTTTCCCGTCTGCCGTTCCTGTCATCCCCCGGAGAACTTTTGCTCTACAGGACCCCATTTCCTGTAAAGTAAAAAAGTCTGCTTATACAGTTCTTTTCCCTGCATAAACAGACTATACCAGATCATTCTTTCCAGAGCCTTTCTGAAATCTAACAGATTTGCAAGAATCCTTTATCCTGTCTTGGAAAGATAAATGCAAAAGCAGCTCCCGCCATTTTTTCCCGGGGACACCTTAATATAGCCCCGCTCCCGCTGAAGAATCATACGGGTGAGATACAGTCCTACTCCGTTTCCCTCTTGTCCCACGGCACGCTTTCCCCGGTAAAAACGCTCAAAAATCCGGGCAGTCTCCTCTTCCGGGATCCCCATGCCCTCATCCTCCACGCGGATGCACACAAACATCTCCAGGGCCTGCAGGGAAATCGTCACCGTGCCGCCCTCCGGCGAATACTTCACCGCATTGTCCAGCACATTCCCCAAGGCTTCCCCGGTCCAGCGAAGGTCATAATAGGCGCAGCTCCCGGCCACATCATCTGCTTTGTCCATCCGGAAAGCCTCTTCCCCAATGAGCCCTTCCTCCTCACCCTCCACACGGATAAGAATCCCCTTCGCGTCTCCCTGTCCCTGCGCCTCCTGGACAGCCCCCACAAGCAGGGGTGCCACAGGCTGTATCTGAGGCTTTAGCTCTATCATATTACTTTCCAGCCGGGAAATTTTTGTAAGCATTTTAATGAGAAAATCAAGCTTGTCCGCCTGGAGACGAATCTGCTCCACCAGGGGAAGCATTTCCGGCGTGCTTCTCTCCTCCAAAAGCTGCGAATAGAGACAGATATTGGCAACAGGCGTTTTGGTCTGATGGGAGATATTGGTCACCAGCTCCTTGATGGCCGCCCGCTCCCGCTCCACCCGCTCCCCAGCCATCTCCTTTCCTGTGAGATACTGGCGAAATTTACTCTCCAGCCGGGAAAGCTCCGTCTCATCATAGCTTGCCTCTATAAAGGAACCATTGATGGCATCGGTTAGCATTGCATCCAGCCGGGAAATTATTTTATCGGCTCTTCCCATGCTTCCTCCCTGGCCCATCTCCACACATACCCCACTCCGTAAACCGTGCTGATGGGACTTCCCTTTCCCCGAATCTCAAGCTTTTTCCGCAGCCGGCTGACTGTGACAGACAGGGCATTCTCATCCACATATTCCGCTCCATCCATCCAGACCCTCTTTGACAGCATCTCTCTGGGCAAGGTCTGCCCCACATGGGAGAGAAACAGCCGCAGAAGCTTCTGCTCCGGCGCGCTTAGGGGAATTACCTGCCCCTCCACCCAAAACTCCAGTTTTTCAAAGTCAAACCGGTAGCCCTCCGCCTCATAGAGCTGCCTTTGGGAGCCTACGGTCCTCTTCCGGATGTTTTCCACCCGGGCCCGGAGAGCCATCAGGCTAAAAGGCTTTGTGATATAATCATCCGCCCCCAGGGTCAGCCCGGTCACCTCATCGATCTCCATATCGTTGGCCGTGATCACCAGCACAGGAATATTCGAGGACCGGCGCAGCTCCCGGAGAAAATCAAAGCCGCTTCCGTCGGGAAAATTTACATCTAAAAGCACCATATCCGGATTCTTTTCCTGCCAGAGCCTTTGCGCCTCCTCCAGAGTGTAGGCAAAATCGAATGTCAGTTCTTCCCTTTGCAAAGCCAGGCGAATCCCCTGGTTGAGACTCCTGTCATCCTCGGCCACTAAGATTCTGTATTGCAAAGCTTTCTCTCCTCATACTTTTTCTATCATCAATTATACCCTCTTTTCAACAGAATTACAATCTGCAGAAAAAGAACCACCAAACCAAAAGAAGGCCTCCGCCATCTCCCATGACGAAAGCCCTTCTTTTCCCCTTTTATTCAGACACTCTCCCGGCGGATACTGTCTATGAGATTCTCCTTCCTAAGCTTCCCCCTGGCATACAGCATGGTGGCAAACACCACCGCAAACACGCTGCAGATCGCGATGAGAATGCTGGCCCCAGGAATAAAGAACCGGGTATCCATGCTGTTCGCCACCACCCGGTAAATCCCGTAGGTCACCAGCACGGACACGGGAATCCCGTACAGCAAAGACTTGCATCCGTACAGCACGCACTCAAACCGAAGCATCCGTCCCATTCCCCTGGCATCCATTCCCACAGAGCTTAGAACCGCAAACTCCCGGCGACGGAGCAAAAATCCTGTGGAAATGGAATTAAACACATTGGCCGCCGCAATGAGAGAGATAAGAATAATAAACCCGTAGGTAAACACATCCACTGTAAACAGCATACTCCTCTGGGCCTGTACGCCCTCCGTGGCATCCAAGACAAAGATCCCGTTTCCCGATCCCTCTGTCTCAATCAGGTTCTCAATTTCCTGCGTCACAGCCCGGTGCTCCTGGCTCTTAAGATACATCTGCCACCTGCCACCATAATCTTCCACCAGGTCTCCCATGAGCTCCGAAATCAGGCTCTCCGGGGCCACCAGCCCAAACCGGCCCCCATAGTTGGTAAAGAGCCCCATAGGCGCCCTGGTCACCAGAGCTCCCAGGGATATCTCCACCGGCTTTTGAAAGCTTCGGTAGGCCTCCTCATAGGCTTCTCCCTCCAGGTTGTCAAGACCCGATTCCGCAAATCCCACATAGTCCGTAAAAACCACCTGGGCCGTTCCCTCTGCCTCCCTGAGAATATCATAAATCCGATAGCGCTGCTCCTTTGTGATAAAAGCCCCGGTCTGATTCAGCACCACTGCCTGTCTCTGAGCATCCACACGTCCCGAAAGCCCCTGCTCTGAAAGATATGCCTCATAATCCGCATCCCGAAGAATCACCAGAACCCCCTGAAGCTCCGTATAGCCCTCCCCTTCCAGAGTGTCCGTTTCCGCTATTTCTCCGAACATCAGTTCTTTATACTCTTCATTTACCTGATCCGTGTCCACACGAATAGGCACATAGAGCTCCATGGTTTCCAGCTTCTCCTCCACCTTCTCCATCTGGGAAATCCGTTCCGGCAGCCAGAAGATATCCTCTGTCTCCCCGCTCATATACACAACGATATCGTAATCCGGCACCTCTTCTACCTGAAACACACTCTTTCGCACATAGGCGGAAAAGGAACTGGCGGAAATAAACAGCACAATGCTGATAAACAGTGAGAAAATAGTGGCCCGATACTGGCGTCTGCTCCGGGTAAAATGCTTCTGGGCAATCATTCCCGGCAATCCCAGCAGACGATAGGCATATTTGCCGCTTTTTTTCACCTGTCCTGGCACCCGGATATCCTTTGCCTGACGAATGGCATCCATAGGCGCCATGCGGCTGGCTCTCTTAGCCGGTATCCAGGCAGAGAATAACACCGTAAGCCCGGCTGTGAACGCCGCCGCAATCAAGGCCGGAACAGACACATGAAGCTCCAGTCCTGTGGCGCTCCCCGAATACAGATACAAAAAGGATTTTCCGGTAAGCTTTAAGGTAATTCCAATACCCAAGATGCCGCTTAGAATTCCCAGGGGGATTCCTAAAAGGCTCACCAGGCCTGCCTCCTGAAGCACCATGCCCCGCATCTGCCGGGGGGTGGCTCCCACGGAGGTGAGAAGGCCAAACTGCCTGGTTCTGTCACTCACGGAAATGGCAAAGGAATTGTACACCAGGGAGATTCCCCCTGTCATAATCAATAAAATCAGGATTATGGCCAGTCCATAGAGCATCTCCATAAAGGGACGGTTCCCGGAGACTCCCAAATAGCGAAGCAGAGTAGAATGGGTCTCCCCCACATGGCTTCCCTGGACCTGGCTCATAAATGCATAAATGTCTGCGGCCTTCTCCATCTCAAAATAACAGGTAAAGCTACTGTCCGCCCCGGGAGCCTCCTCCACAGCCGTAAGGGCAGTATAGCCTGCGGTGTGGTATCCCTCAAAGCCCACCTGCTCCATGATTCCCACCACCGTATAGGTACGCTCCCCGTGAAGGACCAGCTCCTCCGCCAGAGTAGTCTCATCCTCCTTAAGGACTGCACTGTCCGGCACCCGCCTCTCCTCTCCTTCAAAATACCGTTTTCCAAGCTTAAGGGTCAGGGTATCCCCCACCTTTACGGACAGCTGCTTTTGTCCCACTACCATCCGGGGAAGGACAATCTCCCTGCTGTTCTTGGGAAGCCTCCCCTCCACCAGATTTACGGGCAGGAGATCATAGAGGCCCTCCTCCATGCCGGCCACAAAGAGATAGGGCCTATCCGGCCGAACCGCCTCGGGAAGCAGGGCATAGCCCACCTCCTCATAGGATGCAGCCGCTTTCACCTGTTTGGATTGGAAAATATTTCCAGTTTCCTCCCTAGAAACCCCGTAAACCGCTCCATGCCAGCGGCCGCTCTCCTCCTCCACCGCCCGGATCATAAAGTGCTGCAGGCTGGAGACAAAGGTGGTCACGGCTGTGAGCATGGCCGTGGCCAAAAGAATGCCCACAATGGTCACAAGCGTCCGGGTCTTGTTCTTCTTTAAGCTTTGCACTGTCACACGGGTAAATACATTCATCGGCGGATCACCTCATCTCTGGCAATTCGGCCATCCTCAATGGCAAGGATGCGGTCCGCCTGGAGAGCAATGCTCTCGTCATGGGTAATGACAATCAGGGTCTGTCCGTACTTCTCATTGGACATCTTCAAAAGCTCCATAATCTCCTGGCTGTTTTGGGAATCCAAGTTTCCCGTGGGCTCATCCGCCAGCACCAGGGCCGGGGCATTCATCAGCGCCCGCCCAATAGAAACCCGCTGCTGCTGTCCTCCGGAAAGCTGGTTGGGCAGATGTCTCCTGCGCTTAGAAAGCCCCAGCACTTGAAGCAGCTCCTCCAGCCGGTTCTGATTCACCTCCCGCTTATCCATCAGCACCGGAAGGGTAATATTCTCCTCCACATCCAGCACAGGAATCAGGTTATAAAATTGATAGATCAGTCCTACCTCCCGGCGGCGGAAAATGGCCAGCTGCTCCTCATTCTGACTGTAAATATCCCTTCCGTCCAGATACACATGGCCGGAGGACGGCCGATCCACACCGCCTAAAATATGCAGCAGGGTGGATTTCCCCGACCCGGAGGGCCCGATAATGGCCACAAACTCCCCTGGCTGAATCAAAAAAGACACGTCGTCCAGGGCCTTCACCTGATTTTCGCCCTTGCCGTATACCTTTGAAAGATGCTCTACCTTTAATAAATCCATATGACTCCTCTCCGGCTGCCAACTCTCTCCTCTCTCCCCTGCCTCTGCAAAAGCTTTGGGCCAGTTTTTCTCTGGCAGCCTTTTCTCTAGTATACGGTCTCTTCATGACAGGCCAGTGACTGTAAAATAACAAAATTGTCATAATAGCAATTTTTTCAGATTACACCCTTATAAAATCGAATAAGAAAACGGGCTCCGCCCTCCCTGCGATTCTCCGCCTTTACGGTTCCATTCTGCTCCTTGATAATCATCCGGGCCAAAGCCAGTCCAATGCCC
>CANPIM010000091.1 GCA_947574135.1 uncultured Lachnospiraceae bacterium
GGCCGTCCTGTGGAGGCAGCTCCAGCGGGAAGCCGTCCGCAGAGTTCTGGACCGGCCACGGGAAATTCTTCACAGATGAGAAAGGCGGGAGCCCGCCCGGCGGCAGAGTCCCCTGAGGGCCCGGCAAAGGCAGGAGTGGATTCGGCGGCTCCAAAGAGCGGGCAGACGAAAGCCCCATCCAAGTCCCGAAGGACAGGAGACAAAGGAAAAGGGGAAGATTTTGACATTGAGATTGTAGATCTGGATGATTTGGATTTATAGAAGATGCAGGCAGATAAGGGCGGGGTAATATACCTCGCCCCTTGCAGCGAAAGGAAATATTTGAGGCAGAAAAGAGGGAAGAACGATGTTTCATGGGTATACGGAAAAGGCGGAGCGGGTGATTCAGAGCGCGAAACGGGTTTCCCGGCAGCTGGGACACAGCTATGTGGGTACAGAACACCTGCTTATCGGACTTCTGCGGGAACAGACCTGTGTGCCGGGGCAGCTTCTGGCGCAAAAGGGTGTGGAGGAGGAAAAGCTTTTGCAGCTGATCTCGGATTTGATTGCGCCGGATACCGGGGTTCTGACAGCGGAGAGGCCGGACTATACTCCCCGGGCCCGCCGGGTGCTGGAACAGGCCCGGGAGGAGGCGGCAAGCTTCGGGGAAGAACTGGTAAGCACCGAACATTTGTTTATAGCAATGCTAAAGGATGTGGAGTGTGTGTCCAGCCGGCTATTGAATACCCTAAGTGTCAGTGCCCGGGAACTGTATATGGGAGTTTTGGAATCCATGGGACCCAAGGGTCGGGCTTACCAGGAGGAACGGGTGCGGCAGAGCAAAAGCCGGGATCGGAGCGGGAACGGCATCCTGGAGCAGTACAGCCGGGATTTAACTCGAATGGCCCGGGAGGGGAAGCTGGATCCCTGCATTGGCCGGGAGAATGAGATGAACCGGGTGATGCAGATCTTAAGCCGAAGAACCAAGAACAATCCCTGTCTAATGGGAGAGCCCGGCGTAGGCAAGACCGCCATTGTGGAGGGATTGGCTGCCAGGCTGGCCAGTGGACAGGTGCCGGAAAACATGCAGGGAAAACGACTTTTGACCCTGGATTTGTCTGGGATTGTGGCAGGCTCCAAATATCGGGGGGAGTTTGAGGAGCGGATCAAGCGGATTCTGGAGGAGGTTCTCCAGGATGGAAATGTGCTGCTTTTTCTCGATGAGCTTCATACCATTATCGGCGCGGGAAGCGCGGAGGGAGCCATCGATGCCTCCAATATTTTAAAGCCCTCTCTGGCCCGGGGGGAGCTGCAGCTTATCGGAGCCACTACAGTGGAGGAATACCGCCGGTACATTGAGAAGGACGCGGCATTGGAGCGACGGTTTCAGCCTGTAACGGTGGAAGAGCCGGATGAGGAGCAGACGGTAGAGATTTTAAAGGGACTGCGAGGCCGCTACGAGGAGCACCACCAGGTAGAGATAACGGACGAAGCCCTGGAGGCGGCTGCCCGGCTGTCTAAGCGGTATATCAGTGATCGGTTCCTTCCTGACAAGGCCATTGATCTGATGGATGAGGCGGCTGCCCGGGTGCGTCTGGGTCAGCTTTCCACGGGCACTGGCCCAGGACGGTTAAGGGAAGAATACAGGCAGGTACAAAAGGAACTGGAGGAGGCGCTCAGCCAGGGGGATATGGGAAAGGCCCTTTCCTGCAGGGAAAAGGAAGCTTCTCTTAAGCTTCAGATAGAAAAGGAAGAGAAAAAGAGCCGCCGGGGAAAACGGAACGTGCGGGTAAATGAGAATGAGGTGGCCCAGGTAGTGTCTGACTGGACCAAGATTCCTTTGCAGCGGCTGGCAGAGACAGAGACCCAGCGGTTGCGGCGTCTGGAGGGAATCCTGCATAAGCGGGTCATTGCCCAGGATGAGGCTGTCCAGGCAGTGGCCAGGGCCGTCCGCCGGGGAAGGGTAGGCCTGCAGGACCCCAACCGCCCTATAGGATCCTTTTTATTCCTGGGGCCCACGGGAGTGGGAAAAACGGAGCTGTCCAAGGCATTGGCGGAGGTATTGTTCGGGAGAGAGCAGGCCATGATTCGGGTGGATATGTCCGAGTATATGGAAAAGCACAGCGTTTCTAAGCTTATCGGGTCACCTCCCGGCTATGTGGGCCATGACGACGGGGGGCAGCTGTCTGAGAAGGTGCGGCGAAATCCCTATGCAGTGGTTCTCTTTGACGAGATAGAAAAGGCCCATCCGGATGTATTTAATATTCTGCTGCAGGTGTTGGACGACGGACGGATCACGGATTCTCAGGGCCGGCTGGTGGATTTTAAAAACACGGTGATCATTATGACCTCCAATGCGGGGGCAGGAGCCATTATCTCTCCCAAACGGCTGGGTTTTCTGGCCCAGGAGGATGAGAAGAAGAGCTACGAGCATATGAAGGGCAGCGTTATGGAGGAAGTGAAGCGCATGTTTCGCCCAGAGTTTTTAAATCGCATTGACGAGATTATTGTGTTCCACGCCCTGAATAAGGAGCAGATGAAAAAGATTACGGGAATTTTGTTTCAGGAGTTGGCGGATCGGTGTGAGAAGCAGCTGGAGATCAAGCTGGTGGTGCGGGATAGTATCAAAAAGCATATTGTGGACACCAGCTATGATGAAAAATATGGGGCGCGTCCCTTAAAGCGGGCCATTCAGACCCAGGTGGAGGATGCCCTGGCCGACGAGCTTTTAGCGGGCCGCATAAAGGCGGGGGACACGGTGGTGCTCACGGTAAAAAAGGGAAAGGTTTCTTTTGAGACCCGGGAGCAATAGAGAGAGCTACCTATAGCGTGGCAGCAAAAAATGCTGGTAATCGCAAGGAAAATCGTTTATAATCAAAGCATGGAGGAGGACAAAAGAGATGGCAGCAATTAAGGAATTGATTAGAACGGAAGCGGACGGCAGCTTAAGCTTTGGGGACTATGAGCTGGACAAGAAAACCAAGCTGGCGGATTTTAACCATGAGGGAAATTTGTATAAGGTAAAAACCTTCCGGGAGATCACCAAGCTTGAGCGCAACGAGATGTTTGTTTACGAATCTGTACCGGGAACCGCAGTGCAGAATTTCCAGGTGTCCGGGGACGGTGTGGAGTTCCAGGTGGAGGGACCGGAGGATGCCCAGATCACCATTGGTCTGGAAAATGATGTGGAATACGTGGTTTTGGTGGACGGAGTCAGCACCGGCACGGTAAAGACCAATTTGGGAGGCAAGCTTCCCTTAAGCGTGGAGCTTGGGGCCAAGGAATTGGTAAGCGTGAAGATAACAAAGGCATAAGGCAATATGGCAAAAGGAAAAAACACAGTCTTTTTCTGTCAGAGCTGCGGATATGAGTCCGCGAAATGGATGGGCCAGTGCCCGGGCTGCCGGGAATGGAATACCTTTGTGGAAGAGGCTGTGCCCAAAACAATCACAAAGACAGCAGGAAGAAGCAGGGCAGGCGGGGAACCCGTTTGTCTTGCTTCTATTGACTTAAAAGAGGAGGAGCGCCAGACCACGCATATGGAGGAGCTGGATCGGGTGCTTGGCGGGGGGATTGTCCCAGGCTCCCTGATTTTAGTAGGCGGGGATCCCGGTATCGGAAAATCCACCCTGCTTCTCCAGGTGTGCCAAAAGCTTTCCGGGGACGGACGGCGGGTGCTGTATATTTCCGGAGAGGAATCTCTGCGGCAGATTAAGCTGCGGGCTGCCCGGATCGGCAGTTTTTCGAACAGCTTGCGTCTGCTCTGCGAGACCAACCTGTCTGTTATAGAGGAAACCATTCGCAGGGAACAGCCCCAGACGGTGATCATTGATTCCATTCAAACGATGTATGGGGAGGAGATTTCCTCAGCTCCCGGCAGTGTATCCCAGGTGCGGGAATCCACCCACGTGCTGATGCAGCTGGCCAAGGGCCTGAATATTACCATATTTATTGTGGGACATGTGACCAAGGAGGGCACGGTGGCCGGCCCCCGGGTATTGGAGCATATGGTGGATACGGTGCTGTACTTTGAGGGAGATCGGCATGCCTCCTATCGGATTCTGCGCAGTGTGAAAAACCGCTTCGGATCCACCAATGAAATCGGGGTATTTGAGATGAAGGGAAACGGCCTTTCTCAGGTGCCCAATCCCTCTGAATATATGCTTAGCGGAAAGCCGGAGGGAGCCTCCGGTTCCATAGTGGCCTGCTCTTTGGAGGGAACCCGCCCCATTCTCATAGAGATTCAGGCCCTGGTCTGCAGGAGCAATCTGGCCATGCCCCGGCGGACCGCGGCGGGGACAGACTACAACCGGGTGAATCTTTTGCTGGCTGTGTTGGAGAAACGGCTGAATCTGCCTCTGTCCGGCTGTGATGCCTATGTAAATATTGCAGGAGGTATCCGGATTCAGGAGCCGGCCTTGGATTTGGGAATTGTCCTGGCTCTTATCTCCAGCTATCAGGACAAAGTGATTCCCGATGGGACCCTGGCCTTTGGAGAGGTGGGCCTAAGCGGAGAGGTGCGGGCTGTGAGCCAGGCGGCTCAGCGGGTGCAGGAGGCCCGGAAGCTTGGCTTTGACACTGTGATCCTTCCGGCGGTGAGTATGGAGCAGGCGGCGGAGATTTCCGGGGTGCGGCTTTTGGGAGTGCGGACAGTGAAGGATGCGGTGCGGCTGCTGTAAATTAAAATATAAAATGGTAAATAAGCATTGTTTGTTAGAAAAGAGGTATTAAGATAATGAATAAAGAGAAGAGAAATAAGTATTCAGAGATCTTACTTAACGCCTATCTAAATGGAGTGTTTAAAATTGTTTGGGATACATCTGGATTTTCCATAGCTATTGATTCTAAAAGAAAAGAAATGATTCAGGAAGTAAAAGAAGAAGATTTTGTTGAGTATGCGTTTTCTATAATTAAAATGGTTGTTGACTTGGCGGAGGAAAGGAAGATAGGTGAAATAAATGAAGATGATTTGAAAACTGCTAGAATAATTTTTGATAAAGAGCGGGATTTAAAAAATCATCTTTATGTTAAAAAAAGTAGTAAAATAGATTGTTTTAAATTGTTGGAGTATGAGATTATTAGCCATAGAAATGAAGATAATCCCACAAATATTGAAGTAACATCTGCTATTGTGAGAATGGTAATTGAAAAAAACAATGATGAAACGGTATATACATTTGAAACTTCAAGAAGAGATTTAGAAGATATCATAGATAAATTAATTGAATTAAAAGAAAAAATCGACATGATACAATAATAGGGGGAATAGATATGACAGAGCTTTTAGCAAAAGTATCTAAAAAGGGGTTTCCTGATATATATACATACAAGAAAAAATATGAATCTGGATTAAATTTGAATTATAAGGCATATAATAAAGATATGGGGCATAATATTATATTTTTACAAAATGGCTATGAAAACTATCAAGAGCTTGAACTATATTTTAAAAAAGTAGCAAAAAAATTTGCACAAATCGAAATCGATGAAAAAAAATTAAATGGTATGCCAGTGATAAAAAATACTAGAATTCCAGTTAGCCTTATAATTGCATGTGTAAAAGATGAAATGACCTTTCAGGAGATTTGCGAAGAGTATAAGCTGACACAGGAAGAAATAGAAAGGGCTTTGGAATATGTAATTGAAATTTTGGATGTACCCTATCAGGAAGGTTAAGAATGAAGGTACTTTTAGATGAAAATATTACACAGAAATCAATACCAGTTCTAGAAAAGTATGGACATGATGTTATACATGTGTTAAATAGATTTGGTCCGGGAGAAAGTGATGAAGTAGTTTTTCGGTTAGCTTTGGAAGAAAAAAGAGCATTGATTACATTAAATGGAAAAGATTTTATGATTTTTATTCCGCCAAGGACAGAATTGGAATTACATTATGGACTGCTATGGCTTAGAGGATTTCAAGTCACTAAGAAAACCTATGAAAATGTTATGAATATAATTGGGCTATTTTTAAAGAATAAAGGAGATTTTATAAAAAATACATACTATGCAGTAAAGAAGAATGGGAATTCGTATGAAATAATTCAAAGATATCCCCAGTCCACAAAAGTATTAATGAAATAAGAGCCTATATGAACCGGGAAAATAAACAGGGAAAACGGGGAAAGGACCGGAAATTTTTGTTGACAAATGTAAAAATATATGCTATAAATATAAAGTACGTGTGACATAGGGGATTGGTCAAATGGCATGACAGGGGTCTCCAAAACCCTTAGTGGGAGTTCGATTCTCTCATCCCCTGTACAAAGTGGGAAGCTTTTTCATTTGAGAAGCTTCCCTTTTTTACTCCCTTTTCGGGAACGTATTCCCAATGCATAGAGCTTGCTTATACATTTTCTCTAACTATTTCTATATGAAAAATTCCAAAAATCACCGAAACCACAATCAGTGCAGGATGCTGAAGCAATAAACCATTCAGCAAGAACAAAACAGTGGGGATGATGGCCAATTCATAGGAAATGCAAGCACCCCCACCAGCTTTTTGAAACCAGAGAATCGTGTAAATGAGTAAAAGCAATACCGTTAAGAAAAGCCAGATAAACATTTCCGCTACAGTCTGAAAGCCAAATTTCCAGTTTTTTACAGAAATTGGAAAAATCATAAAAACCATACTTCCATATCTTCCAATTTGTTCAAGAATATTGACAATCAAATGTTTACTGTTAAAGCTATGGGACAATCTTTTCTTAGTAGTAATCACATTGATTAGAATAAGATAGGCTATAACCGCCATGTTGACATAATTAATCCATCCAAAATTCATAAACTCTTTCCTCACAAAATAGAATTTATATAGTTGATTATAAAATCTTTATCTGCCATTTACAAGGTATATTATAAGTCATTTCCCATTGGATAGTATAAGTCACTTCCCATTGGGTACATAGTTTCGAAAAGGGAGTTTTTACAAAAAACAGAAATGGAAAATTAATTGCAATATTTTACCTGCGCCTCTTACGTTTTCAGGTGAAATGTCGATATATTATACAAAGATATGTAGTTTATAACGGAAAAAATAAAGGAGGAACATTATGCAGGTAAGTAATCAGGATATGGCCGTTCGGGCCTATACACAGACAGCTCAGACCACACAGAAAACAGCCGTTAACGGTTATGGCGCTGTGGCGGAGGTTGCACCCAAGCAGAACGAAAAGGCGGCAGCCGAGAAGGCACCGGAGCGGGACATAGACCGTGTGGAGCTCAGCCAGGATGCCAATATTACGAAGATGAGCCAGTCGGATCGGGCTTCTCTGGTCAATAGTCTGAAAGCAGACTTGGACAACCAGATGAGCCGCTTTACCAATATGATGGTGCAGACCTTCCAGAAGCAGGGAATTACTGCTGCAGCAGGCAGCAATGATTTCTGGAGAATGATGGCTTCCGGAAACTTTACTGTGGATGCCAAGACCAAGGCAGAAGCGCAGGCAGCGATTTCTGAGGATGGCTACTGGGGCGTTTCTCAGACTTCTCAGAGAATCTTTGATTTTGCCCAGGCTCTGGCCGGGGATGATGTAGAGAAGATGAAAGAGATGCAGGCAGCAGTGGAAAAGGGCTTCAAGCAGGCCGGTGAGGCATGGGGCGGAGATCTTCCCTCCATCTGCGGAGATACCCACACGGCTGTAAACAAGCTGTTTGACGACTATTATGCATCTCACAAATAAATAATAGGCTTACCATTGCCATAGAGCAGGAAAACCATAGACCGCCTTTCAGGAAGCTCTCGGAGAATATACGGGAGATTTCAGAAAGGCGGTCTGTTTATTGGAAGAGAAACAACAAAAGGATTTACATTACCGAATAATTTTATTATAATAAAAGGCAGATGAAACGTTCCGGGCCCATGAGAGCACGGGGGATACAGGAGGACGGATAATGGCCAGAGGAAGAGCCAAGCGGATGCAGGTACAGGCAAATAATGTGGTGTTTGCCCTGGATATTGGAACCCACAGCATCATAGGAATGGTAGGCGTGGTAGAGGACGATAAGGTAAATGTTATCGCCATTGAAAAGGAAGAGCATACAGAGCGTGCCATGATAGACGGGCAGATCGAAAACATTGAGAAGGTGTCTGCGGTGGCGGAAAAGGTCAAGAGGCGTCTGGAGGAAAAAATACAGTTTCGGCTGACCCGTGTTTGCGTGGCTGCAGCCGGACGGGCTCTCAGAACCAAGCGGGCAGAGTATGAGATGGATCTGCCGGGAACGCAGCTCATTGACGATGAAACCATCAGCCGTCTGGAAGCCGGAGCCATCAGCAAGGCGGAGGAGATCTTTGACGCAGAAAACGAGGCGGAGCATGATACCCGGCGGTTCTATCTGGTGGGATATACGGTGTGTCAGTATTATCTGGATCAATACGGCATCTCCAATCTGAAGGATCACCGGGGACGTCATGTAAAGGTGGATTTGATAGCAACCTTTCTTCCCAGCGAGGTAGTGGAGAGCCTGTATACCACCATGAATAAGCTTGATCTGGAGGTGGCCAGCATCACCCTGGAGCCTATCGCGGCTATTAACGCGGCTATTCCGGAGAACCTGCGGCTGCTGAATCTGGCCCTGGCGGACATTGGCGCAGGAACCTCGGATATTGCCATATGCACCGGGGGAAGCGTCACAGGCTACACCATGGCTACTGTGGCCGGGGACGAGATTACGGAAGCCATAATGAAGGAATATCTGGTGGATTTTAGTACCGCCGACACCATCAAGGCACAGCTTGGGCAGCTGGAGGAGATTACCTTTGTAAATATTTTGGGGATTGAGCAGAAGGCATCCCGTAAGGAGCTGCTCCAGTGCATTGCAGGGACCTCCGGGCTTTTGTGTAAGGAGATCGCGGAGAAGATCCTGGAAATCAATGGAGGACCGCCCTCTGCCCTGTTTCTGGCCGGAGGAGGGAGCAAGCTTGCCGGACTGCGGGAGGGTCTTACAGAGACTCTGGGCATGGAAACCAGCAGAGTTGCAGTAGCTGGAAATTATTTCCAGGCCAATGCCTTTTCCAGGGAATATGATTTGAACAATCCGGAATATGCCACGCCTCTGGGAATTGCCGTATCCTCCGGGCTGAATCTCATAAATGACGGCTTCCGGGTGACCTTAAACGGGCGGCCTGCCAAGCTTTTCCGGAGCGGAAGCTTTACGGCTTTGAATCTTTTGATGATGAACGGCTACAGCTTCCGGGATATGATGGGACGCTCCGGGGCCAATGTAACGGTGACCATTGACGGACAGCGGAAGGTATTCTACGGCACCATGGCACAGCCGGCCTCCCTTCTTATCAATGAGAAGGAGGGAAAGCTTTCGGAGGTGATTCATGCGGGAGATTTTATTGATTTTGTTCCGGCCGTTCATGGAAAGGCAGCAGAGATTTGTCTGGGAGACATTGAGGGGGCTATTGGAAATCCGGAGCTTACTTTAAACGGCGAACCGACGCCTCTGAAAACCTTGTTGAAAAACGGAGATGTGATCTGGACAGGCAGACCAAGGCCCCAGGAGCCAAAGCCGGAGGAGATAGAGCCGGAAGAGGCAGAGCAAGAGGAAATAGAGCCGGAAGAGCCGGAGGAGGCAGAGCCTGAGGAAATAGAATTGGAAGAGGCGGAGCCAGAGGAAATAAGGCAAGAGGATTATAGAACAAAGGATGGAGCACGGGAGGAGCCGGAGCCCAAAACAGGGAATACAGGCGAGTCACAGCCTTCCAAGCCGGAGATTCCTCAGCCGCGGGAAATCCTCTTTTATCTCAACGACGCACCCCTTTATCTGCCGGCCAAGGCGGACGGTGAAAGGTATTATCTCATGGATCTGATTGAATATTCCGGAGTGGATTTAAAGGAGCCCAAGGGAAGAGTGATTCTCAGCGTAAATGGAGAGTCCGCCATGTTTCGTCATGCCCTGGCGGAGGGAGACCGGATTCAGATACAGGAAGAGATTTAGGAAGGTATACTAAAAAAAGACAAAAATAAGAGCCGATAAGTTTTCTATAGTGATATGCTCCCATTATAGTAGACAGATAAAATAATAAAACTGTCACTGTAAGGA
>CANPIM010000092.1 GCA_947574135.1 uncultured Lachnospiraceae bacterium
ATTTGTAGCACACGTATTTGTGGCTGATCACATCCTCCTTGCAGAGCATTTCCCCGCATTTGGGACACTTCATCCAAAGCCCCTCCGGTACCGAGGGCTCCCTTTGGTGCTCTCCCAGAGGAATATAGGTAGTCTTTTTAAACAATTCCTTCAGCATATCCCTGCCACTTCCTTACCTTAAAGTCCATAATGCTCCTGCATATAGTGGGTGTTAATATCTCCCCCGCAAAAATCCGCCTCCTGCATAATCTCATACTGAAGCTCCCGATTGGTTTTCACCCCTTCAATAACCAGCTCTCCCAGGGCGCTTCGCATTTTCCGAAGAGCGCTCTCCCGATCCTTATCGTGGACAATAAGCTTTACCAGCATGGAGTCATAGGCGGAGGGAATGGTATAGCCCTGAAAGAGAGCCGTGTCTGTGCGGATCCCGTTTCCCCCCGGCAAATGCAGGGTCTCAATGGTGCCGGGGCAGGGCATAAATTGCCTTTCCGGGTCCTCCGCGTTTATCCGGCACTCAATGGCATGACCGTTTAAGTGAATCTCCTCCTGGGTAATGCAAAGGGGCTCTCCCGCCGCAATGCGGATCTGCTCCTTCACCAGGTCAAGCCCTGTCACCATCTCTGTCACCGGATGCTCCACCTGAATCCGGGTGTTCATTTCCATAAAATAAAAGCTGCCCCCTTTATCCAGGAGAAACTCCATGGTTCCCGCATTTTCATAGCCCACAGCCTGGGCAGCCCGCACAGCCGTGCGGCCCATCTCCTCCCGAAGCTTCTGAGAGATGGCGCTGCAGGGAGATTCCTCCAAAAGCTTCTGGTGCCGCCGCTGAATGGAGCAGTCTCTCTCCCCCAGCTGAACCACATGTCCGTATTTATCTGCCAATATCTGAAACTCCACATGCCGGGGCTCCACAATATACCTTTCCAGATACATGGTATTGTCCCCAAAGGCATGGATGGCCTCCTGCTGGGCTGTCTGGAAGGCGCTTACAAATTCCTCCGGCTTCTCTGCCAGGCGCATTCCCTTTCCGCCGCCTCCCAGGGCCGCCTTGATCATCAGGGGATATCCAATGCTGTCCGCGATTTTCTTTGCCGCCTCCGCCTCATACACCGGCTCCCGAAAGCCTGGCACCACGGGAATCCCTGCATCCTCCATGGTCTGACGGGCCTGGGCCTTATCCCCCATTCTGGCGATAAGCTCTGCGGAGGGACCCACAAAGGCAATGCCGCACTGGGCGCACAGCTGGGCAAATCTGCTGTTTTCCGACAGGAATCCAAAGCCCGGATGCACGGCCTGGGCCCCGGAGGCCACGGCCGCGCTTAAGATCCGGGCCATATGAAGATAGCTCTCCTCCGCCCGGGCCGGTCCGATACAAATGGCCTCGTCGGCCAGCTGGGTATGAAGCGCCTCCGCGTCGGCCTCCGAATACACGGCCACGGTTTTAATTCCCATCTCCCGGCAGGCCCGGATGATGCGCACCGCAATCTCTCCTCTGTTGGCAATCAATAATTTCTGAAACATGTGCTTTCCTCTCCGGCTCTATTTGATGGCAAAGGTAAGCTCTGCGGAAACGGCCGTCTCCCCGTCCACAGAGGCCATTGCCCGGCCCACGCCTATGGGCCCCTTTTGCCTGATAATCTCCACCTCCAGGGTAAGTACATCCCCGGGCTTTACCATACGCTTAAATTTCGCCTCCTTGATGGAGCCAAAATAGGCGATTTTCCCCTTGTGCTCCGGCAGGCTCAACATGGCCACCGCCCCTACCTGGGCCAGGGCCTCAATCTGCAGCACCCCGGGCATTACGGGCTCTGCCGGAAAATGGCCGTTAAAAAAGGGCTCATTATAGGTAACGCATTTTCTGCCCACTGCCCGCACCCCCGGCTCCAGCTCCTCGATGCGATCCACCAGAAGAAAGGGCTGCCTGTGGGGAATGATTTCCATGATCTCTTTGATATCCAGTGTCATTGTCAGTCTCCCTGTCTATGCAATGCGAAACAGCGGCTGCCCATACTCCACCAGCTGCTGGTCCTCTGCCAAAATCTCCTTTACCACCCCGTCGTATTCGCAGGTGATCTCATTCATCAGCTTCATGGCCTCCACAATTCCCAGGGTCTGGCCCTTGTGAACCGTATCTCCCACACGGACAAAGGGATCCTCTCCAGGGGCGGATGCCGTGTAAAAGGTTCCCACCAGAGGACATTTCACCAGATTTCCCGGGAGCTCCTCCTGCGCAGGCGCGGGAATCCCTTCCGGGGACTGCACATTCCCTCCTGTCATCGGAGGCGCCATGCTTATGGATGGCGAGATCACCCCTGGGGCCATGGATATTCCCGGAGATGCCTCCCCGTTCTCACCGCTTTTCATTGTCAGCTTATAACCGTCCTCCTCCAGGGAGAAATAGGTAAGCTTAGATTCCGACACAGCCTCTATAAGGCGAAGCAGCTGCTTTTGCTCCATCATGACTGGTTTCCCTCCCATTTTCGTATTAAAAGGCTGGCATTATGGCCCCCAAAGCCAAAGGAATTGCTCAGGGCATAGCAGGTATCCATCCTTGCGCCCTCATCCTTGATGTAATCCAGATCACACTCCTCATCCCGTTCCCGAAGGCCGGCTGTCCTGTGGAAATACCCTTCCTGGAGCTCTTTTACACAGGTAATCAGCTCTACGGCCCCGGCAGCCCCCAGCAAATGGCCGGTCATGGATTTGGTGGAATTGATCTTCATCTCATAGGCATGCTCCCCAAAGGCCAGCTTAATGGCCCGGGTCTCAAACAAATCGTTGTGATGGGTGCTGGTGCCATGGGCATTGATGTACCACAGATCCTTGGGGGAAAGCCCTGCCTCTGCCAGGGCGTTTTCCATACAGCGGGCCGCGCCTGAGCCGTCCTCCGCCGGGGAGGTAATGTGGTAGGCGTCGCTGGTGGTGCCATAGCCAATTATCTCTGCCAGAATCTTTGCTCCCCGCTTTCTGGCATGGGACAGCTCCTCCAGCACCAGAACCCCGGCGCCCTCTCCCATGACAAAGCCGCTTCGCTCCCTATCAAAGGGAATGGATGCCCTGCTTGGATCCTTGGAGCTGGTCAGCGCCGTCAGGGCGCCGAAGCCGCCGATGCCAAGGGGCGTGATGGCTGCCTCTGTTCCTCCGGCCACCACCACATCCGCCTCCCCGGACTGGATGCTCCGATAGGCTTCTCCCACGGAATGGGTTCCCGTGGCACAGGCTGTTACCACATTCAGGCTCTTTCCCTTTAGGCCATACTGGATGGAAACATTTCCTGCCGCCATATTGGAGATCATGAGAGGCACCAGCAGAGGATGCATCCGCCCCGGGCCCTTTTCCAAGAGCCTTTCATATTCCCGTTCTGCAGCCTGCAGGCTTCCGATACCGCTTCCCACCATACAGCCCACCCGATAGGGATCCTCCTGATCCATGTGAAGTCCTGCCTGGGAAATGGCTTCTCCGGCAGCCGCCACCGCATACTGGCAAAAGAGCTCCATGCGCCGGGCCGCCTTGGCATCCATATACTCCTCCGGGTGAAAATCCCGGACCTCTGCAGCCAGGGAGGCCTTGTAGCCGGCAGCATCAAAATGGGTAATGGGCCCAATGGCCACCTGGCCCTCCAAAAGTCCTTTCCAGAGAGCCTCCACCGTATTTCCCAGAGGCGTGATCGCCCCCATACCTGTAATTACCACCCGTCTCATATTGCCATCCCTCCGTCCACAGACAACACCTGGCCTGTGATATAATTTGCCCTGTCAGAGGCCAGAAAAGCCACCATGTAGGCGATTTCCTCCGGCCGGCCAAAGCGTCCTAGGGGAATCATCCCCCTGGCCGCCTCCCGGGCCTTTTCCGACAGAGCCTCTGTCATTTCCGTCTCCACAAATCCCGGGGCCACGGCGTTTACCGTGATTCCCCGGCTGGCCAGCTCCCGGGCCATGGTCTTGGTCAGCCCGATGACTCCCGCCTTGGAGGCCGCATAGTTGGCCTGGCCCGCGTTTCCCAGAATGCCGGACACAGAGGAGATATTGATGATTTTTCCGCTGCGCTGCCTTAGCATGGGGCGCACTGCATGCTTAATGGTATGAAAGGTTCCCTTTAAATTGGTGTCTATCACCGCGTCAAAGTCCTCCTCCTTCATGCGCATAATAAGGTTATCCCGGGTAATCCCGGCATTGTTTACCAGGATATCCAGATGCCCAAAGTCTGCCTGCACCCTTTTTAGCATCTCCTCCACCTGGTCCTCCTTTGCCACACTGCACTGGTAAACCTCCGCCTGGCCGCCGGCTTCCCGGATCTCCTCCTGCACTTGCCGGGCTCTCTCCCCGGATCCATGGTAATTGATTGCCACGGCCGCCCCCTGCCGGGCCAGCTCCAAAGCAATCTCCCGGCCAATCCCCCGACCGGCTCCGGTGACAAGCGCCACCCTTCCGGCCAGGGGCATCCTCTCTCTATCTGCTTCCAACATTCCCTGCCGCCTTTCCTTTTCCTGTTGATTCAACGTTTCCTGTTTCCTTCTGCCTTACAGATCTCTAAGCTTCTCCAGGTCCTCCAGCCTCTCCACAGAAATTCCCCTGGCATTTCTGTCAATCTTTTTCAGAAATCCCGTAAGAGTATGGCCGGGCCCCATCTCCACAAAGGTGTCCACCCCGTCTGCCAGCATACGCTCCACGCTCTGCTGCCATCGCACGGAGGATACCACCTGCCGTCTAAGGAGCTCCTTCACCTGGCTTGTATCTCTCACATAATCTGCCGTCACATTGCTCACATAGGGAACCTCCACATGCCTTAGGATTATGGGCTCTAATGCCTCCCCAAACCTTTCCCCTGCCCGGGAAAGAAGGGGTGTGTGGAAGGGCCCGCTGACCTTTAGGGGAAGTACCCGTTTCGCTCCTGCGCTTTTCAGAGCCTCCCCGGCAGCGGCCACAGCCTTCTCCTCCCCGCTGATGACAATCTGTCCCGGGCAGTTGTAGTTTGCAATATACACCTGTGCCTCCTTGGCCTTCCCTGTCTCCAGGCCGGCCATTCTTGGCAGCGCTTTCTCTCCCGTTTCTCCTCCGTCTGCTCCCGGCAGCGCTTTCTCTTCCGTTTCTCCCCGCAATCCTCTCAGCACTTCCTCTATCTTTTCCGCCTCCAGGCCCAGCACAGCGCTCATGGCGCCTCCTGTTGGCACTGCCTCCTGCATATACTGTCCCCGCCTGACCGCCACCCGGGCTGCGTCCGGGATTTCCAGCACCCCGGAGGCCAGGAGCGCGCCGTATTCCCCCAGGCTCAGGCCTGCCGTAACACTGGGAATAATTTCCATTTCTCTCACTGCTGCCAGAATAGCTGCCTCCACGGCCAGCATAGCAATCTGGGTATATTTGGTAACGGAAAGCTCCGCATTTTCCGTAAAGCAAAGCTTGCACAAATCCATACCGCTGGCATCTGCCATCTCTTCAAATACCTGACGGCTTTCCTGTCTGTTTTCATAAAAATCCCGGCCCATCCCCGGATACTGGGCTCCCTGTCCCGGGAATACAAAGGCTATTTTTGACATAACAGCTGCTCCGCCTCTTTCATAATTTCCTCCAGCATTTCCCCGCAGGTCTGCTCCTTTGAGATCAGTCCGGCAATCTGCCCGGCCATGACCGTGCCCTTCTTTACATCCCCCTCCATCACGGCCCGGCGCAAGGAGCCCAGTGTCAGATATTCCAGCTCCTCAAAGGTAGCTCCCTCCTTTTCCAGGCGGGTATATTCCCGGGTCATCTGATTGCGCAGGCCCCGCACGGGATGCCCATGACTCTGCCCGGTGACCTCCGTGTCAATGTCCTTTGCCTTGAGAATCCGCTCCTTATAATTGGCGTGGACAATCGATTCCTTTGCCACCACAAACCGGGTTCCCATCTGCACGGCCTCGGCTCCCAGCATCCTGGCCGCCGCAAAGCCCCGACCGTCTCCAATGCCCCCGGCCGCAATCACCGGAATCTTTACCGCATCCACCACCTGGGGCACCAGGGTCATGGTGGTCAGCGATCCGATGTGTCCCCCGGACTCCATGCCCTCCGCCACCACAGCGTCCGCGCCGCAGCGCTCCATGCGCCGGGCCAGAGCCACAGAGGCGATAACCGGAATTACCTTGATCCCTGCTTCCTTCCACTGCTCCATATATTTCTCCGGATTTCCCGCCCCGGTTGTCACAGCCGGGACATGCTCCTCTATGACCACCTGGGCCACCTCAGCAGCATGGGGGCTCAGCAGCATAATATTGACCCCGAAGGGCCGATCCGTCAGCTCCCTGGCCTTTCTTATCTCCTCCCGCACCACCTCAGCCGGGGCATTGGCTGCGCCGATAAGCCCAAAGCCGCCGGCCTGGGAGACCGCGGCTGCCAGATTGTGCTCCGCCACCCAGGCCATACCGCCCTGGATAATGGGATATTTGATCTGCAATAGCTCTGTGATTCTGGTTTCCATTTTTCTCTCTCCTTTTTATCAGCCGGCTGCCATTCGCCTGCCGAAAGCTCTGCTCTTTTTTGCTCCCGGGCTTTTGTCCGGATTAGTCCTCCACGCCCTTCTCCTTCAGGTAGCTCATCACATCCCCCACTGTAAGAAGGTCCTGAAGCTCCTCCGCAGGGATATCCACCCCATAAGTCTCCTCCAGAGCCATCACCAGCTCAAACAAATCCAGAGAATCCGCTCCCAGGTCATCCTTAAAGCTGGTATCCTCCGTGATCAGGCTCTCCTCGGTATTCAGTCTCTCAGCGACCAGCTCTCTCATTTTTTCCAGCATTTCTTTTATCTCCTTCCAAAGGTTTTCTTTTTATTTTTGGTTTCAAATATTTTGATAATCAAAGTATATAAGAAAATTTTTCCTTTGTCAATACAAAAATTTAAGCATTTCAAAAAAACAAGTTCTCTGTTTTTCCGAAATGCTCATTTAAAACTCTGCTCTTTCTTCTATCCCCAAAGCTCCTCCAGCACCTGGGCAATGCCGTCCGCATTGTTGCTTGCCGTCACCCGATCCGCCGCCGCCTTTAGCTCCTCACAGGCATTTCCCATAGCCACTCCCAGACCGGCCTGCTGAATCATGGGAATATCATTCTGGGCATCCCCAAAGGCAATCACCTGGGAAGGCTCCACCTGCAAAAGCTTGCAAACCTCTCTAAGCCCCTGTCCCTTGTGAATCTCCCTGGGAATCACCTCCAGGTAAAAGGGCGCTGTCATCACTACGTGAAGCTTATCTCCAAAGGGCGCCTCTATGTCCTTTATCAGGCCTGGCAGCTCCTTCTCCTGGCCGGACATTAAAATCTTAATAGGAGAAAAGGAGATAAAATCCGCCAGATTCTCCACCTCCGTGCAGGTCATCTGGTTATTTCGGCACTCGTAGTCTACCATATACCCCTGCTTATCCTGGACATAGAATTGCCGGCCGTCGTCCAGAATAGGGGTCACGGGAAATTTCTCCAGATGCCGAAGCACCTGCGCCGCCAGCTCCCGCGGCATACAGGTCTCAAACAGCGTCTCCCCCGTATCCGCGGCACAGATGCGGCCCCCATTGTAGGCCATTAAAATGCCCCTGTGCTTTTCCAGCTCCAGGGCCCGGCTCTCCTTGTAAAGACCGGGAGTCGGACGGGCGGAGGCCAGCACCAGACGTACCCCCTGCTCCTGAACCCGCATAAGGGCCTCCCTGGTTCTGGGGGTAATGACCTTCTCATCATTATTTAAGGTGCCATCCAGATCCATGGCTATCACTCTGTACTCCATCCCGTCTCCTCCTGTCTTTCTCTCACAGCCTTTGCTCCCGCCGTTTCCGCCGGAAGCAGCCCCTATAAATGCTTCGGAAACCAGTTCCTATATCCGTTGCCGGGATCAGCCCATGTACATGCCGCCGTTTACATCCAGCATCAATCCCGTAATAAAGCCTGCCTCCTCGCTGGCCAAAAAGGCCACAGCCGCCGCAGAATCCTCCGGCTTGCCCAGCCGCCCCATGGGAATCCTGCTAAGAAGTCTCTTCATGGATTCCTCATCATACTTGGCGCTCATCTTGGACTCGGTGGTTCCCGGGCACACGGCATTCACAGTGATTCCCTTGGGAGCCAGCTGCCGGGCGATTCCCATGGTAATGGCAATCACGCCTCCCTTGGATGCCGTATAGCTCTGGGAATTCTCGTAGCCGCCCATACGGCCGGCATTGGAGCCGATATTGATAATCCGGGCGCAGGAGCTTTTCTCCAGATAGGGCAGGGCCTTCTGAATCATAAAGAAGGTGCCGCTTAAATTCACTGCCAGAATCTTGTCCCATTCTCCTCTCTGCACATCGGGAATCTTGGCGCTGCTCAAAATTCCGGCACAGTTTACCACCACGTCCAGCTGTCCGAAATGTGCGGCGATCTTTGCCACAGCCTCTTCAATGCTCTTCTCATCGGACACATCACAGGCCACCCCCATGGCCTCCCCGCCGTTGCCTTTGATAACCTCCGCAGCCGCCTGGGCCTGCTCCTGGTTAATGTCCACAATGGCTACCTTCATACCGCCGTCCGCCAACTTTGTGGCAATGGCATTGCCAATTCCCTGCGCCGCACCTGTCACCAGAGCCACCCGGTTTTCCAAGGTAAAAATTTGTTTCATGTTTTGCAATCCCCTTTCTTTATATAACGTTAAAGTAATTATACTTCAACCCGGCCTTCCCGTCAAGTCATGAAATATCACCATGTTCTCCGTGAAAAAGCGCCATCCCCTCCGTAGACTGGCGCAGCACCATATGGCTCTTTAATATCTGCTGTCTGGGAGCTCTTCCCGGCTCCCGGATCTGCTCCAGCAGCAGCCGGGTTCCCTCCTCCCCGATCTGCTCATAGGGTTGATGAATGGTTGTCAGCGGTACACGGACATGCTCTGCCATCTCAATGTCGTCGTAGCCGGCCAGCCGCACCTGATCCGGCACCTGGATTTGGGCCTCTGTAAGCTTTTTCAAAACTCCCACGGCAATGAGATCGCAGCCACAGACAATGGTATCCGCCACAAGCCCTTTTTTCAGCTCCTCCTCCATGGCCTCGTAGCCGGCCCGGATATTGGGGGCAGCCAGATGATACTGCTGCTGGCCCGGATCCATATTCCACTCCTCCATAGCCTTTGTAAAGCCCCGCAGCCGCTCGGCCCAGGAGCGAATCCGATCCTCCATGGAAAAGAATAAAAACCGCCGGGAGCCTGTCTCCAGGAGATGCCGCATCAGCTCATAGCCTCCGGCCACATTGTCATTGAGACAGGCATTGATTCCCGCTCCGTTCTGCCGAAGCAGATACACAAAGGGAACGCCAAAGCTTCGGATACGGGCCATATCCTCCTCCTCAATATTCAGAGGCGCAATTAGCAAGAGTCCGTCCACCCGCTTGTTCAGCAGAATATCAATGGCCTGCTGCTCCTTCTCACTGTTCTCGTCTGTGCTGGATATGAGCGTCCCATACCCTTCCTGGGCCGCCACCCGCTCAATGCCCCGAAAAAGGCTGCCAAACACAAACAGAGAGGTATTGGAGTTTACAACTCCCAAGGTCTTTGTCTCATTGCTGAGCAGACTGCGCGCCATCTGATTGGGCACGTAGTGTAGCTCCCGGGCTGCATTCAAAATCCGCTCCCGGGTGGCCGCAGACACCCCTGGCTTTTGATTCAGGGCCAGAGACACTGCCATATTAGATACCCCGGTGGCCCTGGCAATATCCTTAATCGTGGTCCGTTTTTCCCATTGACTGTTCTCCCTTTGATTTTCCATACTTCACTCCTGTTATATCCCGCATTCCTTTATTTTCTTCATTCAGTATACAAAAAAAACTTCCTATTTACAAGAGGAAATCCGTGATTGGGGGGGATTGCCCTTTGGCTAAGGGACGCAGGAATAGGGGGGCATTATTTTTAATTGTGGCTAAGGGACGCAGGAATGGGGGCGGCCTATCCAACGCAAACCGGAGAACGCGTCAAACAACTAACGTCTAACTGCGACAAGTAAAAG
>CANPIM010000093.1 GCA_947574135.1 uncultured Lachnospiraceae bacterium
CTGCGCTTCTGATCGCAGAAAAGTTCCTCTCGTGTGCCTTCGCGACTTTTCCGTTCACCTTATACCTGACAGTTTTTATTTTTAGTCGCTGCGCGACGGCTCTGAAGGGCAAAGTCCCTTCGGCACACTACCTTTGAGAGGAACTTTCCTGCGCTTCTGATCGCAGAAAAGTTCCTCTCGTGTGCCTTCGCGACTTTTCCGTTTACCTTATTCCTGACAGTTTTTATTTTTTTTGTCGCTGCGCGACGGCTCTAAAGGGCAAAGTCCCTTCGGCCCACCTAAAACTTTTTAGTCTCTGCGTATAAGCATGATCAGCAGCACGCTCACCAGCATCAAAATGGGATAGAACACATAGGGCAGTATCGCTATGGGAGAAAGCCCCGTCTGTCCGGCTGCCAATAAAATCTGGGCTCCATAGGGAATCAGCCCCTGGGCCGCAGAGGTGAATATATCCAGAATTGAGGCTGTGCGCTTGGGATCGATCTCATAATCCTCACTGATCTCCCGGGCAATGGGTCCGGCCATAACAATGGCAATGGTATTGTTGGCTGTGGCCATATCCACCAGAAGAGACAAAAAGGCTATCCCCAGCTGCGCCCCCTTCTTCCCATGAATCCGGGAATGAATTAGATGCAGAATGCAGGTAATTCCCCCGTTTCGCTTTACCAGCGCCACAATGCAGGCCACGATCATGGAAATCACCGTAATGTCATACATGGAGGTAATGCCGTTCCCCATAACCTGAAAGCATTCTCCCAGAGCCAGGCTTCCCGTTCCCACACCGGCCAGAAGGGATGCCACCGTTCCCACAAGCAGAACCACAAATACATTTACCCCAGCCAGGGCTCCCACAAGCACCAGGAGATACGGCACCACCTGCCAAATGTGATAGGCATAGGTTCCCTCCAGCTGAAAGCTGCTTCCCCGGGTCAGGCATATATAGCCGATAACAGCCAGAATCGCAGCGGGAAGCACCAGAAGAAAATTCTCCTTAAACTTATCCCGCATCTCACAGCCCTGAGTACGCACCGCCGCAATGGTGGTATCGGAAATCATGGACAGATTATCTCCGAACATGGCTCCGCTCACCACTGCCCCAATACAGATGGCCATGGAAAACCCTGTTTTCTCACTGATCCCAACGGCAATAGGCGCCAAAGCCCCAATGGTTCCCATACTGGTTCCCATGGATACAGAGATAAAGCAGCCGATAATCATCAGACCTGCCACCACAATCCCCGAGGGCAGCAGAGTCAGTCCCAGATTTACCGTGCTGTCCACGCCTCCGGCCGCTGTTACGGCCCCGGAAAAGGCCCCGGCTGCCAGATAAATCAGGCACATGGTAATAATATTGTCATCCCCCACTCCCTCAGCTATTATATGCAGCTTTTCCTGAAAGCTGTACTCCCGGTTCTGCAAAAATGCAACGGTCAGTGCAATCAGAAAGGCCACAATGGCGGGCATGCTGTAAAAATCCCGGGTGACCAGACCCACTCCCAAAAATAAAACCAAAAACACGCCTATAGGCAGCAGACCTGCCACCCTTCCCTTTTGTTCTCCCATAAGAATTCTCCCCCTAGTCTCTAGCCTCAATCAAAATAAATACCCCTTTGGACAGCTCAATCCGGCCGGCGGACTCCACAATCTCGTTGCTGACCCCAAAGCCCGCACTGCCTGTGCTGGTAAAGGTGTGATTCGTCAGGGGATATCGAAATCCTATGAGATTCACACCCTCCACCACGCTGGTGAGGGGAAGCAACGACACAAATTTCCCATACTGCTCCGCCTTTTTTATGGTGAAAGGCTCCTGGATAAGCCGTACCCGGTTTTTCTCATCCAGGAGGCAGCAGTCTACCCCGGCCTCCAGAGCCAGCATCATGGTCTGGACATTTCCCAGGGTGTGATCCAGGCGGCTCCCCATTCCTCCCAGAATGGTAATAGACGAGCTGCCAAGCTCCAAAGCCAGCTCCAGGGCAATCTGCGTATCCGTTGCATCCTTCACCGGATTAAATTTGCGGATTTCAATGTCTGTATGCTCCTGGTACCAGTGAAGCACCGGCCGATCCACGCTGTCAAAGTCTCCCACAATCCGGGTGGGACACAACTGATGCCGGTACAGAAATTCCAACCCCCGGTCTACTCCAATCAGCTCCCCATAGGGCTGCTCTTTTAGAAAAGAGAGGGCAAAGTCCTCCTGGATATTGCCCCCGCTTACAATGACCGTATGCATGCCTACCGCTCCATTACCTTCAGGAAATCTCTTACATTCTGCTCCACATCCCCGGAGAATATGGCAGAGCCGGCCACAATCACATTGGCTCCTGCATCCAGCACCTTTTCAAGATTGTCAAGCTTTACGCCTCCGTCCACTTCGATGTCTACGGAAAGTCCCCGTTCTGTGATCATTTTGCGCAGATCCCGTATTTTCCTGGTGCAGCCCTCAATGTACTTCTGCCCGCCATAGCCGGGATTTACTGTCATCAGGAGAACCATATCCACATCCTCCAGCACATATTCCAGATCTGTCAGAGGGGTGGAGGGGTTTAGGACCACCCCGGCCTTCACGCCCTTTTCCTTTATGGCTGCAATGGTCCGGTTCAGATGCTTGCAGGCCTCCATATGGACCGTAATAATGTCCGCCCCGCTGGCCGCAAACTCCCCAATATACCGACCAGGCTCCGTGATCATAAGATGTACGTCCAGGGTCAGATCCGTGACCCGGCGAAGAGCTGAGATAATGGGAGTTCCAAAGGAAATGCTGGGAACGAAATCTCCGTCCATAACATCAATGTGCAGATACTGCCCCCCTGCTCTTTCCACCTTTTTGATATCCTCCTCCAGATGGGCAAAATCAGCCGACAGGATGGATGGTGATAATAGATTCATATTAGTATTTCCTCCTTTGCTTTAATTCCTTATATAAATTTACATAATTCTCGTATCTGCTCCGGCTGACAGCGCCCTTCTCCACAGCCTCCTTCACCCGGCAGTCCGGCTCCTTGAGATGCTGGCAGCCCTGAAACCGGCAGCCGTCCCGGTAGGGTCCAAATTCCGGAAAATAATTTTGCAGCTCCTCCTTCTCAAAATCCATGAGATAGAGGGAGCTAAAGCCCGGGGTGTCGAAAATGTAGCCGTCCTCCACTGCAAACAGCTCCGAATGCCGGGTAGTATGACGTCCCCGCTCAATCTTTTCGCTGATAGCCCCCGTCTCCATCTGATGTCCGGACTGGAGCAGGTTAATCAGGGAGGACTTCCCCACCCCCGAGGGCCCGGCCACCACCGTTGTCCTTCCTCTCAGGCGCTTCTGAATCTCCTCAATCCCCTGCTCCTTTAACGCGCTGGCAAAAAGAATCTGGTAGCCGCTGGGCTCATAGCTCCTACGAAGCTCCCGGCATTCTTCCTCCCCCACCAGATCTGCTTTATTAAAGCAGATCATGGAGGGCACCTGCTGCCGCTCCATCATAATCAAAAACCGGTCCAAAAGATTCCGGTTGGGCTTAGGCTTTGCCGCCGCAAAAATAACAAGCGCCTGACTTACATTGGCAACCGCCGGGCGTACCAGCGCATTCCTCCTGGGTAGAATGGCCGAAATATTCCCCAGCTTCGCTTCTTCGTCAAGCACTGTGATTTCCACATCGTCCCCCACCAGAGGCTTCACACTCTGGTTGCGAAAGATGCCCTTTGCCTTACATTCATACAGTCCGGATTCCACTACATATACGTAGTAGAATCCGGCAATTCCCTTCATAATCTTTCCTTGCATACAATCATACAATATACGATATCGCCATCGTCTCTGCCCGCTGATACAGTATTACCTATGGAGTCGGGGTTCCCGCTCCCGGATCCGTTCCCGTGCTTGTGCCCGGATCTGTGACAGGCGGCTCCGGAGGCGCAGGAGGCGCCACATAAGCTCCGTAAATGGTCACATTGATAACCGTTCCCTTATCTACCTGTCCTCCCTTGGAATCCCAGTTGTAGACTCTTCCTGCCATCTCCGCGCTGCTGGCTGCCTCTCCCGTCGTTCGAATACCCAGGGATAGCCCGGCCGCCGAGAGGGCGCTGGCTGCCTCGCTCTCCGTCTTATTGGTGAGATCCGGCACATTCACCTTCTCTTTTCCCTTGCTGACCCAGATCTTTATGGTGCTTCCCTGTTTTACAGTGCTTCCGTTTACCGGATCCGTCCGGGTCACCAGTCCGTTTCCTATACTGTCGCTGTTCTCATAGTCCACAATGGGGCTCAAGCCCTTATCCTTAGCCTTGGCCACTGCGTCCGCCTCAGACATTCCGCTGTAATTGCCAATGTAAACATCCTTATTCTCCGGACCCTTGCTGACCACAAAGCTGATGGCCGTATTCTCCGGCACCTCTGTGTTTTCCGGCACGCCCTGGGAAATTACATACCCTGCTTCCTTATCGCTGAATTCCTGGGTGACCGATCCCACAGACAGCCCGGCAGCCCGAAGCTTCTCCTTGGCCCGGCTCTCCGTGCTGCCCACAAGTCCCGGCACCTTTATCTTGGTCTCCTTGGGACCCTTGCTAAGCTCTAAGGTCACCACACTGCCCTTGGCCGCCTTGCTGCCCACAGAGGGAGAGGTGGAAATCACCTTGCCGGCTGCCACGGAATCATGATTGCTTTCCCTTACATCCACTGTAAAGCCTGCGTCCGTCAGGGCCTTTCGCGCCTCACTTTCCGTGTCCCCCACCACATTGGGAACCTCCGTCTGATCGTTGCCGCCGCAGATATCCACCACAATGGTGGTATTCTTCTCCACCTTGGTTCCCTTTTCCACGCTTTGGCCAACGATCTGGCCCTCCTCATAGCCCTCCATCTCCTTGGTCTCCCCAAAGCTGATTCCAAGATTTAAATTATTCAGGGCCTCCTTTGCCTCTGCATAGCTCTTGCCCAGCAGATCAGGGACCTCTACCTCATTCTGGTCCTCTTCCTCCTTCTGATCCTCGTCCAGCACATCCTCAATGGTAATGTCCCGGTCATCCTCCGAATCCTTTCCACCAGAGCCTATGCCAAACATCTTCACCACTATCACAATGATAATGATTACTATTATTACAGCGGCCGCAATGCCGCCAATGGTCATAATTTTTTCCAGACGAGGATCCAGATCTCCGTCTGCCTCCTCTTCATCCTCCTCGTATTCCCCGTCCTCATCCTCCTCGTATTCGTCGTCTGGGTACTCGTCGTCCTCGTACCTCTCCTCCCCATAGTCATCATATTCGTCCCGGTCATCCAAATCTTCAAAGGGATCCTCCTGGGCCTCCTGGGGCAAATCCAGTCGTCCGGTCTCTCTCTTGATCCGGTTGAGATCGTCTCTGCTGATGGCCACTGTTCTGGCTCCCCCGGCATCCAGGGTCTTTACAAAATTCACGTCCGGTGTCACCAGGGACTGCTTCAAATCTGCCAAAAGCTCCCCAATATGAGCATAGCGTCTGTCCGGACTTTTCTCCGTACATTTGAGAATAATATGCTCCAGACTTACGGGGATATTGGAGGCATACACTCTTGGAGACACCATCTCCTCCTGCAAATGCTTCACCGCCACTACAACCGTGGTCTCCCCGTCAAAGGGCACACGCCCGGTAACCATCTCGTAGAGCACGATTCCCAGCGAATAGATATCGCTTTTTGCATCACTGTACCCTCCCCGCGCCTGCTCAGGAGAGGTATAATGCACGGAGCCCATGGCATCAGAGGTATTGGTATTAGAGGAGACAGACTTGGCAATCCCAAAATCCGTCACCTTGACCTTTCCCTCCTTGGAAATAATAATATTCTGTGGTTTGATATCTCTGTGGACAATGTGATTATTGTGGGCGATTTCCAGCCCTGCAGACACCTGAATGGCAATGCTGGTAGCCTCCTTTACAGTCAGCCTTCCCTTCCGCTCAATGTAGTTTTTCAGGGTAATGCCCTCTACCAGCTCCATAACGATATATTTGACATTCTGCTCATCTCCCACATCGTAGACATTCACAATGTTGGGATGGGCCAGGGCGGCCGCCGCCTGGGCCTCCTCCTTAAACTTGCGGACAAAGTTTCTGTCCTCCACAAATTCATCTTTGAGTACCTTCACCGCAACCAGGCGATTTAGCTTATGGTCCTTTCCCTTAAAAACCTCTGCCATGCCGCCGGACCCGATCTTTTCCAGTATCTCATAACGGTCTCCCAAAAACATTCCTAATCTAATCATATTTCCACCTCATCTATTCCTGCTCAATTATTACGACGGCAATATTGTCTCTTCCGCCCTTGTCATTGGCCGCAAAAACCAGCTTGCGCGCCTTTTCCTCCGGCAGACCCGGGCCACTCATAATCCCGGCAATCTCCTGGTCCTCCAGCATATTGGTCAGACCGTCGGAGCACAGAAGCAAGCGCTCTCCACTGCCAAAGGTGGTGTCAAAATAATCCGGCTCCACCCGCTCCGACACGCCGATTGCACGCGTAATAATATTTTTATCAGGATGATTTCTGGCTGCTTCCTTTGAAATCTCTCCCAGATGAACCATCTCCTCCACCAGAGAATGATCCACGGTTATCTGTACCATGGAAGTGCCTACCTTATAAAGGCGGCTGTCTCCCACATTCACCACATAGGCTGTCTGACGATCCGGATCCACTGTGGCAATCACCAGGGTCGTTCCCATTCCCATGTATTCCAGGGATTCCCTGGACTTTTCCAGAAGCTTCTGATTCGCGTATTGAACTGCGCCCTTCAAAATCTGAAACGGATTTGTCTGCATGCTTTTGGACACAGCCTCCCGCACCATGGCCACCGTATATTCCGAAGCCAGATCCCCGGCCTTATGTCCCCCCATGCCATCCGCCACCATAAAGAGGTTCGGCAGGTTTCCCACCGGCCTTTCTGAAATAAAGAAATAGTCCTGGTTGATGCTTCTCACCCGGCCCACATCCTTTAATCCATATGAAATTAGCATTGGCTCCTCCCCTCCATGTAACTCTTTCGAAGTTGTCCGCAGGCGCCGTTAATATCGCGCCCCATTTCCCTTCTTATAGTAACATTTATTCCATAATTTTCAAGATGAATTTTGAAATCGTTCACAACTTTTTTCTCCGGCTGGGTAAAGGCTCTCTCCCGCACCGGGTTCACCGGGATGAGATTTACATGCCCGTGAAGAGGTCCCACCAGGGCCGCCAGCCCTCTGGCATCCTCCCGGGAATCATTGACCCCACGGACCAGACTGTACTCAAAGGTCATGCGACGGCCTGTCTTTTTCTGATATTCTTCGCAGGCTGCAAGCACCTCCGGCATCTGATATTTCTTTGCAATGGGCATAAGCTCCTGCCTTTTCTCCTGGGTTGCAGCGTGGAGGGACAGGGCCAGGGTGATCTGCAGCCCCTCCTTGGCAAGCTGACGAATCTGGGGCACAAGGCCACAGGTGGACACCGTCACGTTTCGCTGACTGATGTGAAGGCCTCCCTCCCCGGTGAGAAGCTCCAAAAATCGCAGGAGATTCTCGTAATTATCCAGAGGCTCTCCGGTCCCCATGATCACCACATGGCTCACCCGTTCTCCGGAAAGCTTCTGAATCTGATATATTTGCTCCAGCATCTCCGAGGCCCTTAAGGATCGCTCCAGTCCTCCGATGGTGGAAGCGCAGAAGCGGCAGCCCATGCGACAGCCGGCCTGGGAGGAAATACAGACGGAATTTCCATGCCTGTATTTCATAAGCACACTCTCTATCACCAGCCCGTCGGGCAGGCGAAACAAATACTTCCGGGTTCCGTCTATACGGGAGATCTCCACCTCCACCGGCTCCAGGGTAACGTATGCATAGTTCTCTTGTAAGGTTTCCCGAAACTGCCTGGATAAATTCGTCATTTCTTCAAAGCCGGCCGCCAGCTTTTCATGCATCCAGCCGTAAAGCTGGCCGGCCCGGAAGCTCTTTTCTCCAAGCAAGCCCATCTCCTCTGTGAGTTCTTTTCGGGTCAGGGATTTGATATCTGTTTTCTCCGTTCTCTCTGTCATCTTTTACTCGCTGCTCTTTTCTTCTCCCTCCGGCGGACAAGTCTCTCTGCCTGCATCGCCATCTCTTGTCAGGCAGGATTCTCTCCCGTCCCAACTCGCCGAAGCCGGGCAATGAAGAATCCGTCGTTTCCGTATGCTCCCGGCAACAGCTGACACATGCCTGTTTCCTGATTTTCTGTCATTTTTTCTGCAAATTCCGTCACCACCCGGGGCAGGGGCTCCAATACAAATGGAAACCGTTCCAGAAACCACTGGACATTTTCCTGGTTCTCCTGCCGGCTGATGGTGCAGGTGCTGTAAATAAGGATTCCCCCAGGCTTTACATACTGCCATACGGTTTCCAGGATCTCCCGCTGAAGCCCTGCCACCTCCTGTATACTCTCTAAGGTGATCCGGTATTTAATATCCGGTTTTTTCCCAAGCACTCCCAGACCAGAGCAGGGCAGATCCGCCAGCACCACATCCGCCCGCTCCACCATCTCTCTGTCCAAAACCCGGGCATCCCAGGCCCGCACCTGCATATGGGAAAGCCCAAGCCTCTCTCTGTTTTCTTCCATAAGCCGGACCTTCTCCTCCGTGAGATCCCGGGCCTCCACCGTCCCGGTCCCCTCAAGAAGCTGGGAAAGCTGCATGGCCTTTCCCCCCGGAGCTCCGCACACATCCAGGCAATAGCTGTCCTTTTTTGCCTCCGCTGCCTCCACAGCCAGCATAGAGCTTATATCCTGTACAAAAAACAGCCCTTCCCGAAAGGCAGGGATACGTCCCAGAGAATCATAGCCCCGGATGCGCAGGGCATAGGGCAAAAATGGGATCGTCTCCACCACGATTCCCTCCGCCTCCAGCTGCTTTTGCAAGTCCTTGGTGGAAATTCGCTGGGTATTTACCCGGATGGTGGTGGCCGCCTCCTGAAGAAAATTCGAAAGTATGTTCTCCGTCACATCCCTTCCATACTCCCTAAGCCATTCCTCCGTAAGAAAGGCCGGCATGGAATATTTGACGGAGAGATATTCTATGGTCTGTTTTTTCCGCTTATCCGCCCTGTCCGGCCCTCCTGGCCGGCTGTCTCCTTCCTGTCCCCCAGCTTCCCGGGGATCCGGCGGGTAAGAGATATCCTCCATTCCCCGGGCAATACTGCGCAAAACACCGTTTACAAAGCCGGTGAGATTGGCAAAGCCCTTTTTTCGCGCCAGCCTTACGGCCTCATTGCACACCGCCGCGTCCGGCACCCGATCCATGTATTTCAGCTGATACACAGACATGCGCAAAAGATTGCGGATTACCGGCTTCATTTTATGGACCGGAACCTTGGAGAACTGATTGAGAATATAATCCAGCTCCAGTCTCCGCTCCAGGGTTCCCTGGGCCACCCGGCTTAAAAAGGCTCTCTCCTGCTTTTCCAGGTACTGGTATTTATCCAGCACATTCCGGATAACCACATGGCTAAATCCCCTCTGTGCCTCGATCTCCAGCAGGATTCCCAGAATCAATTCTCTGGTGTCCGTCCTAGTCATCGCTCCTTCTTCCTCCAAACAGCAGCATCAGGCGAAGCAGAGACAGGATGGAAGCCGCCGCTGCCGCCACATAGGTCATGGCCGCCGCTCCCAAAACCTTTTTCGCCCCCTGCACCTCCTGTCCGTAGAGCATGCCGGTTCCCTCCAGAATCCCAATGGCCCGCCGGGAGGCATTAAACTCCACCGGCAGGGTTACCAGCTGGAACAAAACTCCCAGGGAAAATAGCACCACGCCAATGTTAATAAGCGTCTGGGAGGCTGACAGCACCACGCCCAGCAGGATAATGGGAATGGCAAGCTTGGTGCCGATGTTCGCCACCGGTACCAGGGTATTGCGGAATTTCAGGGGAAAATATTCCTCCTGATCCTGGATGGCAT
>CANPIM010000094.1 GCA_947574135.1 uncultured Lachnospiraceae bacterium
AAAAATATCGGGTAGGGGTAAGGTAGGGGTTAAACACCAAAAGGAGCTACCGCCCACAAGCGGTAACTCCCAGAGTTTACAACATTTTCCCGACAGGGAATTGTATCAGACGTTAAATCGGAATAGAATCACATCTCCGTCCTTCACCACGTATTCCTTGCCCTCCAGGCCCACCAGGCCCTTTTCCTTGGCAGCAGCATAGGTGCCGCAGTCCAAAAGATCCTGATAATTGACCACCTCGGCCCGGATAAAGCCCCGCTCAAAATCCGAGTGGATCTTTCCCGCTGCCTGGGGCGCCTTGGTCCCCTTCTTTATGGTCCAGGCCCTGGTCTCCGTCTCCCCGGCCGTCAAATAGCTGATTAGCCCAAGGAGGCTATAGCTGGCCGCAATAAGCTTCTCAAGGCCGGATTCCTTAAGCCCCAGATCCTCCAGAAACATGGCCTTTTCCTCCTCGTCAAGCTCTGCAATCTCCTGCTCGATTTGGGCACAGATCACAAAGACCTCACTGCCGTTCTCCCCTGCAAATTTCCTTACCGCCTGCACATAGGCATTGGAGGCTCCGTCATCGGGGAGATCTTCCTCCGTCACATTGGCCGCAAAAATCACCGGCTTGGCTGTCAAAAGATTATACTCCTGCAGCCAGCCCAGCTCGTCCTCATCCTCGGTCACATAGCCGGCTGCCAGCTTTCCCTCCTCCAGAAACGCCTTCAGTCGATTTAAGAGCTCCAGCTCCTTGGCCAGAGTCTTATCATTGCGGGCTCCCCGGGCCGTCTTGGCAATGCGGCGCTCCAGAATCTCAATGTCAGAGAAAATCAACTCCAGATTAATGGTCTCAATATCCCGCAGAGGATCGATACTGCCATCCACATGAATAATATTGGCGTCCTCAAAGCAGCGGACCACATGAACGATAGCATCCACCTCCCGGATGTTTGCCAAAAACTGATTTCCCAGCCCCTCCCCCTTGGAGGCGCCCTTTACCAGGCCGGCAATGTCCACAAACTCAATCACTGCCGGCGTCACCTTGGCCGAGTGATACAGATCTGCCAAAAGCCCCAGCCGCTCATCCGGCACAGTCACCACCCCCACATTGGGGTCAATGGTACAAAAGGGGTAGTTGGCCGACTCCGCCCCGGCCTTTGTCAGGGAATTAAACAGGGTACTCTTGCCCACGTTGGGCAGACCGACGATTCCTAATTTCATTTGTTCCTCCTCATTCTATGAAAAGATCATCCTCACATCGTTAAACAACACCAACACCATGACAGCCATCAGCACCATGAGCCCTGCAAAATGGACCATGCCCTCCTTCTCCGGGTCAATAGCCTTTCCGCGAATCGCCTCCAGAAGGAGAAACACCAGACGTCCTCCGTCCAGGGCCGGGATAGGCAACAGGTTCATGACTCCCAGGTTGGCCGTGAGCAGCAAAGACAGATAAGCCATGCTCAGGAGCAGACTGTAAATACCGTCCGCAATGCTGGTCTCATAGGTCTCCCCGATAATATTTACAATTCCCACCGGACCGGAAACCTCGTTGACCCCCACCTGCCCCCGAAACAGCATTCCCAAGCTCTTGATGGTGGTAGAAATCCAGTATTTCACCTCGTAGACACTGTAGCCCAGAGTCTTTAGAACCCCTCCTCTGGTCCGTGCGCCGCTGCTGCTAAAGCCCAGATAAAACTGGCCATTGTCCGACTCCTTGGGTTCCAGGGTCACACTGTTTTTTACACCGTCCCGCTCGTAGAGCACGGTAACCGTTTCCCCCTGATGTCCCTGGACATACTGGGTTACCTCCCGGTACACATGGATTCGGGTGTCGTTAAGCTTTAGAATCCGATCTCCCGCCTGCATGCCGGCAGCCTGAGCCGGAAAGCCCTCGGTCACAGCCTCCACCAAAGGCTCGTCATAGCCAATACTCCCGATAATAAAAAGCGCCAGGAAAAAGGCCAGAATAAAATTAAACACAGGACCGGCCACCACCACGGAAATCCGCACCCACACAGATTTTGCCCCAAAGGCATACTCCGGAAGGGAGGCCCCTCCCCTGGTCCTGCTCCGTTTCTCTGGTGCCTGCATCTCCTCCACAGGGTGCCAGCTTTGCAACAGAGGATTTTCGTCCTCCCTGTCAGCCTCTGAAGAATCCTCCTCATAGATCCCGTCCTCTCCCTCCATCATGCAGGAGCCTCCAAAGGGAAGAAGCTTAAGAGAGTACCGGGTTTCCCCAATCTGCCGGCTTAAAAGCCTGGGGCCCATGCCTAAGGAAAACTCATTGACCCGTATGCCCCCTCTCTTGGCCAAAAGAAAATGGCCCAGCTCATGGAAGATAATAATGAGACTGAATATCAATAATGCCACCAATAGTTTCAAATTACCACCTGCTCTCAATCATTTCATGGGTTTGCCGCTCGGTCTCCAGAATCTCCTCCACACTTGGATTGGGAATGGCTTTGTGCTCTGCCATACACCATTCGATGATCTCCGGAATGGCCAGATACGGAATTTTTCGGCTTAAAAACCGGCTCACTGCCAGCTCATTGGCCGCATTGTACACGGTTGGCATGGATCCCCCTGCCTTTGCCGCCGCAAAGGCCAGCCGAAGGCCTGCAAAGGTCTCCATATCCGGCTTCTCAAAGGTAATCTCCGAAAGCTTCCAGAAATCCAGCCGCTCTCCCGGCAAGTCTCTCCGATGAGGATAATACAGGGCATATTGGATGGGCAGCTTCATATCCGGCGTTCCCAGCTGAGCGATCACCGCCCCGTCCACAAACTCCACCATGGAGTGGATAATGCTTTTGGGCTGCACCACAATCTGAATATGCTCCGGATCCACCTGAAAAAGCCACTTCGCCTCCATCATCTCCAGCCCCTTATTCACCAGGGTGGAGGAATCAATGGTAATCTTCTGTCCCATGGCCCAGTTGGGGTGCCTTAAGGCATCCTCCACCTGAACATGCTCCAAATCTCCTCTCTTTTTTCCCCGGAAGGGCCCCCCGGAGGCTGTCAGTAAAATCTTGTGAATCTCTCTTTGCTGCTCCCCGTTCAGGCATTGGAAAATGGCGCTGTGCTCACTGTCCACAGGAAGAATCTGCACGCCGTATTTCTCTGCCATGGGCATAATGAGATGTCCGGCTGTCACCAGGGTCTCCTTATTGGCCAGGGCAATATCCTTTCCCGCCTCAATGGCAGCAATGGTGGGCCGGATGCCGATCATGCCCACAATGGCCGTCACCACAATCTCCGCCTCCGGACAGGTACAGACCTCTATCAGTCCCTCCATGCCGGAAACCACCCGTACATTCAGATCCGCCGCCAAAAGCCGCAGCTCCTTTGCCTTCTCCTCACTCCACACAGCCACAAGCCCGGGATGAAATTCCCGAATCTGTTCCTCCAGACGCCGGATATTGGAGCCCGCTGCCAAAGCCGTTACCTCCAGATCCCCATGATTCCGGACCACCTCCAGGGTCTGGGTTCCAATGGAGCCGGTAGAGCCAAGTATCGCTATTTTCTTCATGTATCTTTCCTCTCTTTATGGGGCCCATATGGCCTCTCTAGCCCATGACGGCCGTTCCCTCAAGGAGCAGCACCGCCAGCACATAGATAATGGGCGCTGTAAAAATCACGCTGTCGAACCGATCCAGGATGCCTCCGTGCCCCGGAATCAGCTTTCCGTAATCCTTGATATCATGGTTTCTCTTAATGGCTGAGGCTGCCAAATCCCCTACCTGGGAAACCAAAGCTCCCACAGCACAGATGAAGGCGCAGGCCCCGGCATACCCAAAAAACAGTCTGCCGTAAAGAAAGCCCAGTAGAGCAGCGCCAACCACACCGCCCACAGCTCCCTCTATGGATTTTTTGGGGCTCAGCACCGGCGCCAGCTTATGACGCCCTAAAAGCATTCCCACAGCATAGGCACAGGTATCGCACCCCCAGGAGCAGATAAATATGAGAAAGAACAAAAGCTTTCCCTGGGCTCTGCCCGCCGAGAGCTCCCGGGTGAGATAGAGAAAGGACAGCATCACCGGCACATAGAGCATGCCAAAGAGGGCCGCCATAATCTCCTCGGTCCGGTATTTGGGAAAGGTAAACACATATACCCCCATAAGAAACACCAGATAGGCCAGCACAACCAAAAGCCCCACCTCCATGGACATCCCCGCAGGCCGCAGGCAGAAATAATAAAGGAGGGTAAATGCCAGCCCCAAAAATCCGGGAAGGCTCTTCTCCAGATGAAACACCCGGCAAAATTCCCAAAAGCCCACCAGGGAGATCAGCAGCACAAAGGCATACAACGGCCAGCCTCCCAAAAGCCCCAGGGAAATAATCAGGGCCAGCAGCACAATCCCGCTGAACAGCCTTGTCAAAAATGCCTTCATCTATGCCTCCCCCTTTACCCCGCCATATCTTCTGTCTCTCATATTATACTGCACAATAGCCTTTTCCAATTCCTCTTTTGAAAAATCCGGCCATAAAACATCCGTCACATAAAATTCCGTGTAGGCCAGCTGCCAGAGGAGGAAATTGGAGAGCCGCAGCTCCCCGCTGGTGCGGATCAATAGATCCGGATCCGGAATCCCGGCCGTATCCAGGTAGGAGGCAAAGCGCTCCTCCGTAATCTCCTGGGCCTTTAGCCTTCCCTGGGCCTGATCCGCCGCCATTCTTCGCATGGCCCGCACCATCTCGTCTCTTCCCCCGTAATTAATGGCAATCTGAAAGCACAGGCCGTCATTCCCCTTAGACGCCTCCTCCAGCTCCAAAATCCGCTGCCGGATATCTGCATCCAGACCGGTCAGATCCCCGATCACCCGCACCCGCATACGATTTTTTTCCGCTGTTTTCAGGCAGGTTTTCATATAATTGCGCAAAAGACCCATGAGGGCCTCCACCTCATCCTTGGGCCGCTTCCAGTTCTCCGTGGAAAAGGCGTACACCGTCAGATACTGAATCCCCATGCGATACGCTTCCTCACAGATTTTTTCCACGGTTTTACTCCCCTGAACGTGTCCGTAATTTCTGGGCATGCCCTTCTTCTTGGCCCAGCGGCCGTTTCCGTCCAATATAATTGCCACATGCCGGGGAATCCTTATGTCATTTCTCTGTACATCCATAAATTGTAAATTCCTTTCTCTTCTTTGAACCGTCAGCTATCTTTTGCTGTACCTCTCTCTTCCCCTGCCTGTCCCTGCCGTCTGGTTCCATGTTAACAAGAGAAACGGGGTTTACATAACAAACCCCGCCCCCTTTTAGCTCTTTATTGCTCCTTAAACGGTAAGAATCTCTCTGGACTTCTCCTCCACGGCCTTATCCACATCTGCCACATATTTATCCGTGATCTTCTGAATCTTGGTTTCCAGCTCCTTCTGATCATCCTCGGAAATCTCGCTGGCCTTGTTAAGCTTCTTAAAATTCTCATTGGCATCCCGGCGGATATTGCGCATGGCAACCTTGGCCGCCTCGCCCTTTTTCTTAATGTCCTTCACCAGCTCTTTTCTGCGCTCCTCTGTAAGCTCCGGAAATACCAGCCGAATCACCGATCCGTCGCTGTTGGGATTGATCCCCAGATCCGAGGTGAGAATGGCCTTCTCCACGGCCTTCAAAAGGCTCTTGTCCCAGGGCTGAATCTGCAGCATCCGGGGCTCCGGCACGGATACATTTCCCACCTGCTGAACGGGAGTGGGGGTGCCATAGTAATCCACCTTAATCTTATCCAGCACATGGGGATTGGCCCGCCCTGCACGGATTCCTGCGAAGTCCCGCATCATGGAATCAAAGGACTTGGTCATCTTTTCCTCATAAATTTTTAATCTCTCATCCATACCTAAAACCCTCCGTTTAAGCTACTGTAATTTTTGTTCCCGTAAACTTGCCCTTTACGGTATTCACAATGCTGTCGGGCTCACCCAACCCAAACACCAGCATGGGCATACGATTCTCCATGCACATAATGGAAGCTGTCAGATCCATGACGGCCAGCCGCTTATCCACCACCTCTGCAATGGATATCTCCTCATACTTCTTTGCAGCCGGATTCAGCCTGGGATCGCTGTCATACACCCCGTCCACAGCCTTGGCCAGCAGAATCACATCTGCCTCAATCTCAATGGCCCGCAGGGTAGTGGTGGTATCTGTGGAAAAATAGGGATGTCCCGTGCCCCCGGCAAAAAAGGTCACCACGCCTCGGTTGAGATATTCCACAGCCAGATCCTTGGTAAACAGCTCTGCAAAGCCTCCGCACACAAAGGGAGTGAGCACTCTGGTCTCCATGCCTGTATGGCGGAAAATCTCCGACACATAAATGCAGTTCATAACCGTGGCCAGCATTCCTATCTGATCCGCCTTGGTCCGATCCATGTTCTCGCTGGTTCTTCCCCGCCAGAAATTTCCGCCACCGATAACAACGCCCACCTGGACCCCGTCATCCACCAGCTCCTTAACCTGTCCGGCCACCCCCATCACGGTGGCCTCATCAAAGCCGGTATGCTTTTCACCGGCAAGGGCTTCCCCGCTTAACTTCAGTAATACCCGCTTCATGTTCTTCTCCTGCTTCTTATGGCGCTTATACGCCTGTTTTTCCTGTATTGACTCTTTATCTACGCCTAGTATAACACAATCTAAAAAAAATTCAAGGCTCCCCCGGACCAATCCCGTGAATAAACAGCCCGCTCCGTAGCTTAGGCTCAAACCAGGTGGACTTTGGAGGCATTAAAAGACCGGCATCCGCCACTGCAAACAGCTCCTCTATGGAGGTGGGGTACAGGGCAAAGGCCACCTTCATATCTGTATGTACCCTGCGCTCCAGCTCCGAAAGCCCCCGAATCCCCCCGATAAAATCAATGCGGCTGTCTGTTCGGGGATCCGCAATTCCAAGAACAGGCCCCAGAAGATACTCCTGAAGCAGAGACACATCCAGTCCCCCCACCGGATCCGAACTTACGATTTCCGGCTTTGCCTGCAGGAGATACCACTGCTCCTCCAAAAGCATGGTAAACTGTCCCTTTCTTTGGGGATGCTGCGCCTTCTCCAGGGGTGCAATGGCAAAGCACTTCTCCACCCGCTGTAAAAATTCCGGCACCGTAAGCCCGTTTAAGTCACGGACCACCCGGTTGTAATCCAGAATTTTCAGCTCCGTATGGGGAAAGGCCACGGCCAGAAAATAGTTAAAGGGCTCCTCCCCGGTAAAATCCGGGTGCTGCTCCCTGCGCAGCTGCCCCACCCGCACGGCTGAGGCCGCCCGGTGGTGTCCGTCTGCAATATACAGTGCCTCCAGCCCCATAAAAGCCTGGGACAGAGCCTCTATCTGTGCGGGCTCATCGATTCTCCAGCCCCTATGTCCCACACCGTCCTCAGATACAAAGGAAAAGGCCGGCGGTGTCTCCTTTACCCGGTCCACCACCTGTTCAATCTGCGCTTCTCTCCGGTAGGCCAGAAAAATGGGACCCGTCTGGGCGCCGCAGATATTCACATGGCAAATCCGATCCTGCTCCTTTTCTGCCCGGGTATTCTCATGCTTTTTAATGACTCCGGAAAGATAATCATCCACAGAAGCACAGCCCACAATTCCCGTCTGGCTTCTTCCATCCATGGTTAGCTCATAGAGATAATAGGCGTTTTCCTTCTCCTCCACAAAGTCTCCCGCCTCCACCATGGACCACAAAAGCTCCCGGGCCTTTTCATACACACAGGCCTCATAGGTGCCCACAGAAGGAGGGAACTGGGTCTCTGCCCGGTCAATCCGCAGAAAGGAACGGGCATGTCCCAAAACGGCCCGGGCCGCCTCCTTGCGACTGTACACATCATAGGGCAGAGCCGCAATCTCCGGCTCCAGCCCGGCGGCCGGATGGATGCAGCGAAATGCCTGAAACACTGCCATTACTGAATCACCCTCACCTTCAACACACCCTTGATCTGCTCAAGCTTACTGATAAGCTCCGGACTGGCCTTGGACTCCAGATCAAACATGGAATAGGCATAATCTCCCCGGCTCTTGTTGGTCATATTTCCAATATTGTGATCCTCGCTGCTCATCATGGCTACAAACTGCTTCAGCATGTTTCTGATATTCCGGTGAGCAATGGCAATCCGGCAGGGATAGGCAGGAATGCCCATATCGCAGTCCGGAAAGTTTACGGAATTTTTAATGTTTCCATGCTCCAGATAACAGCGAATCTCCTTCACCGCCGCCCGGGCGCAGTTTTCCTCCGCCTCTGTGGTGGAGGCTCCCAGATGGGGAATCACAATGGTTCCCCGGGCCCCGGCTGTAATGGGGTTGGGGAAGTCTGTCACATACCGTTTTACCCTTCCCTCCCGGAGGGCCGACACCATATCCTTTTCATCCACCAGAAGATCCCGGGCAAAGTTCAATACAACCACGCCCTCCTTCATCCGGGAGATAGCTGCCGCATTGATCATCTGCCGGGTGCTGTCCAAAAGGGGCACATGAATGGTAATGTAATCACACTCCCGGTAAATATCGTCTACATTGGTAATGTGCCGGATGCTCCGGGACAGATTCCAGGCCGCCTCCACGGAAATATAGGGGTCATACCCCAGCACCTCCATGCCCAGATGGGTGGCTGCATTGGCCACCTGGACACCGATAGCGCCAAGCCCGATGATTCCAAGCTTCTTCCCCAGAATCTCCCGCCCGGCAAACTGTTTCTTCTGCTTTTCCGACTCCTTGGCAATCTCCTCGTTCATGCGCTCAGACTGCACCCAGTTAACGCCCCCGATAATATCCCGGGATGCCAGCAAAAGGCCTGCCAGCACCAGCTCCTTCACTCCGTTGGCATTGGCGCCCGGGGTATTGAACACCACAATGCCCTGCTCGGAGCATTTTTCCAGGGGAATATTGTTGACGCCGGCTCCGGCCCGGGCCACGGCGCAAAGCTTCTGGGGAAGCTCCATATCATGCATGGCGGCGCTGCGCACCAAGACGGCATCTGCCTCAGCCAGCTCCTCCGCCACCTCATAATCCTTGGTAAAATAATCCAGCCCAAAGGAAGCAATGGGATTTAAACAATAATAATGAAACATGACTACAAATTCTCCTCCTCAAACTTCTTCATAAAGGCCGTCAGCGCCTCCACACCCTCCAAAGGCATGGCATTGTAAATGCTGGCACGCATACCGCCCACACTCCGGTGTCCCTTGAGGCTTACAAGGCCTGCGGCCGCCGCCTCCCGCACAAATTTTTCGTCCATCTCCTTGCTCCCTGTCACAAATGGCACATTCATAAGGGAGCGGTCCTCCCTTCGCACCGTTCCACGGAAGAGCCGGCTATGGTCCAGATATTCATACAAAACAGCCGCCTTTTTCTCATTGCGCTCCTTCATGGCCTCCAGACCGCCCATGGCCTTTAGCCACTGAAACACCTTGCCGCACACATAGATGCAGTAGGAATTGGGAGTATTGTATAGAGAGCCATTGTCCGCATGGATCTTATATTTCATGTAGGTAGGCGTTCCCGGCAGGGTATCCTCCGTGATCAGATCCTTGCGAATAATCACGATAACCATGCCTGCCGGACCTATGTTTTTCTGCACTCCTCCGTAAAGAATCCCATACTTCGTCACATCCACCGGCTCTGACAAAAAGCAGGAGGAGACATCCGACACCAGAAGCTTTCCCTTGGTATTGGGAAGCTTGTGAAACTTGGTCCCGTAAATGGTGTTATTTTCACAGATATACACATAGTCCGCATCCGGACTAACAGGCAGATCCGAGCAATCCGGAATATAGGAAAAGGTTTCGTCCTCCGAATCCGCGATTTTATTGGCCCTTCCATAAATGGCGGCCTCCTTCCAGGCCCGCTTGGCCCACTGGCCTGTGACAATATAATCCGCCACCCGGTTTTTCATAAGGTTCATGGGAATCATGGAAAACTGCAGATG
>CANPIM010000095.1 GCA_947574135.1 uncultured Lachnospiraceae bacterium
AATCCGCCACCCGGTTTTTCATAAGGTTCATGGGAATCATGGAAAACTGCAGATGCGCTCCCCCCTGGAGAAAGAGCACCTGATATTGCTCCGGAATCCCCATCAAATCCCTTAAATCCTGTTCCGCCGTGTTTATAATCTCCTCAAAGGCAGACGAACGGTGGGACATCTCCATCACCGACATCCCGGTTCCCCGGTAGTCCAGCATTTCCGCCGCCACCTCTTTCAGCACCTCCTCCGGCAGCACGGCCGGTCCTGCCGAAAAGTTGTATACTCGACTCATTTTTTCATTTCCTCCTCTTGTCTATAACACCCTTGATCCAGCATTCTCTCAATAATAGGTAATTACCGGCATCCCCAGCTCCACCTGCTCAAATAGGCCCGGCATCACCGAGGGCGGAATATTCACACAGCCATGGGAGCCATTGGTCTTGTAGATACTTCCCCCGAAATTCCCCCGCCAGGAGGCATCGTGGATGCCATAGCCCCGGTAAAAGGGAACCCAGTACCGAACAAAGCTTTCATAATCCTCTCCCCGTAAAACCCGGTTGCGCTCCTTGCTGTATACATAGGCCAGAATCCCCGGGGTTCCCCGGCGAAGGCCTGTATTTCCCGTGACTACATCCGTCTCCAGCACCATTCGTCCCTCCCGGTACACCCAAAGATGCTGGGCTCCCATATCCACCTCCACATAGGTATCGCCAATCTCAGAGCCCATGCTGGGCCCCTCCGGCACCTGATAAAAGGGCTCCCGGTGAATCTCACCGCCCTCCTGAATGCAGGCTGTCAGGGCCGCGATCTCCGCCTCCCGGTCAATGAGCCACTGATGGCGTCTGTCTGTCAACACAATCCGTCCCCGGTTGGTGCTGTAAAATACCCGCTTGGCACTCTCCGGATCATAGGTATCTGCCAGAGCATTCACATAGTCCGCAATTTTTTCTGTGACAAGCTCTGCCTTTCCCTCTGCCTCCGAGAGGTGAATCCACTCCTGGATCTGCCTGGCATCCACCACCAGAGGCTTCTCCCCAATCTCATAGGTTATTCGGGCAGAAAACCATTGATCCAGCTGCTCTGTCATCTCCTGAAATTCCTGGGTATTGCTGCAAAGGGCCGGCTCCACATAGCATCCCTGCTCCTCCAGATCTATCCCGGGCTCCAGCCTGGCAAAAGCCTGTCGGACGCTCTCGGCAAAAGCCTCCCTGTCCAGCATTAACCCCCTGGTTTCCTCCAGTACCCGATACCCCGTATCCGTATATGCGATTCCTGCATCTCTGGGAGCAATCTCCTTTTGTATACAATCCAGGGCTTCCAATCCCTGTAAAAAGGCTTCCTCCGCAAAAACAGGCTCCGGGTACACCTCATAACTATCCCTGCTCCAGAGCATCCGCGGCCACAGAAATCCGTTTTGCTGACGCTTGACCCTTAAAACCTCATGATGAGAATCGTAATATCCTCCCAGGTCCTCCATGGTCAGCTGCTCTGTCTTACCGCCCCGCTCATAGAGCTCAAGAACATAGGTTTCTGTCTGGGAGAGAAGCCAATCCTCCACCTCAGACACATGCATCAGGCTGCAGTCCTCCCCGTTAATCCGAGTTCCCGGAAAGAATCGCTCCATAAAAAATACGGACATCGCCACATATACCAGGGCGATTCCCATGATCGCCCCAAATAACAATCGGTTCTTTTTTATTCTCTGCACATTCATATGGCAAAACATCCCTTACAAATATCTTCCTCTGCCATTTTCCACCCGTGCCGGAATTCAAAAATCACCCGTTATCCCCCCTGCAGAAAAGGGACCGCCGCAAAACAACCGCCCCTTTCTCTGTTATTCTCTATTTTTTAAATCCTCACCGTCAAAGGCCTCCTCAATGGCCGCCCCCGGCGACACCATGGGAAATACCTTGTCATCCGATGCAATCTGGCAGTCCAACACCACCGGACGGCCCAAAGCAATGGCCTTTTCCAGGGCAGGACCCATTTCCTCCCGCTTACACACCCGGAATCCCGCGGCGCCCAGACCCTCGGCCACCTTTACAAAATCCACCCCATCATCCAGCACCGTGGAGGAGTACCGCTGTCCGTAGAACAGGGTCTGCCACTGGCGAACCATCCCCAGCACATGGTTATTTACTACAATCTGAATAATGGGAATCTTATGCCGGGCTGCAGTGGCCAGCTCGTTTAAGTTCATACGAAAGCATCCGTCTCCCCCGATGTTCACCACGACTTTGTCCGGATTTCCCACCTTGGCGCCAATACAGGCCCCCAAACCATAGCCCATGGTTCCCAGACCGCCGGAGCTTAAGAAGGTGCGGGGATTTTTGTACTTATAATACTGGGCCGCCCACATCTGATGCTGCCCCACGTCTGTGGTGACAATGGCGTCCCCCCCGGTTACCCGATAAAGCTCCTGGATAATATAGGGACCGGTAAGCTTATCCTCCTCATAGCGCAGAGGATATTTGTTCTTAAGACTTTGAATCTCCTCCAGCCATTCCGGATGCTCCATCTGTTCCAGGCGGGGATTTAAAACCTTTAAAACCTCCTGCACATCCCCGATAATGCTTCCGTCCACCAGAATATTTTTGTTAATCTCCGCCGGGTCCACATCGATCTGCAGGATCTTTGCCCTCTTGGCAAACCGCTGGGTGTTTCCCGTCACCCGATCGCTGAACCGGGCTCCAATGGTAATCAGGAGATCGCAGCGGGTAACGCCAAAGTTGGCCGTCTTGGTGCCGTGCATACCCAGCATCCCTGTATACAGGGAATGCTCCCCGGAAAAGGCTCCCTTTCCCATAAGGCTGTCACACACCGGAGCCTGGATCTTTTCCGCCAGCTCCGTCACCTCCCTGGCCGCATCGGAGAGGACCGCCCCGCCCCCCACAAAAATAAAGGGGCGCTTGGCATTGGCTATCATTTTCAGAGCCTTCTCCACATCCTCCTCCCGGATGGTATCCTTCACCCGCTCTATGGGAGCAGGCTTCTGGGGCTCATATTCCGTCTCGTTCGCCGTCACATCCTTGGTAATATCCACCAGCACCGGGCCGGGCCGGCCGGATTTGGCAATGGCAAAGGCCTTGCGAATGGTATCCGCAAGCTTAGTCACATCCTTCACTATATAATTATGCTTGGTGATGGGCATTGTGACCCCTGTAATATCAATTTCCTGAAAAGAATCCTTTCCCAAAAGAGAGGTACCCACATTGCAGGTAATGGCTACCAGGGGAATGGAATCCATATAGGCTGTGGCAATGCCGGTTACCAGATTGGTGGCCCCCGGCCCGGAGGTGGCAAAGCACACCCCTACCCTGCCTGTGGAACGGGCGTAGCCGTCAGCCGCATGAGCGGCCCCCTGCTCGTGGGAGGTGAGAATGTGACGAATCTCCCCATGCTTATACAGGGCATCATAGATGTTTAAAATGGTCCCGCCGGGATACCCGAAAATGGTATCCACGCCCTGCTCCTTCATACATTCAATTACAATTTCCGCTCCTGTCAGCTGCATATAGTCCTATTTCTCCCTTTACTCTCTATTTTTCCAGAATGGCACCCCGATTTCCGGAGGTCACCATCTTTGCGTAGCGGCTCAGATAGCCGGTGGTAATCCTGGGCTCCCTGGGCTGCCATTTGGCCTTCCGTGCTGCCAGCTCTTCATCGGAAACCGCCAGCTCCAGGCGATTTTCCGGAATATTGATCCGGATGATATCTCCCTCTTCCACCAGGGCAATGGGACCGCCCACAGCTGCCTCCGGAGATACATGACCGATGGAGGCTCCCCGGGAGGCGCCGCTGAACCGGCCGTCCGTAATCAGGGCCACGCTGGAGCCCAGCCCCATCCCGGCAATGGCTGAGGTGGGATTTAACATCTCCCGCATTCCCGGGCCTCCCTTGGGCCCCTCGTAGCGGATCACCACCACATCCCCGGCCACAATCCTTCCGCCCTTGATGGCGTCAATGGCATCCTCTTCACAGTCAAAGACCCTGGCCGGGCCCTCGTGTACCATCATCTCCGGCACCACGGCGGAACGCTTCACCACGCCGGAGTCCGGGGCCAGATTTCCCTTGAGAACGGCAATGCCGCCGGTCTCACTGTAGGGATTGTCAATGGGCCGGATCACCTCCGGATTCTGATTGATGCAGCCTTCAATATTCTCTCCCACAGTCTTTCCCGTGGCTGTGAGAAGATCCGTGTAAAGGAGTTTCTTCTTATTTAATTCATTCATCACCGCATAGACGCCGCCGGCCTCATTTAAGTCCTCTATGTAGGTGGGGCCTGCAGGAGCCAGGTGGCACAGGTTGGGCGTCCGGGCGCTGATCTCATTGGCAATATCCACATTCAGCTCTACACCGGCCTCATGGGCAATGGCAGGCAGATGCAGCATACTGTTGGTGGAGCAGCCCAAAGCCATATCCACAGTCAGAGCATTTAAGAAGGCCTTCTCCGTCATAATATCCCGGGGACGGATGTTTTTTCTCCACAGCTCCATCACCTGCATGCCTGCATGCTTGGCCAGCTGCAGTCTCTCGGAGTACACGGCAGGAATGGTGCCGTTTCCTTTAAGACCCATGCCCAGCACCTCGGTAAGGCAGTTCATGCTGTTGGCCGTGTACATACCGGAGCAGGAACCGCAGGTGGGACAAATCTTCCGCTCAAACTCCTCCAGCTCCTCTGCAGTCATGGTTCCCGCAGCATGGGCGCCCACAGCCTCAAAGATACTGGAAAGACTGCGCTTCTGGCCCTTTACATGTCCGGCCAACATGGGACCTCCGCTGACAAATATGGTGGGAATATTGATCCGGGCCGCCGCCATCAGAAGTCCCGGCACATTTTTATCACAGTTGGGCACCATAACCAGGGCGTCAAACTGATGGGCCATAGCCATGCACTCGGTGGAATCCGCAATCAAGTCCCGGGTCACCAGAGAATATTTCATTCCTGCGTGGCCCATGGCAATGCCGTCACAAACCGCAATGGCCGGGAATACCACAGGAGTTCCCCCTGCCATGGATACCCCCATCTTTACCGCATCCACAATCTTATCCAGGTTCATATGCCCCGGCACAATCTCATTGTAGGAGCTGACAATTCCCACTAAGGGACGCTCCAATTCTTCCTTTGTATACCCCAATGCATAAAACAAGCTTCTGTGGGGCGCCTGCTGGGCGCCCTTGGTTACCGCATCACTTCTCATAATTCCTTCACTCCTGTTCTTTTATTTTTCCCTTACGCACAGGACCCTGCCAGGCCCTGCTGTTTCATAGCTTTTCCAACGCTCTCCACGCGGGCTGCCATTTAACCGCAGATACGTTCTGCAATCAGATCGCCCATGGCCACTGTTCCCACCTGGGTACAGCCCTGGGACATAATATCTCCGGTCCGATAGCCCTCCGTCAATACCTGCTGCACCGCCGCCTCCACGGCGTCCGCCTCCTTATCCAGATCAAAGGTATACCGCAGCATCATGGCTGCCGACAATATGGTGGCAATGGGGTTGGCCAGATCCTTCCCTGCAATGTCCGGGGCAGAGCCGCCGCTGGGCTCGTAAAGTCCGAATTTGGTATCGTTTAAGCTGGCGCTGGACAGCATACCAATGGAGCCCGTAACCATGCTGGCCTCATCGGATAATATGTCACCGAACATATTTTCGGTTAAAATCACATCGAACTGCCGGGGATCCTTTACCAGCTGCATGGCACAGTTATCCACCAGCATATGCTCCCAGGAAACCTCCGGATAATCCTGAGCTACCTCCTCCACAATCTTCCGCCAAAGCCGGGAGGAATCCAGTACATTGGCTTTGTCCACGCTGCACACCTTTTTCCGGCGCTTCATGGCAATCTCAAAGCCCCGCTTTGCAATCCGGCGGATCTCGTTTTCGTTATAGGTCAGCGTATCCACGGCTGTCACAACGCCGTCGCTCTCCTCTGTTTTCCGCTGTCCAAAATAAAGCCCTCCGGTGAGCTCCCGCATAATCATCATATCAAAGCCATCCCCGATGATCTCATCCCGAAGGGGACAGGCGCCTCGAAGCTCCTTATAAAGGTATGCAGGGCGCAGATTGGCAAACAGTCCCATTTCTTTTCGGAGACGCAGAAGAGCTGCCTCCGGCCGCTTCTGGGGCGGCAGCTGATACCAGGGGGAGGTTGCCGGGTTTCCACCTACAGATCCCATTAAAATGGCATCCTGTTTTCTTATTACATCCAAGGCCTGGTCGGTTAAGGGCTCCCCGCAGGCGTCAATAGACGCGCCGCCCATTAAAACCTGGGTGGCCTCTATCTCATGTCCATAGACCTGGGCTACCTTATCCAGCACTTTTCTTGCTTCTCTCACGATTTCCGGGCCAATGCCGTCTCCCGGAATGACTGCGAGACGTAATTTCATTTTTCATCACTCCTCTTTATAAAAGCCTATTGTATTTAATATAACGTAATTCGTCATTTTTTTCAACTACTAAATTCAGGAGGAGAGATGCGCAAGGATTCCTAAATTAAAAGCATTTTTTTAATATGATTCACGATTCTTTGCGGTATCTGTTCGTCAACAGGTAATATTGTTGAAAACATTCGCACTCCCTGGTAAGAGAATACGATAATATCAATGATTTCTTCATAATCTACATTCCTGAATTCTCCCTGCTGAATCCCATAAGATATAAAATTTTTCCACATATCTACGGAATAGAGGTACTGTTTCAACAGCGCATTTTCTTCCCCACTTAATTGGTTCTCACTATAAAACTCATAGATTGCCACGCTCAAGGAACCAGCACTATCCATCATTTCCTGTTTGTATCTCTCTAAAATTTCATGGAGCATTTGAGCAGCCGAATCCCCCCTTTTTATCTTTTCGGACAGCTCATCATCCTGTACATTCATAAGAGAATCTATGATTTCTGAGAAAATTTCATGTGTACTGTCATAGTGTCTATATAAGCCGCCTCTGCTCAATCCGGTTTCCATACAAATATCTTTCATGGTAACATTTTTAAATCCTTTTTTAGCAAACAAGGCACGCGCTTTTTCTTTAATGAATCTTTTTGTATCATCACCCTTTTTTCCCATGTCTTTTCTCCTTTCTGCGACATCTATGTCGCAAATAAAATTATAAGACACTTATGTCGCATTGTCAACATCCGGATTGCTCTTCTTTCCAACACTCTTCATTCCAAGCATATATCAACCGGAGGGCTTTTGCTTTACAGGACCCAATCTCCTGTAAGACAAAAAATAAAAACTCACGGAAAGCTGCATCTTTCACAGAAGCTTTCCATGAGTTTTTATCTTGATCTCTCAATTCCGCCTGTTCTTTACTTGTAGTTTACGATCTTTCCAAAGTCCGGTTTCAGGGCTGCGCCTCCTACCAGGCCGCCGTCGATGTCGGGCTGAGCGAAGAGCTCGGCGGCTGTGTTTGCGTTTACGGATCCGCCGTACTGAATGCGGATGGCCGCTGCGGTGGCCTCGTCGTAAATCTCGGCGATGCATGCACGGATGCCTGCGCATACCTCCTGGGCCTGCTCTGTGGTGGCAGTCTTGCCGGTTCCGATAGCCCAGATAGGCTCATAGGCAATGACAGCAGTCTTAGCCTGCTCTGCAGTCACTCCCAGGAAGCCTACCTTTACCTGCTGACGGATAAAGTCCATGGTCACGCCCTGCTCTCTCTGTGTCAGAGTCTCGCCACAGCACATAATAGGAGTCAGACCATGCTCAAAGGCCTTCAGCATCTTCTTATTGACAGTCTCGCTGGTCTCCGCAAAGTATTCCCTTCTCTCGGAATGTCCCAGGATCACATATTTTACTCCCACATCTGTGAGCATTGCGGGGGAAATCTCCCCTGTGTAGGCGCCCTTCTCCTCAAAATACATATTCTCAGCGCCCACCTGGATATTGGAGCCCTTGGCGGCCTCCATCACCGGAATAATGTCAATGGCGGGCACGCAGAATACCACGTCCACCTCATCGTTTACCACCAGGGGCTTTAAGGTGTTAACCAGCTCTACCGCCTCGCTGGGAGTCATGTTCATTTTCCAGTTTCCAGCTATGATTTTTTTTCTTGCCATGTCTTTCTTTTCTCCTTACCTTTTATTTGTCATTAGCTGCCACAACACCGGGCAGATCCTTGCCCTCCAGGAATTCCAGGGAAGCGCCGCCGCCTGTGGAAATATGAGTCATCTTGTCGCCAAAGCCCAGCTGATTCACGGCCGCTGCGGAATCTCCGCCGCCGATAATGGTGGTGGCGTCTGTCTCGGCCAGGGATTTTGCCACGGCAATGGTGCCCTTGGCCAGAATGGGATTCTCAAACACGCCCATAGGTCCGTTCCAAACCACCGTCTTTGCGGACTTCACGGCATTTGCATAGAGCTCTGCAGTCTTAGTTCCAATATCCAGGCCCATCTTATCTGCCGGGATCTGGTTAGAGGGCACTACCTGCACCTCAATCTCCGCGTCAATGGGGCTTGGGAAGGCGGCTGCAATGGTGGTATCCACCGGCAGAAGCAGCTGCTTGCCAAGCTTCTCTGCCTTTTCCATCATTTCCTTGCAGTAGCCGATCTTCTCGTCATCCACCAGGGAGGTTCCCACCTCATAGCCTTTGGCCTTCAGGAAGGTATAGGCCATGCCTCCGCCGATAATCAGGGTATCGCACTTCTCCAGCAGGTTGGAGATTACGTTAAGCTTATCCGCCACCTTGGCTCCTCCCAAAATGGCCACAAAGGGACGCTCCGGATTGTTTACGGCATTCCCAAGGAAATCGATCTCCTTCTGCATCAGATATCCCACTGCAGCCGTTTCGGCCAGCTGCGCCACACCTACATTGGAGCAATGGGCCCGGTGAGCCGTTCCAAAGGCATCATTTACAAACACGTCACACAGAGATGCCAGCTCCTTGCTGAAGGCCTCTCCGTTCTTGGTCTCCTCCGCCCGATAACGGGTATTCTCCAGGAGAATCACCTCTCCGTCCTTCATGGCCTCCACGGCTGCCTTGGCATTGGCCCCCACAACCTCCGGATCGGCGGCAAATTTTACCTCCTGTCCCAGAAGCTGGGACAGACGCACAGCCACGGGCGCCAGGGACAGCTCCGGCTTGGGCTCTCCCTTAGGTTTCCCCAGATGGGAGCACAGGATCACGCGTCCCCCGTCAGCCACCAGCTTCTTGATGGTGGGCAGAGCGGCTACCAGACGGTTTTCATCGGTAATCTTTCCCTCCTTTAAGGGCACATTGAAATCGCACCGGCAAAGAACTCTCTTTCCCTTTACGTTAATATCGTCTACAGATTTTTTATTTAACATGAATTTTGCTCCTTATTTTCCAATGATTTCAGGCAGCTTCCAAAGCCTGCCATGAAAAAAGGGTCCGGCCCTCTAAGCCGGACCCATCCTGAGTCGTACTTGTCCTAATCCTGCCTATACCAGCCGCGCTTATGCTAACTCAGCAAAGTATTTGATGGTGCGAACCATCTGGCTTACATAGGAATTCTCATTGTCATACCAGGAAACAACCTGTACCTGAGTATTTCCATCCTCCATGGGGGAAACCATGGTCTGGGTGGCATCAAACAGAGAACCGAACCGCATGCCGATCACGTCGCTGGACACGATCTCATCGGTGTTGTAGCCAAAGGACTCGGTAGCAGCAGCCTTCATTGCGTCGTTGATCTGATCCTTGGTCACATTGCCCTTTACCACAGCGATAAGAATGGTGGTGGAGCCTGTGGGGGTCGGTACACGCTGTGCAGCGCCGATCAGCTTGCCGTTCAGCTCGG
>CANPIM010000096.1 GCA_947574135.1 uncultured Lachnospiraceae bacterium
CGCAGACAGGGCCTTCTGATCCCCGAACACATGGGGATGGCGGCGCACCAGCTTTTGGGCCAGGCCGTCCACCACTTCCTCTATGGTGAAACGGCCCTCCTCTGCTGCAATCTGGCTGTTCATGAGCACCTGCAAAAGCACGTCCCCAAGCTCCTCACACAGGTTTTCATCGTCCTTATTCTCAATGGCCTGCACCACTTCCTCACATTCATTCCGAAGGCAGGAAATCATGGATTCATGGGTCTGGGCTCTGTCCCAGGGGCAGCCGTGATCACTGCGAAGCTCCGCCACAATCCCCAGAAGCTCCTGGTAGGTATATTGTTTTTCCATCCTTTTATCCTTAAAGCATTTTCTCAATCATGGCCAGCACTTCCTCACCCAGAGCCGCAGATTTGGCATCTGCATCCGCAAGAGAGGTTCCCTTCACCCCATAGTAGAATTTCACCTTGGGCTCTGTCCCTGAGGGGCGTACACACAGCCATGCATCGTCATTCAAGTCATAATACAGCACATTGGAGGCGGGAAGTCCTGTGGAGGTCACCTCTCCCGTAGCCAGATTCTTCACCGTATCAAGCTTGTAATCCCGGGCGGAAAGCACCTGGTAGGAGCCGATCTTCTCCGGGGTGTTGGACCGCAGAGTCTCCAGGATCTCCTGTATTTTCTGAAGTCCCTCAATGCCCTTTAAGGAGACGGATTTAATATCATCCTTATAGTAACCGTATTTCTCATACATGGCTATCATGGCATCCCAGAGGGTCATGCCCTTGGTCTTGTAGTAGGCTGCCGCCTCGCAGAGCGCCATGGTGGCAACAATGGCGTCCTTGTCTCTGGCATGGGTTCCGATAAGGCAGCCGTAGCTCTCCTCAAAGCCAAAGAGATAGGTTCCCTTCCCGCTCTTTTCAAAGCCAAGAATCTGCTGTCCAATATACTTAAAGCCGGTGAGCACCTCAATCAGCCGGGCGCCGTAGGCCTTTGCAATGGCATCTGCCATGTTGGAGGTTACAATGGTCTTAATGAGAGCGCCGTCGGCCGGCAGCCCCTTGGTGGCCGCACGCTGTCCAATCTCGTAATCAGCCAGAAGGCAGCCGGACATGTTTCCGGTAAGCACCATATATTCTCCGGTTTTGCTGTCCTTGACATACACGCCCAGGCGGTCTGCATCCGGGTCTGTGGCCAGCACCAGATCTGCGTTCTTTTCCTTTGCCAGATCAAGGGCAAGCTTAAAGGCAGCCTTGTCCTCCGGATTGGGATAGCTGACTGTGGGGAATTCTCCGTCAGGCAGCTCCTGCTCCGGCACCACATACACGTTTTCAAAGCCCAGCTCCTTTAATACCCGACGGGCGGGAATGTTTCCGGTGCCGTGAAGGGGTGTGTACACAATGGTCAGATCCTTCTGGGCTTCCTGAATGCTGTCCCAGTGAATCACCTGGGTTTTCAGCTCCTCAATATAGGCGTCATCCACCTCTTTGCCAATAGTCACATAGAGACCCGCGGTCTCTGCCTCTTCTTTGGTCATGGTTTTCACGGTAGCATAATCCGTTACCTTCTTTACCTCTGCCATAATGCCGCCGTCGTGAGGCGGGGTAATCTGAGCGCCGTCCTCCCAGTATACCTTGTAGCCGTTGTATTCCGGCGGATTGTGGCTGGCAGTGATATTAATGCCTGCAATGCAGTTAAGCTTGCGCACCGCATAGGACAGCTCCGGGGTGGGCCTTAAGGATTCAAAGCGATAAGCCTTGATGCCGTTGGCGGCCAGGCAGCGGGCTGCCTCGTCAGAAAACTCCGGCGACATTCTCCGGGAATCATAGGCAATGGCCACGCCTCGATCCTGAGCGCCCAAGGCGATAATATAGTTGGCCAATCCCTGGGTGGTCTTGCGCACGGTGTAGATATTCATGCGGTTGGTGCCTGCCCCGATAATGCCCCGAAGGCCGGCGGTACCGAACTCCAGATCTGCGTAGAAGCGCTCCTTGATCTCCTTGTCGTCGGCGGCAATGCTCTGAAGCTCTGCCTTGGTGGCATCGTCAAAGTAGGGGTTGGAAAGCCATGCTTCGTATAGTTCTTTGTAGTTCATGTTTTTGATCCTCCTGTTTTTTGATGGCAGCCATGTGGAAGGGGCCAGATGTGGGGGGCGGGATGCGGGGGGCGCTGATGCTTTGCCGGATTTGGGGGCGCTGGTGCCTCGCTGGATTCGGGGGCGCTGATGCCTCGCTGGGCTCGGGCTCGCTGACGCTTCGCCGGATTCGGGCTTGCTGGCGCTTCGCCTGCTTTCGGCTCGCTAACGCCTCGCCCGGTTCGGGCTCGCTGGCGCTTCGCCGGACACAGGCTCGCTGACGCCTCGCCTGCTTTTGGGCTCGCTGGCGCTTTGCCGGGCACGGGCTCGCTGACGCCTCGCCCGGACATCTGGGTGGTGGCTGCTTACGGGCAGAGGCAGGGAAAACGTAGTTTTCCCTGCTCGCTTCGCTCGTCAAATGAAAGGAAAAGCGGCTGCCTCTTCGAGCAAGCTCGATCGGCATCCGTTTTTCCTTTCATTTGCCTCTGCCCTTTTCGTACATTATACCCCATCTCCCAGGAAAATGGAATAAAAACCCTGTGTATTTTTATGTGTTTTTTGGAATTTTCTGGGGTCCGAACAGGTCTTTTAGAAATTTTATCCGGTTTTCCTCCTGTTCCAAAAATATGGTTAGCTTTTCGCTGCTTTTTTCTGGTATCCAGGCCTTGTTGGTGTGAAAGTAGTGGTTGGCCAGCTTCCAGATTTTTTCTGGGTAATATAGGCGCAGGGCCAGGTAGGTCTGTTCTTCTCCGCTCAGGGGAAGGATCTGTTGGTAGGCCTCTAGCATGCGGGCGCCCAGTTCTCGGTTCCAGTTGTGTTTTTCCATGATTTTCCGCAGGAACAGATAGATATCATGCACCTGAATATCTATGCAGCAACGCTGGAAGTTTATCAGGGCGGACTGGGCCCGGGTGAATAGTATATTGTGGTGTACGTATTCTCCATGGCAAATATGTCCCTCCTGGCAGGCTTTGTCATAGAGTTTTTCATAGGCTGATTTTGCCAGTTGTTCCGCGGCCTGCTGCCCCATTTCCAGAAAGTAGCCGGCTTCCTTTAAAAACAGTAGCTCGAATTCTCCCTTTTTTCTCCTTCCCCGAATAAAGTTCCGAACCTTTTTCAGCTCTCGGTTGTGTTTTTCGTATTCTTCTGTCACGGAAGCGCCGTACAGCCGGGGATGCCGTTCCTCTGGCGTGGTTTGCCAGAGTCCCCGGGCTGCCTGATGAAAGCCGGCCAGAAGCTCCATGGCCCGCAGAAGCTCTTCTCTGTTTTTTGTCTCACAGGCCCTTCCCTCGGGCCAGTCCTTTACAATATAAAAGATCCCTTCCGAATCCCTGGACAAGAGCTCTCCTTCACGGTTGGGAACGATACAATCCGTTATGCACAGTCCAATCCGCTGCAGATACTGCATCAGCTGCTGCTCATAGGGAAGGATCATTCTGGAGCCCGCAAATTCTTTGACTGTCTTGGTACCTTCTTCCGTTTCCAGCATCACGGCCCCGCGCCCTGTGTAGGTTCGCAGCACGGCCAGATCATACTGCTCTAAAATCTGCACTGCCTTTTCATTCACAAAAATCCCCCCGTTCCTTTCATACTTATGAAGAAACGAAGGGATTTATACACGCTTTATCTGCTTTAACAAATATTCCTTTTCATTATATTCCGGATGGTCGATGACCAGCTCCAAAAGCTTCTCCAGGATGACCCCCACCTGCTTTCCCGGCTCTATCCCGGCCTCTATGAGATCCCTTCCGGATACGGCCAAATCCTTTCGGGAAATGCAGTTTTCCTCTGCAAGAATCTGTTGGTATAGGGTTTCCACACATTCCAGGTTTTTCAGGCTCTTCTCCCAGTATATGGGATTCTGGGCCAAAATATCCGCCCGGCGCACCTCCAGATAGGCAGGGAACAGATCAGGCCCGATGCGATATATGGCCCGACGCACCCAGCGAGCCGTGGGATCCTTATGCCGGTCGTCGTGATACAGCACCAGCCGCCGCACCTGACGAATGGTCTCATTGTCAAATTTCAGCCGCCGCAAAATCTGTGCCGCCAGCTTCTCCCCCTCCAGACCATGACCATAAAAATGATCCACACCCTTCTCATCCCTGGTATGGGTCGGCGGCTTTCCCATATCATGGAGTAAAATGGCCAGTCGTAACACCTTATCCGCCCGTATCTTTGTGAGAGCCACTAGGGTGTGCTCCCCCACGCTGTAACAGTGGTAGGGATTTTGCTGTGGCATTTCCATGCAGGCGTCAAGCTCCGGCAGAACCACTGCCGTGATTCCCGTCTCATAAGCCGTCCGCAGTGTCTCCGGGTGAGGGGATACCAGAAGCTTGACCAGCTCTGTCTGAATGCGCTCTGCACTGATCCGTTTCAGGTTTCCCGCCAGCTCCTCCATGGCCTTTCGGGTTTCCTCCTCTATCTGAAAGCCCAGCTGGGCGGAAAAGCGCACAGCCCGAAGGATCCGAAGGGCATCCTCAGAAAAACGCTCCCTGGCATTTCCCACACAGCGGATCACTCCATTCTTTAAATCCTCCTGCCCGCCAAACACGTCCACCAGACCATCCTTATGGTTATAAGCCATGGCATTGATGGTAAAATCTCTTCGACGCAGATCCTCTGTAAGGCTTGGGGTAAACCGCACCTCCTTGGGATGACGGCCGTCCTCATATTCCCCGTCCACCCGGTAGGTGGTAACCTCAAATCCCTCCCGATCCAGCATTACCGTCACCGTGCCGTGGCGCAGACCCGTATCCAGGGTACGGGGAAAGAGGGCCTTCACCTGCCGGGGCAGGGCCGAGGTGGTAATATCCCAGTCCGCAGCCTCCCGCCCCAGAAGAGCATCCCGCACACAGCCTCCTACCACATAGGCCTGGTGGCCGGCCGCCTGGAGGGTGTGGATGATCTCCCGGGCATTTTCCGGTATTTGCAAATGCACGCTTCCCCCTCCTTTTCCGTCTCTCCTGTTTTATGATTCCCTTTGTCATGGAGCACGAAGAGCCTCGTCCCCCTTACATGCGGGCTGTTGCATCAATATGCTTTTCCCCAGTATACCAGGGATTTGGCCGGTCTCCCACAGCAGACGCAGGTCTTGGAGATATGCTCCTGCCTGAAGGGCATGCACCGGGAGGTGGCGCTGGTCTCCTCCTTGATCTTGTCCTCACAGGCCTGATCTCCACACCACATGGCCCGGACAAAGCCTGGCTTATTGTTTACAATATCCACAAATTCCTCATAATTTTGGGCATCATAGGTGTGAGCATCCCGGTGGGCTCTGGCCCGCTCCAGCATTTCTGCCTGCATGGTGTCAAGGAGGTGCCCCAGCTTTTCCTCCAGCTCATCCAGAGAAACGGTAAGCTTTTCTCTGGTATCCCGGCGCACCAGCACTGCCTGATTGGCCTCTATGTCCTTGGGTCCCAGCTCGATCCGCACAGGGATTCCCTTCATCTCCTGCTCCGAGAATTTCCAGCCCGGGCTCTTATCGGAGGCATCCAGCTTCACCCGGAAGGCGCCGCTTAATTGGGCCCGGATCTCCTCCGCCTTCTCCAGCACCCCTGCCTTGTGCTGAGCAATGGGAATCACCATGACCTGGGTGGGGGCGATTCTGGGGGGCAGCACCAGACCACTGTCATCCCCGTGTACCATAATAATGGCGCCGATCATCCGGGTGGTCATTCCCCAGGAGGTCTGGTGCACATATTTCAGAGTGTTATCCTTATCCGTAAACTGTATGCCAAAGGCCTTGGCAAAGCCGTCCCCAAAATTATGGCTGGTTCCGGACTGCAGAGCCTTCCCGTCATGCATGAGGGATTCAATGGTGTAGGTAGCCTCTGCACCGGCAAATTTCTCTTTGTCTGTTTTCTGGCCCTTGATCACGGGAATAGCCAGGACCTCCTCGCAGAATTTGGCGTACACATTGAGCATCTGAATGGTGCGCTCCTCCGCCTCCTCCTGGGTGGCATGGGCCGTATGTCCCTCCTGCCACAGAAACTCCCGGGAGCGCAGGAAGGGCCTGGTGGTCTTTTCCCAGCGCACCACGGAGCACCACTGATTGTATACCTTGGGCAGATCCCGGTAGGACTGCACCTCATTGGCATAGAAATCGCAGAACAGGGTCTCTGACGTAGGACGCACGCAGAGCCGCTCCTGCAAGGGCTCCAGACCTCCGTGGGTTACCCAGGCCACCTCCGGCGCAAAGCCCTCCACGTGATCCTTTTCCTTTTGCAACAGACTCTCCGGAATAAACATGGGAAGGTATACGTTCTCCACCCCGGTCTCCTTGAAGCGCCTGTCCAGCTCATGCTGAATATTCTCCCAAATGGCATATCCGGCCGGCTTGATCACCATACAGCCCTTTACGCTGGTATAATCCACCAGCTCGGCCTTTTTCACCACATCTGTGTACCACTGGGCAAAATCCACATCCATGGATGTAATGGCTTCCACCAACTTCTTTTCCTTTGCCATAACAAAATCCTCCACTTGTACTTTTCCGCCGGTTGGAAAACGGCGGCATATTTTTGACGCTAGTTCACAGGTTATTTTATGCCCTGGGAAAAGCATTTGTCAAGGATTTCAGGGGATCTGCTGCAAATTTTGCCTCCTGTCTAAAGCTCCATCTCCCCCCAGAGCTCCTGTATCACCAGCAGGGAGAGGGGCCCCAGTACAATCCCCCCGGTGCCGTAGACCTTCACCCCCACATACACGCTCATAAGCACCAGAATGGGAAAAAGGCCCAGCCTTCGGCCCACCAGACGGGGCTCCAGCACCTCTCGCACCAGGGTACAGATCCCATAGGTGATCCCCAGGATTACGGCCGCCCCATATTCTCCCTGGAGCACCTTGGCCAGTATCCAGGGGACAATGACAATCCCGGTTCCCAGTACCGGAAGAGCGTCCAATAATCCCGTACAGATTCCAAACAGCAGGGCATAGGTACTGCCGGCCAGAAAAAAGCCTGTGGTGCATATACCCATAATAATCAATATGATCACGCACTGAGCCTTTACATACCCGCCCACGGCCTGGAGAATTCCCTTTGCAATGCGCACCAGCTGCTGCCAAATGGCGGAGCCTGCAGATTCTTCCTTGATTTTCTCAAAGTCCCCGGACCACAGTACAAAGGAAATGGCCGTAATGATCACAGCTGCAGCAGCCTTTCCCACCCCTTTTACCGCTGTCATGGAGCCATCCATGGCCTTCGGCATCCAGCTTCCCTGCATCTCTCTTGCCAGCACCCGGACCTGGGTGGTGACCACATGCTCTACCTGCCCGGCGGGAAATCCCAGCATCCGCTCCGCCGCCTGACAGCAGTTGGTAAGAGCCTGCTCCATATAGATCCCCACTTCCTCATCCGCGAAAAACCCGCTCACCAGTCTCCACAGCTGGGCACCCAGAAAATAGACGGCTATGCCCCCTACAGCAGCAAAGAGCAGCAAAAACACACAGGCAGAAAAGGCCGGCTTAATGCGAAGCCATTTTTCTATGCGCAGAAATAAGGGCCGCAGCCAATAGGCGGCCAACGCGGCAACCAAAAAGGGAACCATAAGGGGCACCAGATACTTCATTCCCAGGTACACGCCCCCTATGATTCCTGCCTTCTTCCAAATTCTCTCATGCTTTAAAATAAATTCCATGGGCCATTCCTGCTTTCCTGATACTGAACTTTTGATGGTAGTATCTGCAAAGCTTAAAAGATTAGCCCTGAAAACAGCTGGAAACTAATGCTTAAAGCAGTTCCTCGTAAGCTTTCCTTAAAAGAGGATGCTTTGGACAGATCTGAAACCGCAGCGGTTTTTTTGTCTTTGGGTGGATAAGCTCCAAAAGATATGCACACAAGGCCAGTCTGTCCTCCTCCTTGGGAAGCTTATCCACATGCCGGCTTTCCACTCCCTGTGGATGATATTTCCTGTCTCCCACCAGAGGCCTTTTATGGCTGGCCATTTGCACCCGGATCTGATGGTGGCGGCCGGTGAAAAGCCTGATTTTCAGTAGCTCTCTCCCCTCCTGTACCCCTAAGACCTCATACTCCAGCCTGGCAAGCTTTGCGCCCCTGGTACCTGACGGGACCACCTGGGACAGGTTTGTTTTTCCACTTTTTAGCAGATAATCTTCATAAATTCCGGACTTATCCACCAATCTATCCACATTATCCACATTGTGGATACCATTTTCACACATTTCCCCAGAGATTTCCCCAAGGGGACAGCTGCAAAGAGCCAGATAATATTTCCTCATGGTGCCGTCTGTCACCTGCCGGCTCAGCTCCTTAGCCGCATAGGGTGTCTTTCCAAAGACCAGGATTCCCTCCACAGGCTGATCCAAGCGGTGGATCACGCCCACATAGGGTTCCCCGGAATTTTTTATATTCCTATTAAGGCTATTCTCCCGGAAATAATTTTTCAATATGCTGACGCAGTCCTCCCGCCCGATTTCTGCGCTCTGAACAGGAACACCTGCCGGCTTATAGCAAGCCAGCAGGTGTGCATCCTCAAATATAATATGCAGCTTCACGCCAAATCTCCTTACAGTCTCTTCAGCAGCTCCTCCCGCTCCTTCTCAAAGCCGGGCTTGCCCAAAAGCGCGAACATATTTTTCTTATAGCTCTCTACGCCGGGCTGGTTAAAGGGATTTACACCCAAAATATAGCCGCTGATGCCGCAGGCAAACTCAAAGAGATAGAACAGCTGTCCCAGAGAATACTCGTCCTGGGCAGGAATCTGAAGCTTAAGATTGGGCACATTTCCGTCCGTATGGGCCAGGATGGTTCCATTCATGGCGCTGTGGTTAATGAAATCCACATTCTTGCCCTCCAGATAATTAAGGCCGTCCAAATCCACCGGCTCCTTCTCCATCACGATCTCGGAATCACAGGTCTCCACCTCCAGCACGGTCTCAAACATAATGCGGGCGCCGTCCTGGATA
>CANPIM010000097.1 GCA_947574135.1 uncultured Lachnospiraceae bacterium
AAATATTTAAGGAAATTACAGAAAATAAATGAGGGGAAGGTTCATGTAGAAGAGGACAGATTTTATTTGAAGCCTGGCAGCCAGGCAAAAATAGAATTTAATTTGGTGGCGGAAGGAATAAGAAAAATTGCATTGCTTTGGCAGCTAATAAAGAATGGAACGCTGGAAAAGGGAGCGATTCTATTTTGGGATGAACCAGAAGCTAATATGAATCCACAACATATTCCGGTTATTGCAGAAATGCTACTGATGCTTCAACGGGATGGGGTGCAGGTATTTATCGCAACACATGATTATTTTTTATCGAAATATATAGAGATTAAAAAGAAAGAGACGGACAACGTCGCGTATTATTCTTTTTATAGAGAAGCAGATGGAAAAACTGTTACTTGTGAAAAAGCAGCAGGATTTTCCCTTTTAGAAAATAATACCATATTGGCTACGTTTCGTCAGTTATACCGGGACGAAATAGAGGTGACATTAAAATGATGGGGGAAAGGACAGATGTAATCGTAGAGTCAGATATGGAATTTGGGATATTTCCTAAGGAAAAGGTGTTTCGAATTGAAAATTCCAAGCTACATCAATCCTTTGGAGAAGGAATTAAAACAGTGGAATTTGTTTTGCTGAAGGGGAAGCATTGTTTGCTTTTTATAGAAGCGAAGAAGTCTTGCCCGAATAAAAGCAGGAAAGATGAAGATGACGAAAAAGCTCAAAAATTTGAGAATTATTTTTCGGAGATTTCAGACAAATTTGTTGATTCCCTGCAAATGATGTTCAATGTGGCTCTTCAAAGAAATGAAAATATAGATGAGATAGGAGATTATATTGGTAACAGAGAGTTTTACTCTAAAGCTAAATTTCTTTTTGTACTGGTTATAAAAACGGCCAGAGATGAAGAATGGCTTGCAGGTCCCAAGGAGGAATTGGAAGCACGTTTGTTGCGGTGGAGAAAGCTATGGGGCGTAGAGATTGTTGTTCTAAATGAAGAGCTTGCTGCGAAATATGGATTGGTACGAATGGATAGTACAAAGCAAGCTACATAGGGATTTGATGGAGGGGACAAAAAAAGATTTTTGGATAATAGAACAGGGAGGATCCGATGAAAATTACCTGTGTAGCAGTAGGAAAAATAAAGGAATCCTATTTGAAGGAAGCCATGGCGGAATATGGCAAACGGCTGAGCCGGTATTGTAAGCTGGAAATCATAGAATTACCCGATGAAAAGACGCCGGAAGGAGCCAGCCAAAGTGAGGAGCAGCAGATCAAGGAGCGGGAGGGAGAACGCATTTTAAAGGCCCTCAGGGAGGAGGCCTATGTGATTGCCCTGGATATCCAGGGCTCCCGGCCGGATTCGGTAGAATTTTCCCGGAAGCTTGAGAATCTGGCCATCCAGGGAAAAAGTCATATAGCTTTTGTAATCGGCGGCTCTCTGGGATTGTCCCCGGCTGTTTTAAGGAGGGCGCAGGAGCGGGTAAGCTTCTCAGCCATGACCTTTCCCCATCAGCTGATGCGGGTGATTCTGCTGGAGCAGGTGTACCGGGCGTATCGGATTATGAACGGAGAACCGTATCACAAGTAAGGGCGAGACAGGCTCAAATTAATTCCTGAAAACACCAGGTGGCCAGATGTCTCAGGCTGTTAGCTGTGGCAAAGGAAATGCTCTTTGGCTCTGCCAGGTCTGTGCATGGGGCAGGGATATTTCGGGCGATGCGTTTCACGCCGGTAGTTCTGTCCATGCCGGATACCTTTGCCTGCCATCTTCCGCCGGTGCGGGGACGGTAGGAAGAGATGATTTGGGATTTCCCGGGCATTTCGGGAAAGATGCCGTCCAAGTATTCCATAACTCCATAGATTCCTTCCACTCTGTGGCAGTAAACAGTAATCCATAAGTTCTCCCGAATGCGAATGGCATATACGTCTTTGGCCTGTATGGGTCCCTTACCTGCGTCGGGCGATGAGGGCAGCCTTTTTGCGGGATTCTTTTGACCTTTTAGGCAGCCGGTAATTGTCTGGGATAAGGGGAGATCTGGTGTGGGGCGATGGGTGAGAGAAACGGAGGAATAGTCTCTGTCTCCGAATATAGTTCGCAGGGCAGCCTCGTTAATACCTGCGGAGGTATCCCACCATGCAAGGGGGGCTTGCACCTCCACCCGAAGAGAAGGGCGGATATCCCGTTCCTGATAGGTGGTAAAACGTGTGGCCATTCCGGGATGCTCCGGGGTATCCAGAATGCCGGCCAGAGCCAAAGCCTCCAACAGAGAGCAGACGGTTCCCTTCAAAGAAGCAGGCAACAGCTTTTCCTTATGCAGAGCGTCTCTTATCTTGCTGTATCTTGTTTTAGGGGGCATTGTTCGGATTACAGTCAAAATAGCCCGAAAGGTCCACAGGTCATAGGCTGTGGGGGTTGGTTTTTCTCCGCATTCTGCCATTTCGCGCAGGGCAAACACATACCCTGTGGGATCACCGTCCAGGGGAACGCCCCCTGTCATGCGGTTGAACCATAAGAGGGCAGGATCCACAGCCTTATCCTGAAAGCCGCAGATGACACAGGTGTGGGCCGAGCCCTTATAGGGGGTAAAGGCATGGCGGGGAGTAGCCAGGGAGAGCAGCTTTGCGTTAAGGGCAGACTGCCATAAGAAGGGAGCAGACCATAGGCCTGCTATAAATGCATCTGCTGCCTGGGGAAGTGTCCATGCATCTGCCATGGTATAAAAGATATCCCAAATTTCGTCATGCCGGGGAAGATACATCTGGTTGGGAAGGCGGCCTGCCTGTTTTAAGGCTTCCAGCTGATGGGCGGACAGATTTGCCGGTATGTGGTACAGATGCAGAGCTTTTTCTCTGTCATAATAAGCATTCTCGCCCTGGTAGATTTGTTTTAAAAGCCATAATTGTTCTATTGTATTCATAAATTCATTATATGAGATTTTCTATAGATTCTCAATAGCCATAGAAAATAAATGTTTCCCATATTGACAGGAAAAGTCGTATTTTGCTATATTTTTATGCCGTTTTGAGACATAAAAGAAGAAAATATTTCTATTCAAGTAGACAAAAATAAGAATGCTTACTATAATAATATGGAAAGGATAAAAATGTAACAGGAGGCACGAGGCTTCATGGAAAAAGTAGTGTGGGATGAAAAGTTTAAAATTGGTGTGGAGGCTGTAGACAAAGCACATGCTAAGCTTTTTCGGATCATAGGGAAGCTGCAGGAGCTTTCTCAGGAGGCAGGGACCTACGAGCACACATATAAGGAGGCGATAAAATATCTGGAGGACTACTCGATGAAGCACTTTTTGGAGGAAGAGGCGTATATGCGTTCCATCCGATACAGTGAATATGCGTGGCACAAGAAGATTCACGACAATTTCAGAGATAAGACACTGGTTTCCCTGAAGAGGGATCTGGCGTTATCAAATTATTCTACCGGGGCTGTTCAACGCTTTGTATCCATTATGAACAACTGGCTAAAAGAGCATATTATGCAGGAGGATCAGGCCATTGTGGGAAAGGCTACTGTTCGAAGAAATAAGGGGACATCTACCCAGGTGTCTGTTATTTCCAGGACTGTAAACCGAGCCATGCAGGATCTGTTCCAGCTGGATGCCAAGCTAATGAACACGGACTATAAGGGCCAAAATATTGGAAACGGGTATTACTGCCTGCAGAAGTATGATGTGGAGGGCGGACTTCGGGTGCAGCTGCTTTTGGGCGTGGAAGAGCCCCTGCTCTTGCGGGGGATCAGCCTGATGACAGGGGCAGAGGAGGAAAAGGTGACCAGTGATACCGCCTTTGCTGTCTTTGAAAAGCTATTTCAGCAGGTGGGCCGGCTTTTCCCGGCAGAAACCGAGTATCCGCTGGAGAGAGAAAACATGTTGGACAGGGACGGGTTCCGCAAGGAGTTTATGAAGGTCTATCCCTGCAGTTTGCTCTTTAGCACCAAGGTGGGGTATTTCGTGTTCTGCTACCGAAGCTGGCGGGTAAAAAGCCACAAGGTCCAGGCCGATACAGAAATGGATAAGGACAGTCAGAAGAGATAAGGCTGGTGTATGTAGAGATAAAGCATGGATCCCATATGGGATTTGAGGCAGAAAGAGAGCCCTAGGTGCATTGGCAGGGCTCTTTTTCTGTGCTTTGACCTGGGGCATTTATTGCAAGATTTTCAGTGTAAAAGGACAAAGGGGGAAGAAGAGAGAACAGAATCCGAAGTCTGTACTCCGGATTCTGTCTGCTTTAAGCCAATTCGAAAAAGAAAGGACTTATAAATTATGAAGGAGAAAATCTATGTCAAGGGATAGAACGTATCCCATAATCGTTAGTCGAAGCTGGTCGGCACCTGGGTGGAACCAATGTCTGACTTTGTCGGCACCGGCAGCCCCTTTATTTGCTTTCTATAATACTGGAATTTTGTGTCATATTTGTGTCTGTCCTCTTAAAAAATCGTGAGGAATTTATAAAAAAAGAATAAAGAAAAATCCGAACCTGTTCCGCATGAAGAACAAATTCGGATTCTTTTTGTCCTGGAGCATATGGGATTCGAACCCACGGCCTCAACAATGCGAATGTTGCGCGCTCCCAACTGCGCCAATGCCCCATGAAATTATTTTAGCATGTCAGGGAAAAAAATCAAGAAGATCTTTGAAAAAAGCCTTTATAGGAATAAATTTCGTTATTTTTCAACAATACCCCCTAAGGAGTTCTATAAAAACTGTGGATTTTTTTTGCCGGGCGTGGTATTCTAACAAAAAAAGGAATGGAGGAAGATTTATGGTACAGTACATGGAGTTTGGTCCGGAGCTTGTGACAGGAAACGAGCTGATTGACAGTCAGCACAAGGAGCTTATTGAGAAAATCAATGATCTGTTGAAGGCTTGTGAGAGCGGGGACGGCAAAAGGAAGGCCTTAAAAACCCTGGATTACCTGGAGGAATATACCAATTTCCACTTTGGACAGGAGGAGGCTTTACAGGAGAGCATCGGATACCCGGGACTCAAGGAGCACAAAGCAAAGCATGAGGAATTCGTAAAGCAGATCAAGGAGCTCTTTGAGATGCTGGAGGATCAGGAGGGGCCCACGGACGCCTTTGTGGAGCAGGTAAACCAGAATGTAATCAACTGGTTCACCCACCACATTCAGGGCTTTGACCGTTCGGTGGCCGAGTACAAAAATATGAGAAATAATCCGGAGCTTTTGTAGGGAGCTAGGAAAAATAGAGCTTTCGGATTTCCTCCACGGGCATAGGCTGCCCGGTCCAGATTTCAAAGGCCCGGGCGCCCTGGTGGAGCAGCATATAGAGGCCGTTCATGGTGGGACAGCCTGCCTCTCTGGCCATGGCCAAAAGCCGGGTTTCTCTTGGATTATAAATTACATCGGACACCAAAAGCTCCGGATGAAAATAGGAGGCGTCCGGTATCAGACAGCCCGTGGTCTCCGGTGCCATGCCCACGGAGGAGGCGTTGACCAAAATAGCGCTGGTGAGGAGGCAGGCCTTTAGCTGGGGCAGGTCCTTTAAATCGTAAAAGCACACGCGGCAGGAGGAAAAATCTTCCAGTCGGGTGGCTTCGTTTTTCAGACAATGTGTGGAAGAACTGTCAGGGCGGGAAAAAATATGGATGCGGCGGACGCCGTCCAGAGCGGCCTGAGCCAGGATGGCGGACGCTGCGCCCCCGGATCCCAGAAGGGTCATTTCTTTTCCTGTGAGATCACGGCCAGTATCCCGCACAGACTGCATAAAGCCGTACCCGTCGGTATTGTGGCCTATGAGCTGACCGTTATCAAGGAGAACCGTGTTCACGGCCCCAATGATCTGTGCGGCGTCTGACAGACGGTCACAGTGCTGGTACATCAGCCGTTTTAAGGGCATGGTACAGTTGAAGCCCCGGATTTTAAGAGCCTTCAGGCCTTCGATGGCGGAAGCAAAGGTCGTTTCGTTAACGTCAAAGGCCAGGTACACATAGTCAAGTCCCAGGAGCTGGAAAGCTTGATTGTGCATGGCCGGAGAAATGCTGTGGGACACAGGGCTTCCAAGCAAAGCTGTCAGACCTGTATGACCGGTAATGGTTTGCATCATCCGAATACCTCCTTAAGGAATCAATTATGTTGGGATACCCTCTGTGTTCCCTTGTACACGGAGGGTAATTTTCATGGTACTAGATTACCGTGATAAAGTCAAATGAAATTGCCTGTGAAGGAAAAATAGGCGGGAAAATCTGTTGGCGGCTAAAGCGGAAACAATAGGAAAATTTCATACATATTGTATTAGAAAAAAAGCAAAATTTCTGTCGGAAATAACGAAAAATACCTTGATAAAATCCCCCTTATAGGGTATAGTATTAATGAGGTTGACAGAAAATTAACAAAACTTTAGTAACAGCTTTTATAGAATAAAAAGAAAGGAGATTTTCCCAATGCATATGGTAGACGGAGAGCATGGACATTCCCATGGACATGGCTGCAGCGGTTGTGCCGGAGAGCATTCTCATGAGCACACCCATACCCATACGCACCCCCATGTTCACGAGGGGGAGCATACCCATGATCACGCCCACGGGCAGGATCACGCGCATGAGCATGCCCACGAGCATGGACATACTCATGGGGCGCAGGGGTGCAGCGGCTGTGGAGGCGGTTGTCAGAAGCCGGCCAACGAGCAGGAGGCGATTCTGGCCTATATGCTGGACCACAACAAGCATCATGCGGCGGAGCTTTTGGAGATTGCCAAGCAGTTTCACGGAGCCGGCAGGGACGAGGCGGCCGTCCAGATTGAGAAGGCCGTGGAGGATTTTGAGAAGGGCAATATGCGGCTGAGCATTGCGCTTTCTCTTGTCAGGGCCGATTCTTAAGGAGAGCAGGAGGGATGGAAGCATGTGTCTAGCAACTGTTTATAAACGTTTTCAGGAGGACGAGAGTGTGGTCCTGAAAAATGTGAGCAAGATTCAGGTGGAGGGAAACCAGATTCACCTGTTTGACATTATGGGCATGGAGGAAGTGGTAGAGGGAACCATCTCCATGGCTGATTTGACCGGCGGCGTGGTGAAGATTACCTGCCCGGCATGATTATTTACGGACATGGCATAATAATATTGTAAGACGGAGGATATAATTTAATGAAACTGACAGAAATCATGAAGCAGCGTATGGCACTTTCCTTTGAGGTATTCCCGCCCAAGACAGACGCAGGTATGGAAAAACTGCCGGAGACTTTGGATCACCTGTACGAATTTGATCCGGACTATATTTCCTGTACCTACGGAGCCGGCGGCACCAATGTGGGCAAGAATATGGATGTGTGTAAGCTTATCCTGTCTGCGGACAACCGCACGGTGCCGGTAACGCATTTTACCTGTATCGGAAATACCCGGGAGGGCGTAAAGGAGCAGCTGGATGCTTATCTGGAGGCAGGGGTGGAGCATATGCTGGCCCTGCGTGGGGATCTTCCCTTTGGCTGGACCGGCACCAACGGAGATTTTGCATACGCCACGGATTTGGTAAAATTTGTAAAAGACAATTACGGGGATAAAATGGAGATTGCCGTAGCCGGATCTCCTGAGGGACACATTGCCTGCCGCAGCCTGGAGGCGGATATTTCCTTCTTAAAGCAGAAGCAGGACAACGGAGCCGATTACATTATGACTCAGCTTTGCTGGGATATGGAGCAGTTCAAATACTGGCTGGATGCCATTCGCAAGGCCGGTATTACTATGCCGGTGGATGTGGGTATCATGCCCATTCTGGATATGGCAGCCACCATTAATATGGCCCTTTCCCGCAATGGCTGTGTAATGCCCAGAGGACTGTGCGAGCTTATTTCCAAATATTGGATCTTTCCCAATCCCTTTGTGAAGGATCCCTTTGATGCGGCTGTGGACCAGAAAAAGGCGGACTTTAAGAAGGCAGGCATTGAGTACACCATTCGGCAGATTGACGAATACCGGGCATGTGGCATTGACGGCATTCACCTGTATGCATTGAACAAATGGGTGGATGTGACGGAGATTCTCAATCGTTCCGGAATCAAGACTTTGGTTTAATTTATTGTAGCATAAGGCCTGGCCCTGGAAAGGCGAACGCGTTTTCTGTGGCCGGGCTGCCATATGTAAAAAAGTAGGAGTGGATGGTATGACACATACAATAGCTGTGGCCGGAAAGGGCGGCGTGGGCAAGACAACCCTGACCGGACTTCTGATCGATTATCTGTGCCAACAGAATAAAGGGCCGGTGCTGGCCGTGGATGCAGACGCCAACTCCAACCTGAACGAGGTTCTTGGGGTGGAGGTGGAGACTACCCTGGGAGATATTCGGGAGGAGATTGCCCAGGCGGAGGTTTCCGGAAAAAATCCCATTCCCCTTGGCATGTCCAAGCAGGATTACGCGGAAATGAAGTTTAGCGACGCCCTGGTGGAGGAAAAGGATTTTGATCTCCTTGTGATGGGACACACCCAGGGCAAGGGCTGCTATTGCTTCGTAAACGGGCTTCTCACAGCCCAGATTGCCAAATATGCGCAGAATTACCAGTATATTGTGGTGGACAATGAGGCGGGAATGGAGCATATTAGCAGGGGAATCCTTCCTAAGATTGATACGGTGATTCTGGTCAGCGACTGCTCCCGCAGAGGCGTACAGGCTGTGGGTCGGATTGCAAAGCTGATTCCGGAGTGCGGATTGAAGCCCAAATCCGTGAATTTGATTATCAACCGGGCCCCGGGCGGCGTTTTAAATGAAGGGACCAAGGAAGAAATTGAGAAACAGGGTCTCAACCTGGTGGGCGTAGTGCCTCAGGATGAGGAGGTTTTCAATTATGACTGTGATGGCATTCCCACAGTCAGGCTGCCGGAGGATTCTCCGGTGCGCAAGGCCATGTATGAGATTATAAATCACATA
>CANPIM010000098.1 GCA_947574135.1 uncultured Lachnospiraceae bacterium
CAAAGCCCAGTCCCCGCTGAGGCGTTACCTTTACCTCAATAAGGGCCGTCAGCTTCTCCTCGCTGGTCTTATCCCAGTCAATCAAGGTGTGATAGCCGCAGATCACGTGCTCCTTTTCCATCTCCGCGATCTCATTGGCCACGGATACCTCATCCATTCCCAGAAGAATGGCCAGCTCCTTCAGATCAATCCGGCTGTTCTTCTCAATAAATGTCAAAATCTTCTCTCTCATTTTTTCACTCCTCATAGATCTTATATAATTCATCGGTTCTGGGCCGCTCCAGGAAGGCCTCCTCCTCACCGTTTAAAATCCGCCGGGCCGGTCCCTTTGTGGCCTTTCCAATGACCGCTGCCGGGATTCCCGCCTTTTTAAGGGCCCGGACCAGATCGTGGCCCCTATCCGCCGCCATCAGCATGGACCCGCTGGAAATCAGGTAGTAGGGATTGAGCCCGAAATACTCGCAGATCTCAATGGTTTCCTGGCGGAAGGGAATGGCCTTTAAATCAATGTCCAGGCCAATCTTTGACGCCTGGGAAAGCTCCCAGAGAGCCCCGTAGATACCGCCCTCCGTCACATCGTGCATGGCACTGACCCCGTGCTCCACAGCGATGGCCGCCTCCGGCAGCACAGAAATATAGGCGTCAAAGCCCTGGGCCGTCTCCACAAAGTCCCTGGAAAACCTGGTCAGAAGCTTTTCTTCCCTTTCCTTGGCAATGATGCTGGTGCCCTCAATGCCCAGCCACTTGGTCACAAAAATATCCTGGCCCGGCCGGGCCCCGGCTGTGGTTACCAACCTGCCCTTTTTCGCCTTTCCCACGCCGGTGACGCTGATAATGGGCTGGTTCACCCCCCGGGTCACCTCCGTATGGCCCCCCATAACCTGGACCCGGTATTTGGCGCAGGCTTCCTCCACCTGCCCCATAATCTCCCGGATATCCGCCTCCTCAATGGATTCCGGGAGGAGCGCCGTCAGCAGGATACCCACAGGCTCCGCCCCGCTGCTGGCCAAATCATTGGCCGTAATCTGAATGGCCAGGGTGCCCATGTCCCTTACCGTTCCCGTAATGGGATCCGTGGAGAGCACAAATATCTCTCCGGGCTCTAGCTCCATGGCCGCGCAGTCCTCCCCCACTCCGGCTCCCAACAGAACCTCCGGCCGGGTGGTATGAATCTGCTTTAAAATCGAACGCTTTAAAATCGTCTCCGATACTTTTCCTACCTTCATGCCTTATCTACCTGCTGTCCATTTCTACTCCGCCGGCGGCTGCATCCTTGCCACACAGCTTGCCATCACCGCCTGAACCAGAGCCTCATCCTGGGTGGCTATGGCAGCCTGAAGCTCCTCAGACAGGGCCGGGTCTCCCGCCACGCCCACGGTAATGGTCCGGGGAGATGCCATGTAGCTGCTGGTATTTACCTTCTCCGTGCTGACCTCCACCCCGTTCTCATACACATGCTTGTAGAGCTCAGCCTTTACGCCTCTGTGGGCCCCCTCCACATGATAATAGCCAATGCCCTGGCCCGGGGCCGCCACAATCACCTGCCCCGGATCCGTGGTTCCCAGAGTTTTGCTGGTATATTTCACCTCCCGGCTGGGAGAACGGGTCTCCTCCCCGTAAATGGTAAAGGTGATAACCTTATTGCTGGTGGTGCTCCCCTCTATGTAAATGGGGGAAGCGGTATTATTTTTAAATTTCAGATCCTTATAGGTCCCTGCAATGGCCGCATCCGCCGCCGGATCCACATAGGTAACAATCATGGAATGGGGAGAGCGCTCCACGATTTCCATCTCAGCCAGAAGGGCTGCATTGTACAGGGTCGTGGATACCTGGCAAATGCCTCCTCCCAGACTGTCCACCACCTTGCCGTTCAGGTAGGCGCCGGCCATCTGATAGCCATTGGCCTGGGTAAAGGGACTGACCGCCTCATAGGCGGAAAAGGTATCTCCCGGATAGAGAAGCGTGCCGTTGATAAGCTTAGCTCCGTTAGCCACGTTCTGGGAGCGGTTTCCGTTAGAGCTGGCGTAGCTGGTGGAAAAGGTTCCCAGCACATCCTTCACCTTGCTCAGCTCCTCCTCGCTTCCCCGGGGATGCGCCACCTCTGCCGGCAGCTCCACCCGTCCGTTTTCTTTGTTCCACTCCTGCTCCACATAGTTGACAACTGCGGTCTTGGAGCCCTCCACATTAAGCTTTACCCCTGTGGTCCCGGGAATAATCCGAAAGGCTCCTCCCTCCCGAACCAGATCCGCATCCACAGCCTCCACATCGAATTTTACGCATTCCGTCTCAATCACCTGGGAAACCTTGCTTTTATCCACGGTCCAGGTAAGCTCCAGCACCTTATTGCTTTGCTCCAGCTGCTTTTGCTCCTTAAAGCGCTTGATAATGTCTCCGCTTTTTCCAATGCCCAGAGCCTCATCCAACACCTGCGGATTGGAACAGGTAAGCCCAAGATCTGACATTTGCACGGGAACCTCATGCTCCTCCACCTGCAAGGTCAGCGTCTCCTGCCCCAGGGTTTTTATATAGTCCTCCAGGGCCGCCCGGGCCTGGGCCTCATTCATGCCGGACACATCCACCTCATCCAGATAGACGCCCTGATGAATCAGCACATCCTCCTTCGCATCTGCCTCCATCCCTGTACCCCAAAAAAGGATGCCGCAGAACAAAAGACTCCACAAAAATTTTTTCATAAAACCACTCCTTTGATGTATTGCCCTCTTCTTTACAGGGCATAAGACAGCATGGGAATTATCATGGCTAAAATCACAATGACGATAATAACCGTTGAGATTATCTTTCTCGTTTTCTTATCATAAAAATTCATGTTTTCCTCCGCTTTCTCCCTTCAGATCCGATTTTCCCGCTCTAATGCAGAATCCTTCCGTGCTCCAGAATAATCCTGTCTATCATGCGGGAGGCCTCATTCTTCATAAGGGAATCTACCTGAACCGGTATCTCTATTTTATGATATTTCAGCAGATCATTCAAGTACCCTTTTTGCGCCGGCGTAATGGGACTTTGCCTTTTTGCCTGGTAAATCAGGGGCGCTGGCTGGAAAAGCTCCGGGGGACTTTGGGGAAATTCCCGGTGCAGCCGCTCATACAGGCATTTGGCCGAGCGGGCATCCTCCTCCGCCCGGTGGTGCTGCTTCTGAGGAATCTCATAATAGGCGCACAGATACTCCAGGCTTCGGTGCTCCAGATCCGGCAGAAGCTTTCGCGCGATTTTCAGGGTGTCCACGCCCTCCTTCTCAAAGGAAAGCCCGTAATTTACCGCTGCCCGCTTTACAAAGCTATAGTCAAACAGGATATTATGGCCCATAATGGGCAAATCCTCGCAAAATTCCACCAGCCTCTTCACGGCTGCCTGGTATTCCATGCCTGTGGATGCCATCTCACTGGTAATCCCGGTCAGCTCCTGAATCCGCGGCGTTACCTCCCTTCCCGGATTTACCAGGGTGGACAGAACCTCCCGTTCCTCCCCCTCCACGATTTTCACCGCTCCGATCTCCAAAATCCGGTCCCTGGACGGATTCAGCCCTGTGGTTTCCAAATCCAGCGCTACATATGTATCAATCATCATTCTCCCGTACCTTTTAATATGAAACAAGCCCTCTTATCCTTCGTGGGGCCATCCTTCGCCCCTCTCTATTTTCACTGGCTCCCGCCCTTTTGTCAACCCCTGACATCTGGAAATCTACTTTCCGGGAGCTGACAAGGGATGAAGGGCCGCAGCCTTTGTAAGGGGATTTCTGTTCTGGTAGTCGAATACCCAGAAGGCCTTCCCCATATACAGCCCTGGCTCTACGTGTACCTCTCTGCCCATAGCCTTTTGTATCTGCCGGATCTCTTCCCTCCAGGGCGTTACATCCGGCGCAAAGCCAGGCCGGCTCTTTGCATGTTCCCGGAGATAATAGTCAAAGGTCAAAAGCTCCCGAAAGCGCGGCTCCTCCTGCTCCTTTTTCTCTCTTTTCAGCCTCTCCCGGATAAATTCCAGCAAAATCTCGTATCTTCGCACCCGGGCGTGCTGCATCTCATGCCAGCCCTTTTCCTCATAAAACCGGGCCAGATCCCGAAAAAAGGAAAAGGCCGAGTCCCAGAAGGGCAAAAGCCCGGCAAGGGTCAGAGCAAACTGGTGGCTGTTGTAGTAGATTTCCACCATCTGTTCCACCCCCTTAAGCTCCAGCAAATCCTTGTAGGACAGCCAGGGAGTGGAAAGCACCTCATAGGGCGGCTTTTCTCTGTACAGGATCCCGTAGTCCCGGGCCTGTTTTTCCATGGGGGAGCCCTTTAGAATCTTTAAAAAGCCCAGCTGCAGCTGCTCCGGAGCCAGACAAAAAACCTGGTCAAAGGAACAGGCAAACCGCTCCAGGCTCTCAAAGGGGAGCCCTGCAATGAGATCCAGATGCTGATGAATGTTGGCAAATCCCTTTACCTGATCCACCCGCTTTTTTACCATATTAAAGTCCATGCGGCGGTGGATTTCCTCCAGGGTTTTCCCATGGGTGGACTGAACGCCGATTTCCAGCTGCACCAGTCCCGGCCGCATCCGGCCAAGCACGGCAAGCTCCTTCTCTGTCAGGAGATCCGCCCCGATCTCAAAGTGAAAATTGGTCACCCCATTGTCATGCTCCAGCAGAAACTGCCAGATCTCCAGGGCGTGGCTTTCCCGGCAGTTAAAGGTTCTGTCCACAAATTTTACCTGGGCCACCTTTGCCTCCAAAAAGGCCGTAAGCTCCTGCTTTACCAGATTTAGATCCCGAAAACGCACTGGCCTTTCCAGGGCGGACAGGCAATAACTGCAGGCAAAGGGACAGCCCCGGCTGGATTCATAGTAGATGATTTTATTGGAAAATTCCCCCAAATTCTTGTAAGGAAAGGGAAGCTTATTGATATCAATGGGCTTTTCCTGGGGACGGAGATAAATGCGCTCCCCCCGAAAGGCCAGGCCTGGTATCTCTCCCAAACGGGGGATCTCCCTTGCGTCTCCACACATGCCAGTCTCTTTCTGGATCCTATCTTTGGCCTGACCTGTTTTCTCCTGCTTCTCCCGGAGATAATATTCCAGCAGCCGGGGAAAGCTCTCCTCCCCCTCACCCAAAAGCACACCGGTGATAGCCGGGTTTTCCTCAAGCACCCGGGCTCCGTCATAGGACACCTCCGGTCCGCCCACCCACACAGGCGTCTCGGGCATGATCTTCCTGCACTCCGCCGCCAGCTCCTTCACATACTCCCAGTTCCAGATATAGCAGGAAAAAAATAAAACCCCTGGCCTTCGCTTATAGAGCTCCTGCAGGATAAAATCCGTATAGTGATTGATGGTAAATTCCGCCAAATCCACGGAAATCCCCCGGCTCTCTGCCGCTGCCCGGAGGCAATAAACCGCCAGGTTGGAGTGAATATATTTGGCATTGATTGCTACCAGCAAAAAGCGCATCTCCACAGTCTAGCCCTCTCTCCTCTCCGGAGCGGCCATGCGGTTGATCTGGGTGGCCAGGTATCCCGCCCCAAAGCCATTGTCAATATTTACCACAGCGATTCCCTCCGCACAGGAATTCAGCATGGTTAAAAGGGCCGAGATGCCCCTGAAATTGGCTCCATAGCCTACAGATGTAGGCACCGCTATCACCGGCTTATCCACCAATCCGGCCAAAACTCCCGGCAGGGCTCCCTCCATACCCGCCACGGCAATGATGCAGTTGGCCCGGCGTATCTGATCCATCTTGGAAAAGAGGCGGTGAATGCCTGCCACCCCCACATCGTAAATCCGCTCCGTATAGCTGCCAAAATACTCGGCCACCCGGGCCGCCTCCTCGGCCACAGGAATATCCGAGGTTCCCGCAGTGCAAACGGCGATAGCTCCCTGGAGCACCGGCTTTGTATAGCTAAGGCACAGGATCCGGGATACCTCCTCGTATTCTACCTCCGGAATCATCCGGGCCACTGCCTCATACTGCTCCCGGGTGGCCCGGGTTCCCAGCACATTTTCCCGGCGTTTTGCAAAGCTGCCATAAATTCTCTCAAGCTGCTCTGTACTCTTTCCCGCACAATAAATCACCTCTCCAAAGCCGGATCGCAGCCCCCGGTGGTGATCGATTTTCGCACAGCCCAGGTCCTCATAGGGCAGCCGTTTCAGCTGCTCCTCCGCCTCCGCAAGGCTTACCTCCCCTGCCTGTACCTGCCTTAGCAATCCATGTACATCCATACTGAACGGAATCTCCTTTCTTCCCACTGACTTCCCCTGTATCTTACGCAAATCTGGGCCCTCTGTCAATGAAAACCGCCTGCATTGTGTAGTAAATAGGCATTTGTCCGCGTTCTTATATTATAGAAGCATATGAAAAGCCTGTAAGCTTCCCCACAAAGGAGGGATCCACATGAAACCAAAAGAAAACACACAAAACCAAAAAACTGTCTCCCGCTGCCGGCGGTATGGAGGAATAGCCGGTGTCCTTGTGCTTGTTCTGGCCGGGTTCCTGCTTGCAGGCCGGCCAAGAAGCTCCCACCCGGGAGGCTCTTTTGTCCTTGCCTCGGCAGCCTATCCCCAGATGGCTCCCTACCCGGATGAGGCGCAGTATGTAACTGCCTCCGGAGATATCAAGGATTCCTACTATGACGCCTACGACGCCTGGTGGGCAGAGCAGCGGGCCCGCATGGAGCTTCCGGAAGGAGTCTCACCGGTTTCCCGGGACTTTTACAAAAAAAGCATGGAAGAGCTTCTGGGGGATTCCTCGGGTAAAAATCAGGTATATTCTCCCCTGAATCTCTATTTTGCCCTCAGCATGCTGGCGGAGATCACCGAGGGAAACAGCCGCTCCCAGATCCTGGAGCTTTTGGGCATGGACCATGTGGAGGAGCTTCGGGAACAAAATAAAGCCCTCTTTGGCATCAGCTATTGTGACGACGGAGCCTCCGCCTGCATTCTCAGCAATTCTCTCTGGCTGAATCCGGATGTGGATTTTAAGAAAAACACCCTGGTTCGTCTGTCCAGAGACTATTTTGCCTCCTCCTACCAGGGTGAAATGGGCTCTGCAGAGCTAAACCAGGCCTTCCAGGACTGGATCAATCAGCAGACCTGCGGGCTTTTAAAGGAGCAGGCCGCAAACCTGACCCTGGAACCGGAGACTGTTATAACCCTGGCCTCCACCATATATTTCCGCTCCAAATGGTCCCAGGAATTTGCCCGGGGATTGACGGAGGAGGGAACCTTCCACACAGAAGCGGGAGAGGTGCCCTGCCTCTTTATGCGCCAGTCCGACAACCGAAATTACTATTGGGGTGACCAGTTTTCTGCCGTGGGCTGTTCCCTGGAGAGCGGCGGAGCCATGTGGTTCCTTCTGCCCGACCAGGGCGTCTCCCTGGATGAGCTTCTTACAGACAGCCAGGCCATGGATTTCCTCTTAGCCAATGGGCAGTGGGACAACAGGAGGTCTCTCATGATCCATCTGTCCCTTCCCAAATTTGATGTGTCCTCGGATTTAAATCTGATAGAAGCCCTTCCCCTTCTTGGCATCTTGGATGTCCTGGATCCTGCTGTGGCAGATTTCACACCTCTGTGCCACAACCCGGAGCAGCTCTTCCTCTCCCAGGCCCGACATGCAGCCCGGGTATCCATTGACGAGGAGGGCTGCCTGGCCGCAGCCTACACGGTCTTATCCGTATGCGGCGCCGGAGCTCCCCCGGAGGAAATCGAAGAAATGGACTTTGTGCTGGATCGCCCCTTTCTCTTTGGGGTTACAGGAACCACAGGAGAACTGTTGTTCGTCGGAACAGTCGCGCAGCCGGGGGACGGGGGTGTGGAATAGGGTAAAAAAATGGGGAGGCGTTTTGTTTTTAGGCCTTCCCATTTTCCTTTAATAATTTATTAAGCTTCTTATCGAATGTTTTTATCTCATATCCTTTTACCCTGTTATAGGCATATAATATACAATCCGGAAAATCCAGATTATATTCTTTATAGGTTTCTATTCCCAGTCTTAATACTTCCATTTCTGCTGCATCAACTTCCATAAGGAAGTGTGACAAGCTTTCCCCTATATCCCTTCGCTCAACAGAATATACTCCTTTCAAAACATATATCACTTCTGCAATAATTTCTATGGTTACTTGAACATTTCTACTTTTTATTATGACCTCCGCTTCAGAAGCCATCTCTTCATTATCATTTAACAAATATCGTAATATCATGTTTGTATCAAGCATCACCATATTTTTCAATTACCGCCTTTTCCCATGCCGTTTTTTCCCTGTCCCATAGTTCGGGCTTTGCATATTTTGCTAAAGATCCTCTGGCTGTTTGCCCCTTTTTTTCTTCTGGTGTCTCATTAATAAATTCATCCATAACTGTTATAATCAGTCTTTGGTTCTTTTTGGCAGGTATCTTTTCCGACAACTGAATTGTTTTCCCATCAAAATATCCTTGCACTACTACCATTCCAATATCCCTTTCCGTTGACAATGTACCACCACAAATATTATACCCAAAGTATTCTACCCATACTTTTAGGTTCATTAAGCTTTATCTTACAAAAAATATTTAGGAAATAATAAAGAATCCGGATGTTTAGAAACCAATGAAAGAAATCTCAGAAGCTTAGAGGATAGAAATAAGCTTCTTTAAAACAAAAAGAGCGGGTGATGGGAATCGAACCCACATATCCAGCTTGGAAGGCTGGTGTTCTACCACTGAACTACACCCGCATCAAATCCGTAGACGCCTTTTGGCTTCCCTTACGGACGTTTTGTATCGTACCACAAAAAGTCCGGAAAGTCAATCCCCAAATTTAAAAAATCACTTCAGGAGTGTAGGATTACAATACATGTGTTACAACTAAATATTTAAAGAGACGGAGATACC
>CANPIM010000099.1 GCA_947574135.1 uncultured Lachnospiraceae bacterium
ATGATAAACCCTCTCCTTTGTCGTATTTCCACAATCCCAGGGCAGGCTTTCCCACAAAATACAGCTCCTCCCCGTCCGGCATGGTATGAAAGCCCTCTCTTAAATGCTCCGGATGATACCTTTCAAGGGCCTCCTGGCAGTCCATCCAGCCAAACCCCAGGGCCTCTATCTCCTGTTGGCTCATATTCTCCGGCCGGGTGGCGTAGGTAACCCGAAAGCGCCCGTCCGGGGAGCCCAGCATCAGGCAGCCCGCCGTCAGCACATCCCCCTGAAACAGTCCCTGTTCGTACCATTCCAGGATTTTTTTCCGCCCCCGGTATCCAAACCTGCGCACGGCCCGATCCACATCCGGGCTCTCTCCCGCCTGCCTCACTCCCGGCGCTATGACCACCAGCTCTCCCCCGTCGGCTATGGCCATCCGGGTCCGGTAAATCGCCTTATTGCTGATCCAGAGAGAATGCATTTCCTCCGGATCTGCGTAGGCCACTATCTTTTGGGCCGGCTTACAAAGATGATTGATATTCAGCCGGATGGACAGCTCACAGGCATTTTCATAAACCCTCCGGCTGGTTCCCACAAAAAGCCCCCTTAGCCGGGCCTCCTGCTCTTCCATGGTGACCACTGTCTGCAGGTACACCACGGGAAATTTTTCGTCAATAAAATGCTTCTGCGCATAGTCAAACATGCGCCGCAGAGGGGCATTCATTACTCCCATAGCCTTCTCACAGTCGCAGACGGCGGAAAGCATATGGCTCTGGTTGATCATCTCTCTGCCGCCGATTCCGATAAACAGGCTCTTGGAATAACCGGCCATGCCCGCCGCCTCGTGGGGCACCACCTGTCCCGGACAGAAAATCACATCATACCTGCCCTCTACAAAGCGGTCATCCACCTGGACGGGAACCTCCGCCTCATAGGCGCCCTGGCTGATCTCCTCCAGAACACAGGCCGGTATCACCCCCAGGGTGCGGCAGTCCTTCTGCCAGTCATGTACCAGAATGGCCTCCGGGGGAACCTCCCCCTGAAAAAACAGCCGGATCTCCTCCTCACTCATGGGCACATGGGTCCCCAGGGCCGGCATCACATCCACCCGGGCTCCCCTTTCCTGAAACAGCCGGTACAAATGTCCGGTAATGACCCCTGCAAAGGAAAAGCAGCGGGTGTAATCCGGAGGAATGATCAAAACCTTTTTCGCATGGGGATATTGGGATACCGTATTTTTGACAGCACTTAACAAGGCATCCCCGGAAATCCCCCGTTTCTCCTCAACAAGATAAAATTCTTCCATAAAAAACGGATCTCCTTATCGCAAAGAATACAAATATATGTTCTATTTTATTTGTATTCCGAAACCTGCTTATACGCCCCCAAGCTTCATCATGCCAGGGATCACTGTACTGATTCCCGGGAAAATGACCAGAATGGCAAGGGCAATCAACAGGAATATAAACCAGGGAATCAGAGCCTTGATCAAGTCGATCATGGGCAGCTTCCCCACCTTGGCTACGGCAAAGAGCACCACGCCAAAGGGCGGCGTCAGCACTCCGATCATCAGGGTAAACACCATAACGATTCCCAGATGGATGCCGTTAATGCCAAAGGCCTGGGCCATGGGGAATATAATGGGTGCTAAAATGGTCAGGGCCGCTACCGTCTCCATAAACATGCCCACCACCAGAAGAGCCAGGCATAAGAGGATTAAGAACATCCACTTGCTGGTAATCACGCTCATCAAAGAGGCAATAAGCGTCTGCGGAATCTTAGCCTTGATCAGCACAGAGCCCAACAGGGTGGACACTGCCAGCAGAATGCAGATGGGGCCTGCCTCCACGCAGGTCTCCTTTAGGGTTCTCCAGTAATCCCTTGGGCTGATAGCCTTATAGACCACCACTCCCAGAAAGGAGGCGTAAACCACGCAGACCGCCGCAGCTTCCGTAGGGGTAAACACGCCCGTGTAAATTCCCAGGATAATAATAAAAGGGGTAAAGGCCGGCAAAACTCCCTGCTTTAAATCGTGAAACGTCTGATGCCAGGAGACAAAATGGTCCCTGGGATATTTCCTTTTCACCGCATAGATTACCACAAGGGCTGCCATGCAAAGGGCTATGACCACCCCGGGAAGAATGCCCGCCACCAGCAGGGCGCCCACGCTGACCCCGGTTACCATGCCATAGATTATGAGAGGCATGCTGGGAGGAATAATGGGGCCAAGGGTGGAGGACGCCGCGGTAACGGCTGCCGAAAACTTCCGATCATAGCCAGCCTCGTCCATGGCCTTGATCTCAATCTGCCCCAGGCCGGCCGCATCCGCAATGGCGGTTCCCGACATACCGGCAAAGATAAAAGAGGCCAGAATATTTACAAAGCCCAGTCCCCCGGGAACCCAGCCGATAATGGCTCTGGCCGCCCGAAACAGCCGGGTGGTAATGCCGCACTCATTCATAAGCTTTCCCGCAAAGAGAAACAGCGGGATACAGAGAATGGTAAAGCTGTTCACACCGCCTATCATAATGGAGGTGATGGACATCCATTTCATGCCCGTGCTCAGAACCATAATGATAATCGAGCCGGCGGCAATGGTATAGGGAACGGGAAACCCAATCATAAACAGTACCACCAGAATAAACAATCCCCAAATAGGACTCACGCGCCGTCCCCTCCTTTCGTCTCCGCAGCGATTTTCATAGCCTCATTGGCCATCTCCATCTCATTCTCCTCCTTCTGGGTGTACACGGTGGCCTCCCCGGCAAAAAGTCTGATGGCCCGCACCACATTGGCCACAAGGGTCAGCACCAGGCCTGCCATGACAATGATCTGGATCACCGACAGCTGCAGCCACACATTGGAGGGCAGAACGGTTTGATTTTTAATGGAATTCTGAATGTTTAAATAGATACTGTAGCAAAACATGACGCTAAAGCCTGCCATAAAAAGGTTGAAAATCCCCATAAGAATGGTTCGAACCCTCCGCCCCAGAAGATCAAAGCACACGGTGATCCGAAGATCCTGTCCCCGGTTGGCTGCTATGGGCCATAGGAGAAACACAAAGAGCACATAGCAGTATCTGGCCAGCTCCTCGGTACCGGAGGTGGAGATATTCAGAGTTCTGGCAAAGATCTGATACATAATAATGACGATGATTCCGCACAGCAAAACGGCGCACAGGCTTATCATGATATTTTCCATAAAGTCCAAAATGCGTATTACTTTCTTCAATCGCTTCCTCCTTCGAATCAGTTTTTAGACAAGAAGGGACAGGCCGGAGCTTTTCTTCTCACAGCCCGTCCCCTTTTTCCACAATGTTCGGCTATTCTGAACAGGATTCAATCAGAGCCATGCAATCCTCATAGCTGATATTGGTCCATTCCGTTGCAAACATCTCCTGCCACCAGGCATCGGAGGCTTCCCGGAAGGACTCAATGTCCACATCCTCCACCACTGTGGCTCCGGCGTCAATATAATTCTGCAGCCAGGTGGCCTCCTCGTCAGCAATGAGAGACTCGCACTCGGCCATGGCATCCTGGCCGGCCTTGCGAACCGCCTCCTGATACTCTGCAGGCAGAGACTCAAACAGCTCATTGCTCATAAAAATCCCTGCGCACTCGCACACATGATTGGTCTGCACCACATAACTGGCCACCTCCGGAATATTCAGGAGACCGGAATCTGCCAGGGGAATCTCCGTGGCGTCCACCACCCCTGTCTGGAAGGAGGTATAAAGCTCCGAGAGGGCTACCGGCACCGTGGTGGCCCCGCAGGCCTGCCATGCGGCATTCCAGAGAGCGGAAGAATTCATGCGAAGCTTCACGCCCTTTAAATCAGAGACGTTTTTCACCTCTCTGCTGGTGGTAAGGGTCCGCATGCCCCGGTAGAAGGGTCCGCAGAGATCCAGCACATTGTGATCCGTGGCCCAGCCCTCCCGAATGGCCAGCCAGTAATCGCTGTCATACACCTTCTTGTAGGTCTCCAAATCCGTAATCATAAAGGGACTGTTAAACCAGCCGTCCTCGGCGCTGTAGGTAAAAATGGGGGCTGTACCCGTCCCGCAGAACTCCAGCTCTCCCGAGGATACCTGGGCCAGAGCATCGTCCTCGCTTGCAATAATCCCGTCCGGGAATACGGAAACGGTAATGGCTCCATCCGTATACTCGTTGCATAGCTCCGCAAATCTCTCATACATCTGCACCACCACACTGCCGCTGGCATAGGTGGTGGAAAAATTCCAGCTGTAGGTCTCCCCGCTGGGCGCAGGCGTCTCCTCAGCCTCCTGGGGAGCCTCCTCCTTGGGATCACTCTCCGGGGCAGAGGCCGGCGTCTCCTGAGAGCCCTTATCCCCGCCGCAGGCTGCCAGGGAAATGGCCATGGCTGCGGTTAACAAAATGGCTGTGATTCTCTTTTTCATGAATTTTCCTCCTGATATTTGTCCTGCATTTGTCTAGCCTAGACAAATACTGTTTTACTTGATATTTCCTATTTATTTTACTAAAGCGCTTTAATAATCCTCAATATTGCTTGTTTCTCTTTAAATACTCCTCCCGCTCCGTGAGACGCTCCTCTGTGTCCTGAAAATTCTTTTTGCTCACCAGGCTTAAAAGAATCTCAATGTTTGCCATCATGCTCACATAGGAGTTAAAAAAGCTGATGCCGTTCTTTCCCGAGAGCAGAATATAGTCGGAATGGACAGCTATGGGGGAACCGATCTCGTCCGTCATAACCACCAGACGGCATTTCTTCTTTTGAATAATATCCAGGCTGATAAGAATATTCTCCGAATACCGGGGATAGCTGATAACAATAGCCAAATCCTCCTCCCCTAAATCGTAGAGCTCCTCTGAGATATTTCCCGGGTTGGTGAGACAGATCACGTTGCCTCTGGTTAGTTTTAACAAACTCCCAAAAAACACCACGCACCCCTCCGCTGTTCGAAATCCAATAATAATCAGCTTCCGGGCTCCTAAAATCAAATCCGTTATGGCATTGTAGGTATCATAGGTATTTTTTATCAGAGACTCATGGAGGTTTTGAAACATAATGGCGCTACACTGGTTGATAATATCCTTGGTGCTCTTTCTTTTCACGTCCTGCAAAAGCTCCGGGGACTGAAGCATGGACTGACTTCGGTTGGTCAGGCGAAGAACCTCCTCCTGAAGCTCCCTCCGAAATTCGGCAAATCGTCCATAGCCCAGCTTATTGGCTGCCCGCAGAACCGTGGTATTGCTCACCTGAATCACCTGGGCCAGCTCCGCTGTGGTAAAATAGCAAGCCTCCTCCTTGTGTATCATAATAAAATTCAAAACCTTTCGCTCACTCTTGGTCAGCTTCGCGTTTCTGATTCTCTCTTCTATGTTCAAATTCTTCTCGCCTTTGGATTTTTTCGTTTTATTTATACTAGCATTCTTGTTGATTCATTTCAACAAAGTCCAATTATATTCATATTTTTCGCCGTTTTTTACAAAATTCATGTACTTTTTGTACGAAAAAGCCCTTATTTGGGCTTAAATAGTTTTTTGTTTTCTATCAAATCATCCAAAATTGAACTAAAATATCCATTTTCAAACAATTTCAACCAAAAAACAGGGAGAACATCCAAATCATGGACATTCTCCCTGTTTTCTCTCTATACATTTTCCCTCTAGGGGGTTGAATAGTTCCAGGTGTAGGAAAAGATATGGGCCCCGATAATCAAACCGCTCAGGGCAGGATTATTGTTATGGGTGCGGAAAAACACCCGGTCTCCCACATTGGATTCTCCGGCAATGGCTCTTCGGGCCGCGTCGTAGCAGGAGCCGCTTACCGTGTCCAGCGCCTCATTGAGAACCAAATCAAAGCGACCGGAGGTCACCGGAGAAAACTGGCCGCTGGCCCGGATAACGCTCATAATGTCGTTCTGCCCAAATCTGGGATCCCGGATTCGGTTCATCACTACGGCTCCCACGGCCAGCTGCCCGGCTGCCCCCTGGTTGGCCGCCTCACAGTGAATCAGCACAGCCAACGCCGTGACCTCCTCCTCGGAGGCCGCATACCCGCCATACTGGGCATTATCCTGCCCGCTGACCTGCTCGCCGGTGATCTCTCCCAGAGAAGCGTTGATCTCCTTAAGCTTTGCAGCCTCAAGCTCTGCCTCTATGCGCTTCTTTTCCCGGATCAGCTCCTCCAGCACAGCCTTTTGATTGGCCAGGGTATCTTCCTTTCCGTCCACCTCAGCCTGGGCGCTGGCAATGGCCCCCAGCTGTCTGCTAATATCCTGCCGGGTGCTGTTGGCCAGAGCCTCCACCTCCTTTTGCTTATCCACCACCTGGGCGTGAAGCTCGTCCAGAGCCTCCTTCTCCCCCTGAAGCTTGATTTCCTGCTCCTCTATGGCATCCCGGGTGGCAATGTACTCCTCCATCTTCTGGCTGTCATACTGAACCAATCCCGCCGTGTTGGTGGCCCTGGTAAGGGCCTCGGAAAAGCTTCCCTCCACCAGCAAAAGCTCCAGAAAGCCTGCCTGGGGATTCTCATACATATACTGGATGCGGCTCTTCATATCCTCGTACTGCTTATCCGCCACAGCCTGCGCCTCTGCAAGCTCCCTCTGGGTCTCCTCAATCTCCGCCTCCTTGTCCCCGATCTGGGTCTCCAGATCCTGAATCTGGGCAGAAATATTGTTGTACTGCTTATTCAGGCCGGAAAGATAGTTCTCCATATCCCGCTTGGCATCCTCCAGCCTCTTTTGCCTCTGCTCCGCCTCTGTGAGCTCCCGCTCCGTCTGCTCTATCTGTTCCTCCTGCTCATCAATCTTATTGTCAATATGGTCCGTGGCAAAGCTTGACGTGCTGAGGCTAAAGGCCAGCAGCAGACTTAAAAAGCCATATCCAATTTTCCAGCTCTTTCTCTCTCTCATGGGTATCGCTTCCCTTCCTGGCCCTTTCTCATCCGGCCGAAAGACTTCTAAACAGGTCTTGTGGCATCCCACTCATATCGGGTCAGCTGCCCCTGCCTTCTCAGCTCTCCAAAATCCTGCTGCCGCAGAGCCTCGTATAGTACAATGGCAACAGAATTTGACAGGTTTAAGGAGCGGGTGTCTCCCAGCATGGGAATCCGAATGGTGGTATCCCCGTGGTCCAGCAAAATCTCCTCCGGAATCCCTGCATCCTCTCTGCCAAACATAAGATAGCAGTCCCTTTCATAGGAGACCTCTGTGTACACTCTCCGGGCCTTGGTGGTGGCCATATATATCTTGGCCCCGGGATTCTTTTCCAAAAAATCCGGAAAATCCCTGTACACCGTCACATCCAAATCCTTCCAGTAATCCAGACCCGCCCGTTTCACATCCTTTTCCCCCAGGCGAAAGCCCAGAGGCTCTATGAGGTGCAGCCGTGTGCCCGTAGCCACACAGGTGCGGCCAATGTTGCCGGTGTTGGCCGGCATCCGGGGCTCAAGGAGCACAATATTCAAAGACACCGTCCTATCCCTCCCTGCGCAGCTTTTCCACAAACCGCGCCAGCCGCTCCAAGGCTTTCTTCAAATCCTCCAGAGAGTAGGCATAGGAGATCCGCAGGAATCCCTCTCCACAGGCTCCAAAGGCTGTCCCGGGAACCACTGCCACCTTTTCCTCCTCCAGGAAGCGATTGGCAAATTCCTCCGAGGTCATGCCAAATTCCTGGATGCTGGGAAATACGTAGAAGGCTCCATAGGGCTCAAAGCAGGCAAGCCCCATCTCCTGAAAGGCGTGCATCAGATAGCGCCTTCTCTGGTCATAGGCCTCCCGCATGCGGGCCACATCCTCGTCTCCGTTTCTTAAAGCCTCCACCGCCGCATACTGGCTGTTGGTGGGAGCGCACATAATGGCATACTGGTGGATCTTGATCATCTGTTTGATAATCTCTGCAGGTCCGCAGGCATATCCGAGCCGCCAGCCTGTCATGGCGTAGGACTTGGAAAATCCGTTGATCAGGATGGTCCGCTCCTGCATGCCGGGAATCTGGGCAATGGAAACATGGTCTCCCTTGTAGCTGAGCTCCGAGTAAATCTCATCGGACACCACAAAAAGATCCTTCTCTATAACCACCTTTGCAATGGCCTCCAGATCCTCCCGCTCCAAAATGGCTCCTGTGGGATTGTTGGGGAAGGGCAGCACCAGAATCTTGGTCCGATCCGTCACCGCCTCCTCCACCTGCCTGGCTGTGAGCCGGAAATCATGCTCCTCCTTTAGCTCCAGAATCACCGGCGTGCCCCCGGCCAGCACCGCGCAGGGCTCATAGGACACATAGCTTGGCTGCGGAATCAGGACCTCCTCCCCCGGATTCAGCATCGCCCGGAAGGCAATGTCAATGGCCTCGCTGCCTCCCACAGTCACAATGACCTCCCGGTCCGGATCATAGGTGATCTCCTGCCGGCGTTTCAGATACCGGGTAATCTCTACCTTCAGCTCCTTTAAGCCGGCGTTGGAGGTATAAAAGGTCCGCCCCCGCTCCAGGGAATAGATGCCCTCATCCCGAATATGCCAGGGCGTATCAAAATCCGGCTCTCCCACACCCAGAGATATGGCGTCCTTCATCTCGCTGACCACGTCAAAAAATTTCCGGATACCAGAGGGGGGTATTGCTGTCACTTTTTCTGCTAATGGATTTCTCAAGGCGTCACCAACATCCTTTCGTCTTTAGATTCCCGCACCATAATGGAGCCATGGTCCTTGTATTTCTTCAGCACAAAATGGGTGGCTGTGCTGAGCACCGAATCCAGGGGTGACAGCTTATCCGACACAAACTGCGCCACATCCCGCATGGTCTTTCCCTCGATCATCACCATAAAATCAAAGCCTCCGGAGATAAGATAGACGCTGTCCACCTCCGCATAATTGTAAATGCGCTCTG
>CANPIM010000100.1 GCA_947574135.1 uncultured Lachnospiraceae bacterium
GGGGAGCGCATATGTTTACAGCAGAAATGTTGGAATCCATTAAAAAGGTAGAGGCCACCCGGGCCAGTCGTATCGGCATGGAGCCCCGGAGAATGACGGCCGAAGAAAAAGATGAGCTTCTCCGCAAATTTCATCCGGATTATCGGCAGGAGGGCTTTCAGGAATTAAAAATAGGCCCCAATAAGGGGGAAAAGGTGCCCTTTGAGCTGGGGACCCTGCTGCATTCCAACAGCCGGATTCAAAATGTGCCCATTGACTTAAATCAGGCCGCCTATGATGTGGATGTGTTGGTGATTGGCGGCGGCGGCGCAGGATCCTCTGCAGCCATTGAGGCTCATGAGGCGGGAGCCAAGGTCATGATGGTGACCAAGCTTCGCATCGGGGATGCCAATACCATGATGGCTGAGGGCGGAATCCAGGCAGCGGACAAGGAGAATGATTCTCCCCAGCAGCATTACCTGGATGCCTTTGGAGGGGGACATTTTGCAGCCCGGCCGGAGCTGTTACGCCGTCTGGTTATGGAGGCGCCGGATGCCATTTCGTGGCTCAATAACCTGGGCGTGATGTTTGACAAGGATAAGGACGGAAGAATGGTGACCACCCATGGCGGCGGCACCTCCAGAAAGAGAATGCATGCCTGTAAGGATTACTCCGGCGCGGAGATTATGCGGGTGCTTCGGGATGAGGTGTGGAACCGGCAGATTCCTATTGCAGATTTCACTGCGGCTGTGGAGCTGATCAAGGATGACAAGGGACAGGTAGCCGGCGCTGTGCTCCAGAATATGGAGACAGGAGAATATCAGGTGGCCAGGGCCAAGACTGTGATTATTGCCACCGGCGGTGCAGGGCGTCTGCATTACCAGAACTTCCCCACCTCCAATCACTATGGAGCCACGGCGGACGGTCTGGTGATGGGATACCGGGCGGGAGCACCCCTTTTGTACCAGGATACCATTCAGTATCACCCCACGGGAGTGGCTTACCCGGCCCAGATTTTCGGCGCCCTGGTAACGGAGAAGGTGCGCTCTCTGGGAGCTATGCTTATCAATGCAGAGGGAGAGGCCTTTATGCATCCTCTGGAGACCCGGGATGTGTCTGCAGCCTCCATTATCCGGGAGTGCAAGGAGCGGGGCAAGGGAGTTCCCACTCCTACAGGCTACGGCATTTGGCTGGATACGCCCATGATCGAGATGATTCATGGAGAGGGAACCATTGAAAAGCGGATTCCGGCCATGCTCCGCATGTACTTAAACTATGGCATTGACATGCGCAAGCAGCCGATTTTGATTTATCCCACCCTGCACTATCAAAACGGCGGTCTGGAAATCGGCGGCGAGGGCTTTACCAAGACCATTCCCAATCTTCTGGTGGCCGGAGAGGCTGTGGGCGGAATCCACGGAAGAAACCGCCTTATGGGAAATTCTCTGCTGGATATTATTGTGTTTGGCCGCAATGCGGGAAAGGCTGCCGCTGCCAAATGTAAGGAAGTGGAGCTTGGAGCCATGAATCTGGATCATATCCAGGCTTATGCAAAGGAGCTGGAGGAGGCGGATCTGCATACAGGAGAGGTTTCCCCGCTGCTGTTACCCAAATACACCTTCGGGATGCCAAAATAGAGCGGAGGATTTTGACAGATGGGATTGCTGCAATGGTTTCAGGATAGTATCTTTTCCAATACGCTGATGCTGGTATTTTTGATTGCCGTTATCGGCTATCTGGTGGGAAGTATTAAGATCTGTGGACTGGAGCTGGGGACTGCCGGTATTTTGCTGGTGGCCCTGGTCTTTGGCCACTTTGGAGTGGAGATTCCCTCTCTGGTGCGGGAGCTGGGGCTGATTTGCTTTGTCACATCCGTGGGCTTTATAGCAGGCCCCAAGTTTTTCCGGAATTTTAAGCTTAATGCCACCTCCTATATTCTGCTGGGAATTATCGTCATTGCTGCCGGAGCCCTCACCTGTGTTCTGGTGATCAAGGTCTTTGGAGTGCCCATGGATATCAGCGTGGGAATGATGACAGGAGCTCTTACCAGTACGCCGGGGCTGGCGGCGGCTCTGGAGGCCACAGGCTCCGACGCGGCTTCCGTGGGCTATGGCATTGCCTATCCCTTCGGCGTGGTGGGGGTCGTGCTGTTTGTGCAGCTGATCCCAAAGCTTTTAAAGACGGATATGGCGGCAGAGCGGGCAAAATATGAGGCGGCCTCCAATGTGAATGTGGAGGAATATCACAAGACCAGGAAGGAGGAGCTGTTCTATGCGGACAGTATGGGCTTTTTCCCCTTCTCCATGGCTATTGTGCTGGGCATTGTGCTGGCTAAGATTGAGATTCCCCTTCCCGGCGGCGCGGTGTTTGCCCTGGGAACCTCCGGCGGTCCCTTAATTGCCGGCTTGATTCTGGGGCATTTCGGACATTTCGGAAAGCTTAGCGTGCAGGTGGAAAAGCACGTGCTGGAATGCCTGCGGGAGTTTGGGCTGGCGCTGTTCCTCTTGGGGGCTGGCGCTCAGGCCGGAGCCGGCTTTGTGGATATCTTAAGGGAGCACGGAGCCCTTTTGTTCCTCTATGGAGCCCTGATGACCCTGATTCCCATGCTGCTGGGATACGTGTTTGCGGCCAAGGTACTGCGTCTGAGTGTGTTTAATACCCTGGGATCCATCTGCGGCGGCATGACCAGTACGCCGGCTTTGGGGACGCTGATCCGTGTGACGGAGACAGACGATGTGGCCTCGGCTTATGCGGCGACGTATCCCATTGCCTTGGTGATGGTGGTGCTGGCCAGCCAGTTTATTGGGATATTTTTGTAGCTTTAGGGTATTGGCAGGAGGGACGCGTTTCCGGGGGAGAAATTTTCCCACGCAAACGGGATAACACTGCGGCGAACTAATCGTTAACTCCGACTAAGACGCTCAGGAATGCCTTCGCGCCTAAGTCTCCGTAAACGATGGATTTCGCCTTCGTTAAAAGCATCCCTGAATGGTTTGCTTAGGGAAAATTTCTCCCCCGGAAACGCTGACTGCTGGGGAATTGCTGTAAAGTTTGGTTGGGGATGGGGTTTTCCTGAGAGTTGCTTGCTGAGAAACTGCTGTGAAGTTTGGTTGGGGATGGACTGTTTCCGGGAAGGCTACCTGCTGGGGATTTGTTTAGTTAGATTTTAGATATATGTTTCAGTATGTTATTTGGAGGTGATTGGGTATGCGTGAGATTCAGGCACAGCAGATTACGGATGTTGTGGAGAGACTATGTATTGAGGCGAATCAGTTTTTGCCGGAGGATGTGCAGGGAGCCATTCGCCGGTGCAGGGCTTGTGAGGACTGGGAGATTGCTCAGGGAGTGCTGGATAAGATTATTACCAATTTTGAGATTGCCCGGGAGGAGCAGGTGCCCATCTGCCAGGATACAGGAATGGCCTGTGTGTTTCTGGAGATCGGGCAGGATGTACATATTGTGGGCGGCGATTTGACGGAGGCTGTGGACGAGGGTGTGCGCAGAGGGTATGATAAAGGATACCTGCGCAAGTCTGTGGTGAAGGATCCGGTGCGCCGGGGAAATACAGGGGACAATACGCCGGCTATGCTGTACACGGAGATTGTGCCCGGAGAAGAGATCAAGGTGACAGTGGGTCCCAAGGGCTTTGGAAGCGAGAATATGAGCGCGATCCGCATGTTTAAGCCCTCCGCCGGCATTGAGGGAATCAAGAATTTTATTCTGGAAACCGTGGAGACGGCCGGGCCCAATCCCTGTCCCCCTATGGTGGTGGGGGTAGGCATTGGCGGCACCTTTGATAAGTGTGCTTTGCTGGCCAAGAAGGCTTTGATGCGCAGCACGGATGTGCGCAATCCGGATCCCTATTATGCGGATTTGGAGGCGGAGATGCTGGAGAAGATCAATAAGCTTGGAATCGGGCCCCAGGGCTTTGGAGGAAAGACAACCGCTCTGGCCCTGAACATTGAGACGCTGCCCACCCATATTGCGGGAATGCCCTGCGCGGTGAATATTAACTGTCATGTAACGCGCCATAAGACGGAGGTGATTTAGTATGGAAAAACATATTCAGCTGCCCTTGACGGAGGAAGTGGCCAGAAGCCTTCAGGCCGGAGACAGTGTATATCTTACGGGAACCATTTATACATCCAGGGATGCAGGACATAAGAGAATGTGTGAGGCCCTGGCCAGGGGAGAGCAGCTTCCCTTTGACCCTGCGGACGCCACCATCTATTATGTAGGGCCCACCCCGGCCAAGCCCGGTCAGGTTATCGGGTCTGCCGGTCCTACCACCAGCGGACGGATGGATGCCTATGCGCCGACCATGATGTCTGTGGGAGCCAGAGGCATGATTGGAAAGGGCGCCCGGCTGCCGGAGGTGGTGGAGGCCATGAAGAAGTACCATGGCGTCTACTTTGGAGCCATCGGCGGGGCCGGAGCTCTTTTGGCTAAGTGCATAAAAAAATGTGAGCTGATTGCCTATGAGGATCTGGGCGCCGAGGCCCTTCGAAAGCTTTATGTGGAGGATATGCCCTTGGTGGTGATCATTGACAGCGAGGGAAGGAACCTCTATGAGGAGGGAAAGGCCGCTTATCTGAAAACACAAAAATAAAAAAGAAATCAGCTGGGCCAGAGGAATCGGTTTTGGATACCTCTGGCTCTGCTGATAGGCTTCTTATTCCTCCACATTTTCAAAGATTTCCTCCAGGGTCATAGTAATGTGGGGAAATTCTTTCAGGGATATTTCTGTCTTTGCATTGTAATATCTGTTTTCTTGGTCGTCCTCCAAGATATAGCTCTGGGATAAGACGTAGCGGCCCTCGGTGAGATAGTAAATTTCCACGCCGCGTTCTTTGGGGGATACAATCCAGTACTCGGGAATGCCGGCGCTTTCATAGATGTCCTTTTTCACGGACATGTCCAGCATGGCTGTGGAGGGACTTAGGGTTTCGGCAATAAATTTGGGAATCCCTGAATAGCTGCTTCCTGCCAAATGTTTCCGGTCGCAGATAATCATAATATCCGGAACCACATAGTCGTCGTTTTCCTCTGGATGATAACGAAAATCCAGATTTTCTATAAAAGCCAGACATAAGCTGCCCTTTAAGTGGCTTTTGATATGACTGTAAATGTTTCCATTTACAATTCCATGCTTATAATTTGCAGAGGGCGACATGTCATAGACGACACCATTGATTTTTTCCTCTTTTCGGTTTTCGTTTTTTAATAAGGGCATGTATGCAGTTCCTTTCTTTTTTGTAATTATAGTATACTCCAGGGAAGGGAATTTGTACAAGAAACTTTTCGTTACTGATTATATAGGACTTTTCACTTCCTGCAAGGTCTGTAAGAAAGTGATAGAGCGGCTTGTAATATGGAAGGGAATTCGCTATACTAGAAAAGCAGTAAAAAAGAGAATTTGGCATGGTTTTGTGAAAAGCAGTGCATGTGGACACAAAAGCAGAATTGATTACATAAAGGAAAGTAAGAACATGAAATTTCAGCTGGAAAAGGCGTCGGAATCCTATCTGGTGGGGGTGCTGCTGGCCATTGCCGGAGGATATCTGGATGTGTATACCTATGTATGTCGGGGCGGCGTATTTGCCAATGCCCAGACGGGAAATATTGTGCTCCTGGGGATTCGGGTGGCAGATAAAAACTGGTCAGAACTGATGTTCTATATGTATCCCATTCTGGCCTTTATGGCAGGGATTTTGATTACAGAGGTGGTGCGCCGAAGATTTCGCTACAATCCAGGACTGCACTGGCGGCAGATTGTGATTGTGCTGGAGTTTCTCGTGCTGTGGGTCATTGCCTTTACGCCCTCCGGTGTAGCGGATGATGTGGTCAATTCGGCGGTTTCCTTTGTCTGTTCCATGCAGGTGGAAAGCTTCCGCCGGTTTAACGGCAGCGCCTATGCCACGACCATGTGTACAGGAAATTTAAGGAGCGCTACGGAGCAGCTCTTTTATTATAATATCAACCGGGATAAAGCGGCCCTGATCAAGAGCCTGCAGTATTACGGCATTATTCTGTTTTTTATTGTGGGGGCGGTTATTGGAACGGCCATTACCCGGATTTTTCTGGAGAAATCCGTGCTCATTGTGTGTTTGATTTTGCTGGTAGTGTTTGTGATTATGTTTATTCCACCCAAGGAGCAGGGGCAGGAGAAGGGGTGAGAAAGCCTTTTTACGAAGAAAAGAAGGTGTTGGCTAGTGAGGAAAATATCCAAGAGCCTGGCTTCCCTGGCGGAGATACCTGGCATGCTCCTCCCGATCCCGGGTAATGTATTCATAGGTAAGGTATAGAGGATCAATGCGCTCTATGAATTTCCCTATTCCGGGGGCCGTAAAGGGCTGATGCCGGTCAATGGCAAAGATATGGGTGAATACCTGGCCAAAGCGCTTCTCCGGATCGGATTCCAGTGTTGGCGGATGCTCCAGCCATTGGTTGACATAAGATCCGGTTAAGGATTGATGAAGATGTACGCCTTTGATATAAGGAAGTAATTCCTGGTGGGCGTCCAGCATGGATGTTAGGTATGTGAGAGCTTCCTGCTGGGTTTTAAGCTTTCGGTTGGTGTGAAGAAAGTGACCTGTGTCCAGCATCAGGCCCTTTTTTTCGTAGTGAATCCCATGCAGCAGAAGCTTTGTCATGGCAGGATCCTGAAAGGTCAACCCCGGCCACCAAAGATTTTCCATAAGAAAATAAAAGGAATAGGACTGGTTATCAAGAAGCTGGTTGATAAGCTTACAGGCTTCCAGGATAACCTCCTCATCCCTGTGCTGCATTTTATAGGTAAAGGCCTCCCCATCCGTTACCTGAGTTACATGAAACACCACGTATTCTGCCTGCACCTGTCGGGCATAATCCAGATCCCGGCGGAAATGCTCCTGCAGCTGGTTTCGATCCGCGGACATCCAGTCGCCCAGACTGTTGGTATGGACGCCTATTATCATAGAAGGGGAGAGGATTTGCTTTTCCAGCTCCGGGTCCTCTGCAGGGAGAGGCATAAGCTCCAGACCTGCACAGCCAAAGCTCTGATAAAAGTCTCGGAGATCCTTTGCCGAGGAAAAACGCCCCAGATCTTCGGACGAGGTGGTGAGATTGATCATGGTTTTCATGGCGGAATCCTTTCTAAATGGGAGAGCAGGAGCCAGGACTTCGGCTTTTCCGGGGCCAGGGAGACTTATCTGGGAGGCTCCAGAGGGAGACTTAGCCTTTTCAGAGTTTCCCTGGGACTGCTTTTTTCCGGAGAGGAAAGACCTTCTTCCTGAAAGATTTTATTTTTGATTTTCAACATTCGAATATCTGTTTGTGATATAATGTCTGCACATTCCTGCAATTCTTTTTGAATTTCCTCCGGATTTTGGATATCCTTTTTGTATTTCAGCTGATGCTCCAGGCTGGCCCAGAAATCCATGGCAATCGTCCGTATCTGGACTTCTACTCGCATAGGCTGCTTGCGATCCGAGAAAAACACAGGGATTTCGACAATCAGATGGAGACTGCGATAGCCATTTTCCTTTGGAGCTTTGATATAGTCCTTTCTTTTCAGCAGAGTGATATCGTCCTGCTTGATCAGCATATCCGCCACAGAGTAGATGTCATCAATAAAGGAACAGATAACCCGTATGCCGGCCACATCATTAAGGGTGGCTGTCATGGCCTCCACAGTCAGGGGTTGTCCGTTGCGATTCAGCTTTTCCACAATGCTAAAGGGCTTTTTTACCCGGGAGGTGATGAACTCAATGGGGTTGCGGTTGTAGCGGATGGAGAGTTCGTCGTTGAGCACCTCCAGCTTAGTGCGTACCTCCTTGATGGCGCAGTTGTACATCATCAGGGCCTCCTGGAATTGGTAAGCCTGGTTGATAAAGTATTCCTGGGCGTCCGGGAAGGAGATCTGTTCTATGAAATTTTTCTGTAAATCGTTGCTCATGTTTTTGGTACCTCGCATGGGTTCTCTTTCATCATAATTTTCTATGATGATTTCCCGTTGAATTTATTTTGAAGCAATTCCCGTATGATTGGTTTGCTCCAGAACCAAAGGGTGCCTGGGCAGAACTTCCGGGGGATTGACGAATTTGGACTGGTTTCTATGGATTTAGTCTAACATAATCTTTATTTGGGGGCAACTGTTATCTTGCCGTAACATTTTGCTCGTATTGTTTTGGTCAGGGTTTGGTGTCGTCTGATGAGAGAATGGGGATTCTGAAATGGTTGAGACGAATTTGGCGTTTGCGAAACGGATGGAGAGATCTGGGACAGGGCTTGAGAGAAACGTATGAGTTTAAAGTGAAAATTTTTGATTTGTATATACAATTTTCCTAGAGTAACCTACTATACGAAATATTCTTTGATTCAACAGGTATTATTATAACCAGATTCCCGGGGATTTTCAACAGGAATCTTTATTTTTTCATTCTTTTTCTATCTGTATCTGGTAATTCATAAAATTATTTTCCAGGAAAAAGTAATAGAGGTGGCTTTAAAAGCTGATTTTTATAGTCCGGAAGCGTTGAAGCGGTATATATTTCGCTTCTTTTTATGGAATTTTCGTAGAGTAGGTTACTCTACGAAAATTCTAACTTAAAAAACCGAAAGGCAGATCTCTAAAGCAAGCCCCGGAGCTGAAAAGGAGGGAGCGGATCATCTGGTATATGGTTTCTTGTTCAAAGCAAAAAGAGCATAAGGTGATTCAGGCCTGCAAGTCATACTTTAGCAAGAAAGCGCTTCAGGATGTCTTTGTGTTTACCTGGGATCGAATGCGGCGCTATGAGGGAGCCTGGCAT
>CANPIM010000101.1 GCA_947574135.1 uncultured Lachnospiraceae bacterium
GGCCCCCATTCCCCCCTGAATGTGGAAAATCAGGAAAAATAACGCCACTGTAACACCAACCAAAAGCACGGTACCCTGGATAAAGTCTGTCCACAAAACGGATTTCAGCCCGCCGGTGCAGGAATAGATAATGGCAATAACCCCCATAATGATAATGAGAAGGTTTACGGAGATTCCCGTCAGACTGCCAAGCACCATACAGGGCAAATACATAATAATAGACATGCGCCCAATCTGGTAGATAATAAACATCACAGCCCCTAAGATCCGAAGTCCCTTACTATGGAACCGCAGCTCCAGATAATGATAAGCAGTATCAATATCCAACCTGCTGTAAATAGGCAGAAAAAATTTGATGGTGGCCGGAATGGCCAACAGCATGCCCAGCTGGGCAAACCACATAAGCCAGGTGCCCGCATAGGAATTTCCCGCCAGAGACAGAAAGGAAATGGGGCTCAGCAGTGTGGCAAAAATAGACACCGAGGTGACCCACCAGGGAATGGTTCCGTCTCCCTTAAAGTACTCCTTTCCCTTCATTTCCCGCTTTGAAAAATAGAGACCTGCCGCCAGCACAGCCCCCAGATATACAATTAAAATAATCAGATCAACCCTGGTAAATCCCTCCATGGATTCTTCCTCCATCCCTTTTTTGTGATTAGCCGTCTAAAAAGGTCTTTCTGGCCTCCCGGATCATGCCGGCAGCCTCCGAAATCACCGCCTCGTCCTCCTGCGTTGCAGGCATCAGGGGCGGGCGCACACTGCCCAGAGAAAGCCCCTCATTTCTCCTCAGAATCTCCTTGATAACCCCGTAGAGATTTCCCTTGGCCTCACACATTTTATAGATAACGGCATTTACGGCATACTGGATTTCCCGGGCCTTTGTAAGCTCGCCCCCTGAGATACAGGCATCCATCTCAAGAAACAGCTCCGGCATCACTCCATAGGTGCCCCCGATGCCTCCCTGGGCTCCCATGACCCGGCCGCTGATAAACTGCTCGTCCGGACCGTTAAACACCACACAGTCTTTTCCACCCTCCTTTAGAAACATCTGGATATCCTGCACCGGCATGGAGGAGTTTTTGATTCCCACCACCCGGGGATTCTCCCGCATTTTCCTAAGCAAGGGCAGGGTAAGAGCCACCCCGGCCAGCTGGGGAATATTGTAAATAATAAAATCCGTCTCAGGCGCCGCCTGGCTGATATCATTCCAGTACCTTGCAATGGCATCCTCCGGCAGCCGAAAATAAATAGGCGGAATGGCCGCAATGGCATCCACCCCCAAATCCTGCGCATGCCGGGCAAGCTCTCTGCTGTCCTCTGTATTATTACAGGCCACATGGGCAATCACCGTAAGCTTTCCCCTGGCCTTTTCCATAACCCACTCCAGGATAAGCTTTCGCTCCTCCACACTTAAATAAATGCACTCCCCGGAGGAGCCGTTTACATACACGCCCTTGACGCCCCTGTTTATAAAATATTCCGTCAGCTCCTCCACGCCCCGGGGGCTTACTCTGCCCTCCCTGTCATAGCAGGCGTAAAAGGCCGGAATAATTCCTTTATACTTTTCCAGATTTCTCATGTCTCTAACTCCTCCAATGCCTTCGTAAATTCCCGGGTAATGAGCTGCGGTCGGGTAATGGCCGATCCCACCACCACACTGTAGGCCCCAAGCTCTATGACCCGGCGCACCTTTGCCGGCGTATTGATATTTCCCTCTGCAATCACAGGATGCTTCACCCTGGACAATATTTCCCGGAGAATCTGAAAGTCATTCTCCTCAATTTTCATTCCCCTGCTCTCCTCCGTGTAGCCCACCAGGGTGGTACCGATAAAATCAAAGCCCAGCCCGTCCGCATAAAGGGCCTCCTCCACCGTGGCACAGTCTGCCATCCAAAGCTGCTCTGGATATCTGCCCTTTGCCTCCAGAAAGAAGGTCTCCAGCGTTTGGCCTCCGGGTCTTTTCCGATTCGTGGCATCCAGGGCGATAATCTCCGGTCCCGCCTCCAAAAGCTCCTCCACCTCCCGAAGCGTGGGGGTAATGTAGACCGGACTGTCCTCATAGTCCCGCTTTACAATGCCGATAACGGGAAGCTCCACCTGGGATCGAATTTCCAGAATATCCTCCCGGGTATTGGCCCGGATTCCCCAGGCGCCTCCCTCCCGGGCCGCCAAAGCCATACGTCCCATAATAAAGGAGGAATGTAAGGGCTCATGGGCCAGAGCCTGACAGGATACAATAAGCTTCCCCTTTAATTGTGCTATTTTTTTCCCTTTCTCTTCCAATCCTTTGCCCTCCTTTTCGCCTTACTTAATATGGACAGATTCCCTTCTTTTATCCCTGGTGTAAAAAATTTCAAGCAAAGGGCGCCGGAAGAAGGAATCTTTTCCTTGATCCGGCGCCCTTGCGCACATCTGTAAAATTTTTCCAATTATTTCTCTATACAGGAGGACGCCTTAAGGGGCAGTCAGACAGAGAAACCCGCTCCGCCAGACTTCGCAGGCCATTATCCCGGAGATAATCCTGTAAAATAGACTGGGACTGGGTGGACTCCGGTCCGATAATAATCTCTGCCACCAAATCCTCCAGGCCAATGCCGGCCTTTTGACACATGGACATGAGATCCAGTGGATAATATTTCTTGATCCGCTCCACAGATACATGGTAGCAGGGTCTCACATCAAAATACTCCTTTTCAAAGGGAGAGACCACCAGGCGCACCTCCTTTTCCGAGGAGAAGGAGGGATGCTTAAACACCACAGACTGTATCCAGGCATCCTTAAGCGCCTCCTGAATAAGAGGATTCTCCCCGTCCACCTGCTCCTCCCCCTTTACCAGGCGGTAAAACACAGAGGCCAGGGCATGCTCGGTCATATCGTCCTGGTAGAAAACCATCTGTAAGGACAGCTCTCCCTCAGCCATTTTCTCCAGAAACCCGCCGTGAAAGGCAATGCACACTCCCCGTCCCCGGTTTCCGTACCGCTCCCACTGGGCGGCATCGTCCCGGTAAAGGGAAAAGCAGGCCGCATAGGCAGAGTAAAAGAATTCCTTTTTTAATTCCTCCTGAAAAAGCTTTCGCACCTTTCCGGCCCGCTCCCAGTCCTCCTCAGCCTCCAGCCTTTTTACCACCGCATGACACAGGCCGCTCATAAACAGGCGCATCTCCGCCGCGTCATTCATATTCAGCACATTATTTACCCGCAGCTGCGCACAGCGGAGAATCCCGTCCAGCGCCTGAAAATCCGTATAATGATAGAGGATATCCCTTTTGTATCTGTCCACCCGGCCATCCCTCCGTGTTCTCTCTTCCCCTCTTCGGAACTACCCTATCATTATATTATATGCAGTGCCCACAAAAGTCAATATTTGTTAAAAGCTCAGGATAAAGGGCTCTCCAACCTGGACATAATCATCGGGAATCCGGCCGTCTGTCTCCGGAAGCTCCACGGCGTACAGGGTCATGGTCCACTCCCCGGATCCCTCCTCCATGCGACCGTCATCAATGATCTCTTCATTCTGCAGATATCCGCCCTTCTCGTCCGCGCTTCTCATCCCAAACTCCACCTGAGCTCCTGCCTGACTCTCTGCCTTTATCATAAGTATAAACCGGGTTCTTCCGGACCAGGAAAAGTCCATGCGCTGTTCCAGATCGTTGCTGGAAAATTTTTCCAACTTAAAGTTCGTTCCATCCGGTAGCTGAAACTCCTTGTCCAAATCTATCCATCTGGTGTCAGCCATAAGCTCCGAACCGTCTGCAGTAAAGGCAAATTCCCAGCTTCCCTTTTGCCCATCCTCCCAGCCAATGCTGTCAAAGCTTAGCCGGAATTCATGTTCCCCGTTGAGATCCATGCCAGCCAAACGATAATCCGCCATAATGCCAACCACCGTCTGCTCCTCATCCAGAAAACCGGCGCTGCCGCCGCTTCCCGCGCTTACCGCCTTTCCATTGATGTAGAAGGCGGACTCACTGGGCACTAAAATCTCCTCCATAGGCGCCCCGTCCTCCCGCTCCAGCGTGTAGCTGACAGTCAGCTTCTCCTGGGAAACCACGGCCTCCTGGAGGGTAATCACATAGCCATTATCGGAAACAGAGGTATTTACCACCTCCCGATAATCTGCCAAATCCGTGGAAAGCCCCAGCGCGCTGCTGATACTCCATCCAATCTGTTTGATGGCCGCATGGACCTCCTCCCCAAAAACGGCAGCCCCGGTCAGAACCGCCACGGCCGCACAGGCCGCTACTGCCATGCTGCGAAAATTCCTTCTTTTTGCCCTCTTTTCCTTTCGAATCTCTCCCAAAACTGCTGTCTCATATTTTCTCATATCCATATCCCCAAGGCTCTCTACGAGGCAATCCCCTTCAGCCTCAAGCTCGGTCCTTATTTCATTTGCCAGTCTATAGGCCTCTCTGTTCATGCTCATGCCCTCTTCCTTTCTCTGCATTTTTTACGGATTCGTTCCTTTCCCCGAAAAATCCGCACATATACGTTGTCTCTGCTAATTCCCAGTGCCTTTCCCACCGCCTCCGGCTCCTCCTCCTCCAGAAAAATCCGCCGGAAAAGCTCCTGATCCCTTGGCGACAGATACCCCAGGATTTCCTCTGTCTCCTTGGAGAGCTCCTGCTCCGCCAGCTCGAGAAGTCCTTCCTCCCGGGAGACTTCCCCTTCCATCTCCTCCAGGGACAGGGAGCGGGGCTGCCTTTGCAGCCTTCGTAGGGTATCAATGGCCTCCAGTCTGGCCACCCCGGCGGCCCACCCGGCAAAGCTTCCCTTGCTCTCGTCAAAGCTGTCAATATTTCGCCAAATGCCCAGGAAAATATCGTTCATGCATTCATCCACCTGGTCCGGCCAGGTAAACAGCCGTTTTTTCACAATGGATCGAAGCAGCCCGCCATAGGTCTCTATCACATAGCAGATGCCCTCCTCCCGCTGTCTTTTTAATAAATCCACAAAGTTGTTCTCGTTTGCTTTCATAAACAGTTACCTCAAAAAAATGTTTCGGCGCCGTTGTCCGGTCCCATAAAGCCAATGCTTTATGAGCCCTTTCACTAGATACTCCGTTTGGGAGAGGGGATATCTTACATTTATCAAAAACTTTTTCCCGGAATTAGGGGAGACCACGGCCCAAAAGCAGCAGACCTATCCAAAAAGAAAAATCGCAGGCCCTGACTTTCAGCCTGCGATTTCCCTATTTTATCATTTCTTTTTCTTGTCAAAAAAGGTGTCAATCCGCTTCCGGATCTCTGTGGGCTTTAAATACTTGAGCAGATATCCGTCCGGCTTCAGCCCCAGTACCTTTTGCACACTCTCCGGATCATCCCGGGTAGTCAGGAAGATCACCGGGACGTCTGCAAATTCCTTATCGGATCGAAGCATTTCCAACACATGCCTTCCGTCACAGACCGGCATCTCATAATCCAAAAGCACCAAATCCGGCTTATCCAGGGTAATGGCGCGGATAGCTGCCACCCCGGACTGTACCGTGGTCACCTGGTAATCTTCTCCCAGGAGCCTTCGGATTCCCTCCCGAATGGTTATGGAATCATCCACCACCAGGATCTTCCGTCCTCCCTTTCCTCGCTTTATCAGGTACTTTTCAATCTCCGTCACCTCATTGTCCACGCCCAGAGGCGTCCCGATGCCATTCTCCAGCAGATGGGGAGCGATGACACAATAGGAAAAATAACCTTCATCCGTGCTAAACAGCAGGCTGATCTGGGGATTTTTATTCTCAAATACCTCCCGAAACTCCTCATAGGTCAGAAGATTCTCCTCCTGCATCTCGTAGGATGCAATAGCCGGAAAATGCTCCATCACATGGGATACAAACTGACTGGCCGTATAGCGGGCCGCATTGATCAGCATCACATCCAGCTTACCCGACTTCACTCCCATAAGCTTGCCAACCGTATTGACTAAAATCCTCTCCTCAAAGACAAGAATGATCTCCCACTTCTTCTCATCCTGTTCCCGGCCATAGACCAGGCGGTAATAAATGCCGTTCCCAAACCGTTCTCCCCCGTAGGTGTCGCTGAGCACCTGGGATTTCAGCTGAAACATCTGGTGCAGAAGCTTCATGATCACATTCTTTATGGATTCCAGCTCCGCCTCCGGAAGCAGATCCTCCCATTTACTCTCCTCTTCCCCCACAATGGCCCGATCCTCTGTCAGTGTATGTCCCAAAAGCCATCCGGCGCAAACCGCCAGAAAATGTTCCACTGCTTCAGAAGAGTAATCGGCATCTCGCAGTTCATCCTCCAGGGCCGGAAGGGTATTATCCCGAAACCCTCTATGTATCCGTCTGTGCATCTTTAAATTTTCATAATGGATGGATTCCATGTAATTCTCTTCGTCCGCAAAATGCTTCAGGGCATGCTCATAAAAATATTTGATGCCTTCCTCACATGCCTTCCTACCTTTTTTCTCTTCTTCTCCCAGAGCATAAAGCTTGTTGATGATGGTAACGAGCCTTTGATGCTCCTTATCAATCGTCTCCACCCCAATATTAAATTCTTCCTTCCATATCAGTTGATTCTCCATCTCCAGTCCTCCTTCAGCTACAGTCAAGTCCATCCCCGGCTAACAGACCATGAAATTTACTATAGACAAACTGTCGATCGTCCGATATTATACCATATAGTTATGGTAAATAAAAGAGAAATTGCCAAAAATGTGAATAAATATTTATTTATTTTTTCATCCGGCAAAGATACCCCTACCCGGTATATTTTTGCCACTATTTTTTCTTTTCCCCCTTCAGATAACCACTTAAGCCGGTGGTCAAAAGCTGGAATACCGTATCCTCTGTTTCCCGATTATTGGGAAGCGTTCCCTCCACCACGTATTTGGCATACATCACCGTGGAAGTAAGCACATGGAGCCACAGCAAATCCTGATTGATCTGGTTCAGAGCCGGGAAAGCCTTCTTAAAAAGCTCCACAATTCGAATAAATTTTTTAAAATAGGTAACATCCCGGGTTTTATCGTATTTTGGGAAAAAGGCACTGTCCCGAAACCGATGATAGAAAACGGTCTCATCCGGATGGGCTACCCAAAAACGAAAATAGGGCCGCCAAAGGTTTTTTACTGCCCCCATGGGATCTGAGAGCATGGTCACGGGATGAAACTTCAAATGCTCAAAAATCTCCGCCGCCTGCTTGTCTACATAGGTAAAGCATTCCACGATGAGCTGATCTTTACTTTCAAAATACCGGTACAATGCTCCGGGGGAAACTCCCGCCAGATCACTGACATTTTGAATACGTGTGCCTTCCAGACCATGCTTGCGCACAGCCTTCATTGTGGCATAAATAATTCGGGTCCTGGTGTCATCCAACAAGCGGCACCTTCTTTCAGAAATTAAAGTCTTTGTCTACAGGTCAGTAATAAATTATACCTTACTATATTTCTATTGACAATATTTTTTTCTATTTTCTGCAGCGCAAAAAGAAATGGATAAAGACTCCTAAAAGCCTTTATCCATTTCATCTATCTGCTCATTCTTTTTCTTCTGAAATAGCATCCCATCCCTATGCCAAAGGTAGCTCCCACGGCCAGTAAAACGTACAAGAGAATCGGTGACTGATCTCCTGTGGCCGCGCTGCCTACCCGGTTAGCCGTGGAGGAAGGCGTCCCGGATGCGCTGCTGCCTCCGGACGAACTGTTGTTCTTTTCCACATCCTTCCAGCCAATGGAAATGGGGGACAGTCCGTAAACCTTAAAGGTAATGCCCTTCTCTGTCTTGGTCACGGCCGGATGCTCCACATCTCCCGCCCGGAAGCCATTCATATCTGCGGTAAACATGTGGGCTACCACAAAATCATGGGTGTCTCTCCCTGTGCCGGAGGGATAGGGCAGCGTTATGGTCAGACCGCTTGTGGGGAAATTGTCCTTGGTCGCCTTCTGCCATCCCGTACCATTGATATTTATCAGAAGCTCCACATCATAGATGACAATATTCTCCTCCGGGATTCCGCTGGTTTTCTCCTGAAGCTTCACCTTCATGGCCCGTTCGATCTTATCCGGCGTATTCAAATGCTCCTTATCCCGGAAGGAAGCGGGGACCTCCGAGAGACCATACTCCACTTGCACCATAAAGCCGGTTCCCTCCGTGGATTCCGGAAGCAGGGGGAGGGAGCTGTCCAGCACACTGATCCTTCCCGTGATTTCCGGCAAAGCTCCGGGCATGGTATAATTTCCGCTTGCCTCTCCCTGGAGAACAGCCTTATCCTGCTCACTTTTCCAGGAAAGATTCACCTTCTGGCTACCTGCAGCCACGGTCCTGTAGAGACCGGACAGCTTATCTGCGGGACACACGAAACGGACTGCCGAGGCATCTCTCTCCAGAATACCTGCAAGCTTCAGCTCCCCGTAGAGGGTTGCCTTCTGATCCTGCACCCGATCCAGCCGATCCCTGGCCTCCAGAGCGCTCACATCCCAGGTCAGCGCCTTTTGGGAAACGGTGAGGGTATAGGTGCTCCTTGCCTCCATAAAGTCCTCTGTCTCCCCGGCCGTAGCCACGATCACGGTACTTCCCGCCTTTAAAATCTTCACCTTTCCCGTCACCGGATCCACCGTAGCCACCGAGGGAGTCTGGCTGCTGTAGCGGACAACAGAGCCCGCCTCTGCACCCTGGGCCGTCAGGGTAAAGTCCCCATCTCCATAGGTCACTCTCCTGGCCGCCTCCGGAAAAGCAAAATTCTTCTGCTCCTCCTGG
>CANPIM010000102.1 GCA_947574135.1 uncultured Lachnospiraceae bacterium
TGAGTGGAAAATCTGATTTCTTACCCCCAGCGCCTTATTCAATGGTGTGTTTACCTTTGTCAAGCGTTGCTTAATTCAACGATTGAAGAAATCTAAACACTCATATTTTAAATTAACGTCGTATTATATATGATTGTACAACTATTAGCAATACAAAATAGATACTTTGTACATATATAAGCGAATATTTGTTCTTTGACAATTGAATATTGATGGTGGTTATGATATCCTATACACAAATTAGTCTGCAAATAAAAAGTCATGTAGACGTAGTAAGGCTTACTCTGCGCCCGTTTCTTGTCCATGAAAGCGTATATGGCATCGGCAACAGGAGAGCGTTTCATAAGAACGTCCATGATCTGAAAAAAGGTCTTACGCAGGTTTGGCGAACCTTTCTTGGTCCTGGGTACACTCTTCTGCATGTGCTGCTCTGATTCGTTCTTTCCGGAATCAACGCCGGCAAAGGCAGTCAGTGCCCCACGGCGCGTGAAACGTTTCACGTTACCAATCTCAGCCATAAGCTGTGGGCCGAGGGTAGGCCGACGTCGTTCATCGCCATGACAACAGGGTATTTGGGCAGAGTGGAAGCTGTCTCATCCATTTTTAGGCGCAGAGATTCTACAGTTTCAGATGCAGTACGCAGCATTGCCACAGCCTGCCGTATCAGCAGTTTTGTGTTGCCGTTCTTTGGGAATACGGAGATCAGGTCATTGATGGCGGACTGAGTGTGTGGGATATTACGAGGAGGCATGATGACAACATCACCGAGGGAATTATAATGGATGAAAAAATTGAATTATTAAAAACAGAGTGTGATGCAATAACTCAAATAAAGGACATCTGGGAAAACCCGGTAGTAATATCGATTGCATAATGTAAATAGCGAAAACGATAGACGTTGTTAATAGATTAATAAGAAATGATAAAGTTAAATATTTTGCTAATTTACTCAAAAATACTATCAAAGATAAAAATAAAAACGTTGACGAATTTGAGGAGCTGTTAAGCAAATTGAATTCATTGTCATTTCGTGAAATTCAACTACTATATCTTTTGTATAATGAAGAGGAAAAGATTAAGCAAGTAAATAATAATAAAGAGGAGGTCTTTAATCCAAAAAAATCCTGGGAAGCTTTTGTTAATAAGGCTGATCCAGATTATAAAAAATTATTAAAAAAGATGAATGATTAATTGAATTTTACCACCTAATAAATTACAGATACGAAGAACAGAAATAAGATATAAGGATAAAGATGGAAGATGCATATAAGAAGTGCGTGAATCGGTGACGCCTGATCCCGAACGGATGGCCTTTGCATGCTGGTGCGCCTGGCACGACGCCTCCACGCAGACAAAGGCCCACGACTGGATGGAGGCAAACCAGGAGGCCTTTGACGTATACATGGTCTTTAAAAAACAATGATAAGTAGGCACTTATTTTATCATGGACAGTAAAAAGGTGGTGAGAATATGCCAACAAACACAGAAATTGCAAAAGCTTTGATTGACCAGGTTTGTGGCGTAAATCTGACAGATCTTGATAAGATCAAAGAATAAGGAATAAAACCACATAGCAATTATAAACCAGGGTGTAAAGTCTTTGCCAAACGAAAAAAAGCTTTATATTCTTTGGTCTTTTCTGGCTATAAGAAATAAGGGAGGAATCTAAATGAAATATGCAGGAGCAACCGTTTACATTGTAGTGAGTGAAGGAGAACTCATTGGTGCATATGAGGATGGCGGGAAAGCATGGGGCATAGCAAACAGTATCAATGATGAGAATACGATGGATGAGGTTATGGAGGCCGGATATGGATGTGAGGAATTAACAGATGACGAAATGGCAGAATTCCAGGTTGCGGCCGGATGCTATGGAGGATGGGCCTATTCGGAGGAGATTGTTATTCCGGAGGAAAGAGATATCTACGACGAGGATTCGGGGGAATATGAGGGGGATTCGGAGGAGACCGTCTGTACATCTCAAGGGGATGTATTTACCTATGAGGAGATTATACAGGCAATGGACGAATACCTGTAGTGAACAACTCACAGCCAATTTATTGGGGGAATGATTTTGCTTTATTTCTGCCCGTTTAGGGAAAAATAGATAGGGATTGCAGAGGAATATGGAAACTACTATAATAAAATTGTGAAGCTCTCTTCAGGCAGAAGAATGCAGGAGGGATGCGGGCAGAAAGGAAGGAGAAATCATGCGGGTAGGAATGGGCTACGATGTACACAGGCTGACGGAGGGCCGGGATTTGATCCTGGGCGGGGTAAAAATAGAATATGAGAAGGGCTTATTGGGCCATTCGGATGCGGATGTGCTGGTTCACGCCATTATGGATGCCCTCCTGGGGGCTGCAGCCCTGGGGGATATAGGACAGCATTTTCCTGACACGGATGAGCAATACCGGGGGATTTCCAGCATACGCCTGCTAGAGCAGGTGGGGAACCTTCTGGAGGAGGCCAATTATGTGGTGGAGAATATTGACGCTACCATTATTGCTCAGCGGCCCAAGATGGCTCCTCACATTCTCCAGATGCGGGAGAATATTGCCCGGGCTCTGGGGATTTTAGAGGATCAGGTGAACGTAAAGGCAACCACGGAGGAGGGACTGGGCTTTACGGGAAACGGTCAGGGAATTTCTGCCCAGGCCATTTGTGCCCTGACGCCGCTCAAAGAATATGTGTATGCCTATGGATGTGAGGCGGATGGAGAAGCGGGCGGCTGTCCGGGCTGCAGAAGCTGCCCAAAAGAAGGAATGGATGTACAAGAGGAGGAGGTATGAGGGCGGGGACAGATAGCCCGGAAAGCCCCTTGGAGCATGTACAGGAAGTCCCCTATGGACTTCACGGGAGCAGAAGGCCCGGAAAGTCCCGGGGAAAGGGGCAGGTGCGATATCTGAGGCAGGAGGAAAAGCCTTTTTCCCGGGCTTTGTACGAGGAAATGTTTCCGGAGGACGAGGAAAGCTTTGTGGATGCCTATTACAAAATAAAGGGGGACGCAAACCGGATTCTGGTGTGGGAGGAGGAGGGGGAGCTTCGCTCTATGGTGCACCTGAACCCCTACCGGTTCCGGATGCGGGGAAGGCTGGTGGAAAGCACCTATTTTGTGGCAGTGGCCACCCGTCCCCAGTATCGTCATCAGGGGTGTATGCGGCGGCTTCTCACAAGGGCTCTTGAAGATTTATATGAGGAAAGGCAGCCCTTTGCCTTTTTGATGCCGGCCAAGGAGGCTATTTACACCCCCTTTGGCTTTCGGAGAATGGAAAATGAGGACAGTGAAATCCTGAGCAGAGCCTCCATGGAGGAGCTGTCCCGAGAGTACGATCTGTTTGTCTGGAAGGATGAGGAGTATGAAAGGCAGCACATTCCCTCCAAGGAGTGGGAGGCCACTCCTATGATGCAGCGGATCGTCTATTTGCCGGGATTCTTGGAGCTCATAAGAGCCAGAGAGCCTGTGGAGCTTTTGCTGCGCATTACGGATGAGCTTTTGCCGGAAAATGCGGGGGATTACTGCTGGAGCCTCTGGGAGGCGGGAAGCAGCCTTACAAGGCTTACGACGCAAAAAAATTGGAACGAGACGAAAGGGGAATGCAGGGGAGAGCAGGGCATAGAGGAAATGTTGGACGGGGAGGAAACATCCATCAGGGAAAAAGCGTCCGGCAGGGAGGTAATGCCAGAAATTATAGTGGACATTGCAGAGTTGGGAAGTTTTTTGTTTGGAAGTCAAAGTATTTCCGAGCTTTTTCCAAAGGCGTCCCATGAAGTGAGACAGAAGCTTGAAAAAATCCGGGTATTAAAAAAAATATTTATCAATGAAGTGGTATAATGGCTTGACAAACCCTTATTTTTTGCATATGCTATTGTATAATTGCAGGAAAAAGGCAGAGAACGAAAAAGTAATCCATGTCAAAGCAGCAGAGAGGGGTGGTCACTGGCTGAAAGCGGCCCCGGCCAAGGGATGGACGAAGTGCATTCGGGAGCTGATTCGGTGAGGCCCTGGCTTAGCCGGATACGGGTAACACACGTTATGTGTCAGAGGGAAAGGCGAGAGCCTTTTAATTAGAGTGGAACCGCGGATTGTATTCGTCTCTTGGAGGGAATGCAATCCTTTTTTATTTTGCTGAGGAGGGTAGAACTATGGGTATGATAGAGGATATCCGGGACGAGTTTCGGGTGATCCAGGAGCGGGACCCGGCCATTAAGAAAAAGGCGGAGGTACTTCTGTATCCCTGTTTTTGGGCAGTCCTCCATTACCGGATTGCCCACCGGTGGTATCTCAAGGGACATTTTTTCCGGGCCCGGTGGCTGTCCCAGCGCTCGGCCAGGAAAACGGGCATTGAGATACATCCGGGAGCCACCATTGGAAAGGGGCTGTTTATTGACCATGGGTCCGGAGTGATTATTGGGGAGACTACCATTATCGGAGACAATGTAACCCTCTACCAGGGAGTGACCCTGGGAGGAACGGGGAAGGAGCGGGGAAAGCGCCATCCCACCCTGGAGGATAATGTGATGGTTAGCGCCGGGGCCAAGATCCTGGGTTCCTTTACCATTGGGGAGAATTCCAAAATCGGCGCAGGCTCCGTGGTGCTGGCGGAGGTTCCGCCCAACTGTACGGTGGTAGGCGTGCCCGGCCGGGTGGTGCGCAGGGATAATGCCAAGCTGCCCCGGGCAGATCTGGATCAGGTGCATTTGCCTGACCCGGTGGCTGCGGATTTGAGTCAGCTGCGAAAGGAGAATGACGAGCTTCGCCGACAGCTGGCCCTGCTGCAGGAAAAGGAAGCCAAAAAGAAGGCAAAAAAGGCGGCCAGGAAGGCGGCTAAGAGAGAGCTGGAAGAGAGAAAAGAGACAGAAAGGGAGAAAGACAATGCAGGTATATAATACACTGACTAAGAAAAAGGAAGCATTTGTGCCTCTGGAGGAGGGAAAGGTGCGCATGTATGTGTGCGGTCCCACGGTTTATAATTTTATTCACATTGGAAACGCCCGTCCTATGATTGTGTTTGACACGGTGCGCCGGTATATGGAGTATAAGGGCTATGAGGTAAATTATGTGTCCAACTTTACGGATGTGGACGATAAAATCATCAAAAAGGCCAATGAGGAGGGAGTCTCCGCCCAGGAGATTTCTCAGCGGTATATTGAAGAGTGCAAAAAGGACATGTCCATGATGAATGTAAAGCCTGCCACCACCCATCCCCTGGCCACCCAGGAGATCGACGGGATGCTGGAGATGATTCAGGATTTGATGGATAAGGGCTATGCCTACGCGGTGAACGGTACCGTATATTTCCGCACCCGGAAATTTGCACCCTATGGGAAGCTCTCCCATAAAAATCTGGACGATCTCCGGGGAGGAGAGCGGGTGCTTCTGGTTTCCGGGGAGGAGGAGAAGGAGGATCCCCTGGATTTCGTTTTGTGGAAGCCAAAGAAGGAGGGAGAGCCCTACTGGGAGTCTCCCTGGAGCCAGGGACGTCCCGGCTGGCATATTGAGTGCTCCGTGATGTCCAAAAAATATCTGGGAGAGCAGATTGATATCCATGCAGGCGGGGAGGATCTGGTATTTCCCCACCACGAGAATGAGATTGCCCAGAGCGAGGCCTGCAATGGCAAGGAGTTTGCCCGTTATTGGCTTCACAATGCCTTCCTGAATATTGACAACAGAAAAATGTCCAAATCTCTGGGAAATTTCTTTACGGTGCGGGAGATCAGCGAAAAGTATGATCTCCAGGTACTTCGGTTCTTTATGCTCAGCGCCCATTACCGAAGCCCCTTAAACTTTAGCGCGGCCCTTATGGAGTCCTCCCAAAATGGCCTGGAGCGCCTGATGACTGCGGCGGGAAATCTGAAATATTTAAAGGAACAGGGAGCAGAGGGCGCCATGACGGCTCAGGAGCAGCAGGAGTATGCGGCCTCCGGGGAATATGTGAAGAAGTTTGAGGAGGCCATGGATGATGATTTCAACACGGCCGATGCCATTGCCGCTATGTTTGAGCTGGCAAAGTACCTAAATATCCATGTAAGCGCCGAAAATACTAAGGAATATGTGGGGAAATGCCTGGAGCGCCTGTTGGAGCTGGGGGATATCCTGGGCCTTATTCTCTTAAAGGAGGAGGAGCTTCTGGACGAGGATGTGGAAAATCTTATTGCAGAGCGCCAGGCGGCCAGAAAGGCCAAGGATTTTGCCCGGGCGGACGAGATCCGGGGGAAGCTTCTGGAGCAGGGCATTGTGCTGGAGGATACGCGCGAGGGAGTGAAATGGAAAAGAGTGCAGTAGAATTAGCCCGGGAGTTTGAGGGGCTGTTTGCCCTGCCCAAGGTGGATATCCGGAGCTATTCCCCCCTGACCCTGGCCTATATGGGGGACGGGATTTATGAGCTTTTGATCCGAACCATGCTGGTGAAGCAGGGAAACCTTTCAGCCAATAAGCTTCATCATCAGGCCAGCAGCCTGGTGAAGGCATCGGCCCAGGCCACCATGGCAGAGGCGGTAAAGGAGGAGCTGACAGAGGAGGAGCTGGCCGTATATAAGCGGGGGAGAAATGCCCATTCCCCCACCATGGCCAAGCATGCCACCATGTGGGATTACCGGCGGGCCACAGGCTTTGAGGCCCTGATGGGCTATCTGTACCTTTGCCATAAATGGGAACGTATGTTCTATTTGATAAAGCAGGGATTGACAAGAGGAGAGCTTTTATGCGGGACGAATCACAAATCATAGAGGGGCGCAATGGGGTTTTGGAGGCCCTGCGGGCGGGGCAGCCCATAGACAAGCTGTTTGTGCTGGACGGGTGTCAGGACGGACCGGTGAATTCCATTAAGCGGGAGGCAAGAAAGCGGCAGGTGCCCGTGTCCTTTGTGTCTCGGGAACGGTTGGATCAGCTGTCGGAGACAGGAAAGCATCAGGGAGTGTTGGCTTATGGGGCGGCCTATGCTTATGGGGAGGTGGAGGACATGCTTCGCCTGGCCCGGGAGCGGGGGGAGGATCCCTTCCTATTTCTCCTGGACAATATTGAGGATCCCCACAATTTGGGAGCCATTATCCGCACGGCCAACCTGGCGGGGGCTCACGGAGTGATTATCCCCAAGAGACGGGCCTCCGGGCTTACGGCTGTGGTGGACAGAACCTCTGCCGGGGCGCTTCATTATACGCCGGTAGCCCGGGTTACCAATCTGGCGGCAACCATTGAGGAGCTGAAAAAACAGGGCATGTGGTTTGTCTGTGCGGATATGGGCGGGGAAACCATGTATGACCTGAATTTAAAGGGGCCTATTGGCCTGGTTATTGGAAATGAGGGGGAGGGCGTGGGACGCCTGGTGCGGGAAAGCTGTGATTATGTGGCGGCCATTCCCATGAAGGGAAACATTGACTCTCTGAATGCCTCCGTGGCAGCAGGAGTTCTGGCCTATGAGATTGTCCGGCAGCGGATGAAGGGCTGAGAGGCGAACAGGGAGCAGGTATTTGAAGGGACCAAGTTTGTCAGCGGGAGGAAGTCAGGGAATGCTTTACCGGGATTTGTCAGAGGAAGAATTAATTCAACAGTTTAGAAGCGGAGACGGCGCCTGCATGGAGATTCTGCTGGAAAAATACCGGGGAATGGTGAAGAACCAGGCCCGGACCCTGTACCTTATCGGAGGGGATCAGGAGGACCTGATGCAGGAGGGAATGATCGGCCTTTTTAAGGCCATCCGGGATTACAGCCCGGAGAAGGCGGGAAGCTTTGCCTCCTTTGCCAGGCTCTGCGTGGCCCGCCAGCTCTACAATGCCATCCAGGCCTCCAACCGGCAGAAGCATACGCCTTTAAACACCTATGTGGCCCTATCCCCGGAGCTCCATGAGGGCCCGGACAGCCCTGTGGAAAAAAGCCCGGAGGAGCTTTTGATTGCCCAGGAAAACGTCACGGCCTTAAAGGAGCGCCTGCGTCGGCAGCTGAGCAAGTTTGAGAATCAGGTGTTGGAGCGGTACCTGGAGGGGAAGAATTATCTGGAGATAGCGGGAGAGCTTGAGAAGGAGCCCAAGTCTGTGGATAATGCATTGCAGCGGATTTGGAGAAAAATAGCAGATATGGAATGGTAAAAAACAATAAGGCGGCAAAATCCATCTGTGTTTTATGATTTTGCCGCCTTATTGTCAACGGAAGGACGGCCTTTTAAAGGCTGTGGAGACTAGTTGGAGTCAGAGTTATCTTTGGGAGAGCTTTTTGCCGGCTTCGCCAGAAAATGATAAATGTCCTCATAGGATTCCCGCCCATATGCGTCCGGCGGATTTGCAGGGATTAATCCGGTACAGTCCATGGTTGAGCAGGCATTTCCCAGATAATCATAGGAATCTATGATTTTTTGATTCTCTGTCCGGTTGTCTGTAGACTTTTCCATTTTGCAGAGGCCTCCTTTTCTTGCCCTGCCGGCTGTTGGCAGGGAGGATTTGCATTTGCAGCCCTATTGTTTTTTGGTACTGCCTTCTTAGTATCTCTGTTTCGGCAGAATTTTATAAAAATTTTTAAAAATCAGTTGACAAGTGTCGAATGAAATGCTATTATGATTAAGCGCTTTGACGTAAGCTGCTGTGGCTCAGTCGGTAGAGCGTCGCATTGGTAGTGCGGAGGTC
>CANPIM010000103.1 GCA_947574135.1 uncultured Lachnospiraceae bacterium
AATCCATCCAGGTCAGGCCTTCCAGGGTACGTCTGACCGTAGGCGTCTCCGTGGTCGTCGTGGTATCTCCGCTGGAAAGGAGATTGACAAAATAGTTATTCTCCTTTTTGTCCGTGTCCGATGCTCCCGGATCCAGCTGGAGCTTCAGGTCAATGTTGACGCTCTCTCCGGAATCCAACGTTCCGACCACCGCCCAGGCTACCGGGTAGGGCTGCGCTTCTGTAGCGCCGTTTTCCTTCGTGGGTATTGCTATGGTTCCGTCGGCGCTAATGGCCGCCGGCGTCCATGTTTCAATTTCCTCTCTTTTTACCTCCTTCGTGGTTTGATTCTTATATTTTGTATCGAAGGTGTAATAGATTTTGATATTATTAACATTGCATTTCGCCGGATCAAGCTTCCACTCCGTAAAGGTATAGGTACCGGTAAAGTGGCTGCCGTTTTCCCCATTCATGGGCATGGTGTCCATGATGGTCAATGCGGTGCCCGTCTCCGCGTTATTGTTGTAGTAAACCACATAGTCGATCTGACCGTCCTCATCCACCACCTTCTGCTTCGTGTATTTGCCGAAGGAGCTGGCGCTGCCCCGGAACACGGAGATGCCCACTTCCGAATGCTTCTCTCCGGTTGTCATGGGATCCCGCAGATCGCCGGGAGCCGCAATATAAACCTGGTTCTGCAGATTGGTCGTACCGGTGGGAACATCCTTATCCGGATCACCTTTGGCGCCGATATCCGCCGAATAGTAAATGGGAGCCATGGGAGTACCAATCTCCACATCCTGCAGCGTCCAGGTCAGGGTCTGTGTCCCGTCCGCATTGTTAACCACAGTCGGTTCCTTCAATACCGGCGTGGGGAATTTCGCATCGGACGACGTATCCTCAATGATTCTTCCCTGGGTGCCTCCGTTTACCGAAGTCTGCTCATATGCCCCTCCAAAGTAGGCGGAACCCGGTCTGTAAGTCAGATACTTGGGCAGGGTGTCTTTAATCGTAACTGTAGTGGTATTTTTAAATGTTCCCGGCTGATCATAATAGGTCCCCGGTTCCAGTTTGAAATCCACCACTCTCTGATCCGCGTCCAGATTGAAGGTTTTCTTATCCTGATTATTGTTATCCTTCTGCTCCAGATATTTGGATACCTTGGTCTTGTAACCGATCACCAGCAGGGTATCGCCCCAGTGGGACCAGTCAGAGTTGTGGGTACCGCAGATACCGCTTCCGTCGGGTTTATAGGTTTCTTTTCTATACCAGGTAGAGTTTTCTATATTCGCGCTCTTGTAATGCCAGTCATGGGCCGGGAAGCTCCAAAGATTTGTCTCATCCTCTGTCCAGTCCGGAATAACATTCGGATCATGCTGATCGCGCTCATACATTCCCTTCGTCCAGACACGGGATGTGGAAGCCAGCATAAAGGTCTGCCCGGCCAGGTCCGCATCGTCTTTTACTTTTGCCTTATGGAAACAAGTATAATATGGATCGCTTGCATCCACCGGAGCACCCGGCCCCATGAAGGTGAACAGAATGCCCACACAGGTATGGCCCGCAGGTATGTCTTTCAGGCTTTCATAAAATACAAGCCCCTCTTCATAGGTATGCAAAAGCTCCTCATCATTCGCCCAGTCCTTTCCGTCCGGCTTTGTGGCATAGCGGATTCGTATATTCTGTTTTACACCGTTACCCTGCCATTCTCCATTAAGCTGTGCGCCCCCACTGAAGTCAGTAAACCAGTCAGTATCGTCCAACTCTATGGCGCTTCCATAAAACTTGGTCAGGTTTGTTCCCAGGTAAAGCTGATTGTCCTCCTCCCTGTTTGCGTTATAAGAAAAACCGCCCATCAGATACAAATCCGCCCCTACTGCGGCATAATCGCTGCCGTCCCGGTTATCAATCACTCCGGAGCCTTCACTTTTAGGATTTGTGGCGGAGGCATAGCGGACTCTGTTCTGCATAACACCGGGAAGGGTCAGCTCCAAGGTACGGGTTTTATCATCATCATCCGTAACCATCTGTGAAAAGCCGTCTTTCCCCTGCTCCACCGTAGCCCCGCTTAAGGTAGTGGCTCTCAGATTCACGTCTTTCACCGTAGTGGCAAAAGAGCCCTGTCCATAGGTGTTTACCACATCATAAAATGGCTCCTGACCATGCTCTGTACCGGTTATGGTATTAAAAGGCTGGACAATCCAGATGGCTCCCGAGGAAAAGCAGCCTACGTTCTTGCCATAGCTTCCGCTGGATTTATCACCGTTGATGATTGGCATCTGATCCGGATTGATCTCGTAACCGCTGACTGTGATATGAATCGTTCCTGTCCCTCTGTCCTGTACCGCATTCCATGTTCCGCTTCGATAACAGCAGTTGGTATCATCATTAGAAGAATACCATGCACTATACGGTGCATGGGGAGAACAGGCCAGTGAATCGTACAGCACACGGCCATCCGTATTCTGTGCTCCGAATTCTCTCCACCAGTTCTGACCATAGCTCCACAGAAGGGGCCGGTACTCGCTGCTGGTGTCAATCACATCTTTTGGTTTATAAGTAGTGCCCTGCGCCGGTTGATTGATTGTATATCTGGAAGATACCTCCAGATCAAAGATAATATCCCCCGTAGGCAGCTCGATACCTTTCAGCCCTTTGGCCTCATTGTCATTGTAAAGCTGCAGTGTAACGCCCAGCTTCATGATACGGCCGGGGACAGGCTCGGCAATATCCGTATTGGCAGCCACATTCCGGTACTGATTCATCCAGGCTTCATCGCCCTGGAAATAAAAGTCGTCTTTGTAGGAAGCACTTTCCTCTATGTGGATGTTATACTTGGGAGCAGCCGTTACCTGTACCGGCTCTGCAGTGACAGTCTTTTTCTCCACCGCAGGCTGCTCGTCAATCGTATGTTCTTCATTTTCACACGGTCCGTCCCATGCGCCCCCTTCCATAGCTGCACTGATGATGGGAGCGAATTCTGCACCGTTACTCATCGCCAGGACATTGATGGTCACATTCTCCCCGAAATCGCCGGGCACTACCGACTGATTGCCGGCGGAGGGGAGCAGCCACTTGTAACAGGTCAGTACCTGACATTCCTTCTCCACACCGTCAATCATGCGCATTTCTTTACTAAGCTCCGGCTTGTATCCTTCGGTCTGATCCATCCAGGCCATGGCCGTCTGATCAAATACCGCCTCACTTTCCGTCAGCGGCAGAACGAATTCCAGTTTCACCCGGGCCTCTCTGTAGCTTTTGGAAGCGTCCCAGGATTTCATGTTCGCCGAGAAATTGTAAGTGACCGTATCAAAGGTACGGACAATCTTGTCATCCGCCGTCGTATCGTTGCCCCGACCTTCGGTTTCATCAAACGGAGCCGTTCCGGTCTTGATGCTGGTTACAGTGAGCTCGTTTATATAGGCTTCATCGGGCTTCATCTCTTCCCAGACATGCTTCGTGCCATCCATCGTATCCGTCAGCAGCCACTCGTACTGTAAAAGCTTCTCCTTGTTGGTCACGGCAGCCTTCTGCTCTTCTGTCAGGGCTTCATAGGCCGCATAAGCCTCCATCACCTGCTCGTAGAGTTCCAGATAATAGGCATCATAGCCCTCCTCATCCTGGGCATCCTCCAGAGAGGCGAATTTTTCCATGATTTCTTCCGGAGCAGGCAAAGCCTCGATAAGCTCTATGACAGCCTCCACCTGCTCTGCAGCCAGGATTTCCTCCTGGGTTGGCTCCTCCTCCACAGGCTCTTCCTCTGTCTCCTCTTCCTGATCCTTCACAGAATCCTCCAGCTCCGAAATCTTTACATAGCTGACAATATCCTGGTCAGCGGCATCGTATGTATTTTCCTCTACCTCATCTCCGCTGTTGCCCTGAATCACCTGGATCTCATTGGTGGTCTCATCATAGGAGGAAACGATTCCCATCTGTTGTCCGGTCTCCTCTCCCTCTTTTTCCAGAAGGACAATGTCTCCCACCTCCGGAGTGTAGCCCTCCGGTCCTGTAAGGTATTCCTCATTTTTTTCGTCAGCGTCTATAAAGTCTCCCGTCCACTGGCTGCTGTCCGTCTCATCCGTAAATACTCCCGCGCCTTCCAGGCCTGCATAGTACATACAGAAATTCACGAAGGCTGCATCCCAATCCATATACCGGTCTCCGGCAAAATCGCCGTACCGGGTGTAGCCCTTGTGACTTCCGTCCTGGGCCACCATATAGTTCTCGTCGCTCTCTTTGTAGCCCAGCTGCATCCTGGCGGCTGTCACCAGATCCTCTCCCCAGGCATCCTTCCACTCCACATCCGCATACTGGCTATCCCAATCGCTTTTGCTCTCCACATCCGCATCGGCGTCTATAAAGCATTCCTCCGTGTGCATGTGCTCTTCTTTTTCGCAGATCAGCTGCTCCTCATAGCAATCCTTTCCATGGACGTGACCTTCCGTCTCCTCCAGGGTACAGGTGAGGGTCCGGGTCTCGGTGTAGCAGGCATCCTCATGGGTATGGCTGCCGCCCTCCTCCTGGGTGCAAATCAGCCGGCTGGTCTCTGTCTTTTCATAACAGTCGTCTCCGTGGGTATGGCCTTCTGTTGCCTCAACGACCGGAGCTTCCTCCTGTCCGCAGGTCAATGCTCCATCCTCCCCATAGCAGTCGTCTCCATGGGTATGGCCTTCTGTCCCCTCAGTGGCCGGGGATTCTTCCTGCCCGCAGATAATATTTCCCGTAGTCTCCGTCACGGTCTCATAGCAAGCATCCCCATGCACATGGCCGCCGCCCTCCTCCAGACCGCAGGTCAATGCAGTTTCCAGGGTATAGCAGCCCTCCCCGTGGGCATGGCTCTCTCCTTCCTCCTGCCCGCAGACAAGCATTTCCTCATAACAGAACTCATCGTGCTGATGCTCCTCCATCCCACACTTGGCATCGCCGGTCATGGCCATACCATACTGGGTCAGAATGCCAGCCACGCCGCCAACCACCAGCACGGCCAAAAGCAGCACGGCAATCCCTGCTCTTCTGCGTCTCCTTCTCTGCCTTTTCAGATCATTGAAATACTCTTTTACAAGCTTCTGCATCTTCTCACCTTCCTAATGCATAATTTCCATGCGGTCCCTTGGCCACACCCTGATGATTACCTTGCCCATTACCTGGAGCTCCTCCACACATCCGATGGCTCGAATCCGGCTATCCATGGATACGGCTCTGTTATCCCCCAGCACGAAGTACATTCCCTCCGGTACCTGATAGGGAAACTCTATCTGGCATTTCCCCAGGCTTTTCTCTGTCAGGTAGGCCTCCTCTATGACCTTGCCATTGACAGATACGTTTCCTTTTGCATCTATCTCTATATAATCCCCTCCACGGCCAATCACCCGCTTCAGGAGCACTTCTCCGCCATAATGAAATCCAATGATATCTCCCACTTTCACATTCTTTGTCTGATAGACCACCACCATCTCCCGATCCTCCAGAGTAGGCGCCATGCTGCTGCCGTTTACCTGAAGCAACATCAAAAGCCTGGTAGCCACCAATGTGGCGATGGCTGCCACCACCAGCAAAATCCCCGCAATATTCAGTACTATTTTTCGGATACGCCGCCTGGCTTCCCCTCTCGCCACCTCCATCATAAGACATTCCATGGATGGGAGCTCAAGATCTTCCCTGGGTTTCCTCTTCCACCCTATCAATCCTTTATATGTCCTTCCTTATCTTCCATCGCCCAAGCCTCTATTCTGCAAGAAGCTCATCCAGAAGCTGTATCAGCTCCATGGCGCTGTGAAATACAATTTCCTGATTTTCATTTTCCCATATCAGCCTCCCCTGCCAGGTGTAATGCTCCCGAAAGAGGATCTGTATATGAAACACTGCTATATTTTCCATTCCCTGGCACTCTGGCCGCACCAGAGGAAGGGGATGATTCATGCAGTCCTCCAGGTCCAAGAGGCTATCCAGCAGCAATATCAGCTGCGACAGACTCTGGAGCTTTTCCCGTCCCTTTAGCCTGGGGTGCTGCAGGTAGCCATCCATTATGCCGTTGTGATAGGAAATGACCGTGACCACCGCTTCCCGGCTCTGACAGGGAATCATTCTCTCCCGAAGCATCATTCCATAGCCTCCTTCTCCTTTTCCACCCCTACTATAACAGGCGTCGGTTATCTGCCGGTTATTTTTCCAAAATAGGCAACAGTTATTTTTACGCCTTGGAAGTATCTGCCTGTAAGGGAAAAATCCGAAAGGAGATACATGCCCTGGAATGGGAATAGGCCTTGTGAAAGGCCCGGTCCAGCCTCTCCATTACCAGCCGGGCGTTTTCCGCCGATACCCCGGCCAGCATTAAAATATAGGATCCCGCATCCAGCCGGGCCACCGGGTCCCCGGTGCGAAGTCCCTCCAGGAGGATTCGCTCCAGCCTCCTGGCATCTGTGGTAGGCGTCACCTTGTTTCCCAGACTCACATGCAAAAGCGCAGAGCTGCCCCCGGTTCGGGACAGATGCCGCCGTTCCAAGGCCACGATGCTCTGGAATACCCCAAAGGTACACAGGAACGCGTGGCTGTCCGGTTCTCCCTCTGCCACCAGCTTTAATATGTCCCCTCCATCCATGTGATTCTGGCACAGGCCCTCTGCCAACAGATACATCTGCTCCACCTGCTCGGTGGGCTCGATCTCAAATTCCTCCCACAGCCGTTCCCGAAAGGCCTCAAAGGTCCCAATGGCCCTCTCCGGCTGTCCCATGGCTATGAGAGCCTGCATCTGGTAGGTAATGAAGGTATCCGCACTCACATCCACTGCCGAGGCCTGCTCGCAAAGGCCAATGACCTCCGTCCATCGCTCCCTTTCCTGGAGCAGGGGCAGGGACATCTTGCACACATCCAGGTACAGGGTCTGATAATACCGCCGTAGGGACATGGCCCAGCTGCTGTCATTGCCGGAAAGAAAGTCTCCCTTGTACAAGGCTGCAGCTCTCAAAAGAGTTTCCAGATACTCCTCCCCGGATTTTCGCCGGACCTCCAGACAGATTCTCTCGAATTCCTCTGCATCTGTCTCCACAGCCACCTCCGGGTTCCATCCATAGCACCCGGAGAATGTCTTTATGGGATTTTCCTGCTGGGGAAACATGGCCTTTAAGAGATTTCTGGTTTTAAACAGCATATTTTTCAGCGCGTTAGCCGGATCATTGCTGTTGGTATCCGGCCAGAATTGTTCAATCAATTCCTCTGATGATATATTTCTTCCATGGTTCACAATCATATATTGGAGAAAGGCCAGGGCCTTTTTTCCCATCTTATCCGGAACCACTCTGTTTTTTGTCTGTCCGCCCTCCACTTCTCTGCAGGCAAAGGTGCCAAGCAGCTCAAAACGCAAGACTATCCTATCTTCCACTCTCTCTCACCCCGGTATGCTATTTCACTATCTGTCCTGTGCTATGCATTGTCGCTCCCTCGAATCTCTGCGTTCTAAAGCTTCCTCCTCAAACCGTTCCAGGAACTGGTCATAAATCTCTTCCCCTCTCTGCCTGGCCTTCACCGCATCCATAAGCTGATGAAAGGAGCCCAGATATCTGGTCTTTCCCTGAAAGGTAATTTGAGCTACCCACATCCCTCTCTTCTTATTAAAATAGACTCCGTTGTATCCGCTGGTATTGGATTTCATCAGCCGTCCGCTCTTGACAGCCCGAAGCATGGTAATGGAGGTCCCCTCCGTAAGTCTTAGGTTTTCTCTGTAGACCGTAGCCTGAAGGCAGCCGCAGCTCTTGGTCTTTTTGCTCTGGAGAAGGGTCTGCCCCACTACCGTCTCCTGACCGCAGTCACAGCGGCACCTCCACTGGTGCATGCCTGCCCGTTTTCCCTCATAGCCTGTCACTGTCAGTCTCCCAAAGCGCCGCCCGATAAAATCCTTTCGGGGCGGGCGGGACAGACAGCCGCAGCTCTTCCGGTAACCGGCCGTCAGCTGCCCCAACTCCACCTGCACCTCACGGCCACAATCGCACCTGCACCGCCATATCACACTGCCTCTGGAGCCCCGCTCCTCTGTGGGACTTAAGGCTGTGAGCTGACCAAAGCGCTGTCCCGTAATGTCTCTCTGTCCCGGACGTACCACCGTGCGGCAGCCACAGTCCTTTATGGTTCCCCTTTTCAGGCAGCGAGTATCCAGCAGGATCTCCCCGCCACAGTCACAACGGCACCTCCAGACGGTATACCTGGACCTTTTCTCCTCCGTGGGCTCCACTACTGTCAGCTGTCCTACCCTGGTTCCAATTTGGATTTCTCCCATTGGCTTTCGCCTTCTTCCGCACATAATACAGGCACCCTGGCATGTGACGCAAAGGTTTATGCTCTGCGACACATAGTAAGGGTGCCTGAAAATACGATTCTATAGAA
>CANPIM010000104.1 GCA_947574135.1 uncultured Lachnospiraceae bacterium
TTGTAAAGAAATTAAAGCATACCGGGGGCATGCGGCGGCGTATGCTGGATCTGGGCCTGGCCAGGGGAACCCGGGTTTCCTGCCTGGGCCATGGGCCAGGGGGAGATCCGGGCTCTTATCTTATCCGGGGAGCCGTGATTGCCCTTCGGGCCCGGGATGCTGCCCTGGTAGAGATGGAGGCTCCGGAACGGGTTCCCTCTGACCAGGAACCCTCCCGGAAGGATCCGCTTATTGCCCTGGCCGGAAATCCCAATGTGGGCAAGAGCACGGTTTTTAACGGTCTTACGGGGATGAAGCAGCATACGGGAAACTGGCCGGGAAAGACGGTGGCCTGTGCCTGGGGGCGCTGTTGCTTTCAGGGACAGAGCTTTTTGCTGGCAGATTTACCCGGGACCTACTCCCTGATGGCCCATTCTGCCGAGGAGGGGGAGGCCCGCAGCCTTCTCTGTTTTGGAAAGCCGGACGGGGTGGTGGTAGTCTGCGACGCCGCCTGTCTGGAGAGGGGCCTGAACCTTCTTTTACAAATACTGGAAATTCATTCCCGGGTGGTTCTCTGTGTAAATCTCATGGATGAGGCCAGCCGGAGAAAAATCACCGTGGACCTGAAAGGGCTGGAAAAAAGCCTTGGAATTCCTGTGGTGGGAACCTCTGCCCGGAAGAAAAAGACGCTGGATGCGGTTTTGGAGGCGGTAAACACTGTTTTAGGCCGGGAAGAGGAGCCTATTTTGGCAGAGACGGGATCCGAAGCTTCCCGGACGGTTTGTCAAACCATCTATCCTCCAGCTATTGAGGAGGCTGTGGAGCGGCTTGTACCCCTTCTGGAGGGTGTGGACCTCAAAGGCCTGCGCCGCCGTTGGCTGGCCCTTAAGCTTCTGGAAAATGACCCTGGCTTATGGGAGGAAATTCAGGACTATCTGGGAGAGGATCTTATGGGCAGGGAAGAGATCCGAAAGGCCCTTGGGGAGATAAAAAAATCTTTGTATCAACAGGGGATCCATCAGGAAGCCCTGAAGGACCAGATGGTCACGGCTCTTCTTGGTCAGGCTGAGGAGTTGTGCAGAGAAACGGTTCTATATGGGGACAAGGATTATCAGAAAAGAGATCGGAGGCTGGATGGACTTTTTACCAGCCCCAGGACCGGCTATCCTCTGATGCTCCTTTTGCTTGCCTTTGTGTTCTGGATCACCATTGCCGGGGCCAATTATCCATCCAGGCTTTTGTCCCAGGCGCTCTTTGGCTTTGAAGATACGCTTACCCGATGGTTCACCCTTCTCCATGCTCCAGCCTGGCTTCACGGCGCTCTGGTGCTGGGGGGCTACCGGGTACTGGCCTGGGTAGTCTCCGTGATGCTTCCACCCATGGCTATTTTCTTTCCCCTGTTTACCCTTTTGGAGGATCTGGGGTATCTGCCCCGGATTGCCTATAATCTGGATCACTGTTTTTTGCGCTGCAGAGCCTGTGGCAAACAGGCGCTTACCATGTGTATGGGATTTGGCTGTAATGCGGTGGGCGTCACCGGGTGTCGCATTATTGACTCTCCCAGGGAGCGGCTTTTGGCTCTTTTGACGAACAGCCTGATTCCCTGTAACGGGCGATTTCCCGCTCTTTTGGCGCTTCTCTCCATGTTTTTTGTGGGCGCGGGGGGAGCCGGCACAGGAAAAAGCTCCCTCTATACGGCGCTTTTGCTTACCGGAGTGATTCTTTTGAGCATTGTCATGACGTTTTTTGTCACCGGACTTTTATCCCGCACCTTGCTCAGAGGCGTTCCCTCCTCCTTTACCCTGGAGCTGCCCCCCTATCGGAGACCACAGCTTGGTCAGATTCTAATTCGATCCATGCTGGATCGAACCCTGTTTGTCCTGGGCCGGGCCGTCAGCGTGGCGGCTCCGGCGGGCCTTCTCCTCTGGATTCTGGCCAATGGGCAGGTGCAGGAAAAGAGTCTGCTCTTTCATTTGTCCGGATTTTTGGATCCCTTTGCCCGGTTTTTGGGACTGGACGGCACCATATTATTAGCCTTTCTTTTAGGCTTTCCCGCCAATGAGATGATTCTTCCCATTCTGTTTATGGCCTACACAGCCCAGGGAAGCCTTACGGAGCTTACAGCCCTTACGGAGCTAAAGGCCCTGCTGCTGGCTAACGGCTGGACCTCTGTCACAGCTCTTTGCACGCTGCTCTTGTTTTTGTTTCACTGGCCCTGCTCCACCACGCTTTTGACCATTCACAAGGAGACCAAAAGCTGGAGATGGACCCTTTTGGCCCTTTTCCTTCCCACAGCGGTAGGGTTTCTTTTGTGCGCTTTGGTGTCTCACTGTGCGGCCTGGCTATGTTAGGCTATTAGGCTTTTGTGGAAAAAAAGAAAGACCGGCTGGAATTCTCCGCCGGTCTTTCTTTTCTTATGAGGGGGGAGATAGTGAATGAATCAACTATCTACGATTAGTATAATGCCCAAATGTGTTGAAAATATGTCCATTTTCTAAAAGAAAAATAAAATTTCGAAAAAAACTTTGAAGAAAATTTTAAGGTTTCGCAAATCTGGTGGAATGATTGGAAATCCCATAAAAATATGATATACTAAGAAAATACGAAAAGAGGGAACAGGATATGAGGGCTGCAAAGGAGCTTCTCGGGGAGCTATCCTACCAGGTGTTGCAGGGAGATGTGAATACGCCCGTCGCCCATTTGGTCTATAATACAAAAGAGATTAAAGAGCCATGTCTGTTTGTATGTATCCAGGGCGCAGTCTATGACAGCCATGGGGCTGTGGAGGAGATTGTGAAAAAGGGGGCGAGGGTGCTGGTGGTTCAGCGGCCGGTAAGTGCTCCGGGGCATGTGACTGTGGTGCTGGTGGAGGATACCCGCTATGCCTTGGCTCTGCTTTCTGCCGCTTATTTCTCCTATCCGGCCAGAAAGCTTAAGATTATCGGTGTGACGGGAACCAAGGGAAAGACCACCGCCACCTACCTGATTCGTTCTATTTTGGAGAAAGCCGGGATTTCCACCGGACTTATGGGAACCATAGAGATTATCACCGGAAAGGAATGTATCCCTGCGGGGAATACCACACCGGAATCCTATGTGATTCAGGAGGCCTTTGCCAAAATGGTGGAGAATGGCTGTCAGGTAGCGGTGATGGAGGTATCCTCCCAGGGGCTTATGCTTTGCCGGACAGCAGGGATTCCCTTTGAGATTGGCATATTTACCAATATAGCGCCGGATCATATTGGGCCCAATGAACACGGCAGCTTTGAAGAATATATGGCCTGGAAGGGAAAATTATTCCGCCAGTGCCGTCTGGGGCTTGTAAATGTGGATGACTGCCACTGGAGGCAGGTTTTGCAAGGCCACACCTGTCAGCTGGAAACCTATGGATTTTCCCAGGAGGCACAGCTTCGGGCGGAAGATCTGGAGCTTGTAAACCGTCCCGGCTATCTGGGGGTTCGGTATCGGCTGTCCGGACTTTTAGAGGCAGATGTGGAGATGGATCTGCCAGGCCGGTTCAGCGTCTATAATTCCCTGGCGGCCATAGGTGTCTGCCGTCATTTTGGCATTCCCAGGGAGCATATGGCGGCGGTTCTAAAAGGAGCGCATACCAAGGGCCGGATTGAACGATTTCCGCTGCCCAGGGATTTTACCCTGCTCATTGACTATGCCCACAATGCCATGAGCCTGGAGAATCTGTTGCTCACTCTGCGGGAATACCATCCCAAACGGCTGGTTTGCATGTTTGGCTGTGGGGGCAATCGTTCTCGTCTGCGCCGCTTTGAGATGGGGGAGGTGTCTGGGAATCTGGCAGATTTTACCATTATCACCTCGGATAATCCACGATTTGAGGAGCCCCTGGATATTATTCAGGATATCGAGACAGGGATACAAAAGACAGAAGGGGCCTATGTGAAAATTCCGGATAGAAAAGAGGCTATTCGCTATGCCCTGGAGCAGGGAAGGTCCGGAGATGTGATTGTGCTGGCCGGAAAGGGACATGAGGATTATCAGGAGATAAAAGGGGTAAAATATCCTATGGATGAGAGGGTGTTGATCCGTCAGATATTGGAGGAGCTGGGCTGGGAGCATTCTGACAAGGGATAAGGCCGGGCTTTTGGGATCAGCCTGTGAGGGGAAACTATGGAGCAATATGCCAGGGTAATTGTGGATATTTCTTTGGAAAAACTGGATAAAGCCTTTACCTATCGGATACCAGAGGCTTTGTTTGGCCGTCTGGAGCCGGGAATGCAGGTGGAGGTGCCCTTTGGAAAGGGAAACCGGGCCATAAGTGGATATGTCCTGGAGCTCACCGGCGAGGCCGGATTTGACCCGGAGAAAATCAAAGAAATACAGGGGATTTCCAAAAAGGGAATGCAGATAGAGGGCCAGCTGGTTCGGCTGGCCGCTTGGATACGCCGCACCTATGGCTGTACCATGAATCAGGCTCTTAAAACCGTGCTGCCGGTAAAAAGGCAGGTGGGGGAGAAGCAAAGGCGCCAGGTGCGTCTGCTGCTTTCCAGGGAGGAGTCCCAGGAATTACTGGTTCAGCTTGAGCAAAAATCCCAGCTGGCTCGTTTTCGGGTGCTGGCAGCCCTTCTGGATAAATCCTGCTGGGAATACGGCAGACTTTTAAGCGCCTGCCGGGTTTCTAAAGAGGTGCTGCTAAAGATGGAGGAGCTTCATATTCTCCGTATCGAACAGGAAACACTGGTGCGCACAGGCCTTCCTAAGGAGCTGCCGTCTCCCAGAAAAATTTTGCTCAATGAGCGGCAGCGGCAGGTGACAGAGGAGATTTTAGAGGGCTGGGAGGCAGGGGATGAGAGGCCCTGTCTGATTCACGGGGTGACGGGAAGCGGCAAGACGGAGATATATATGGAGCTTATGGCGGATACTCTGAGACGGGGGAAAGAAGCCATATTTCTGATTCCGGAGATTGCCCTCACCTATCAGATGGTGCGGCGGTTTTACCAGCGATTTGGGGCGCAGGTGGCTGTTCTTCATTCCCGGCTGTCCCAGGGGGAACGCCACGATCAGTTTGAGCTGGCGCGTAAGGGACAGATAAAGGTCATGATTGGTCCCCGCTCCGCCCTGTTTACCCCCTTTTCCAGGCTGGGGATGATTATCATAGATGAAGAGCATGAAAATAGCTACAAAAGTGAGATGATTCCCCGATATCACGCCAGGGAAACGGCCGTTTACCGGGCATTGCTTTCAGGCGCCCATGTGGTGCTGGGATCGGCCACGCCCTCTATGGAGGCCTATTACCGGGCCAGCCGGGGGGAATACCGCCTGCTTACGTTAAAGGAGCGAGTGGAAAAGCGGCCCCTTCCCCAGGTGGCTGTGGTGGATCTGCGCCAGGAGCTTCGTCAGGGAAACCGTTCCATGTTTAGCAGCCTTCTAAGGCAGCAGATGAAGGAGCGGCTGACAAGGGGAGAGCAGATAATGCTTTTCTTAAATCGGAGGGGCTTTGCAGGCTTTGTCTCTTGCCGGACCTGCGGCCATGTGATAAAATGTCCTCACTGTGATGTTTCCCTTTCCCTGCATCGGGGAGGCGCTATGCGATGTCATTACTGCGGTCATGAGGAGCCGGCCGTGAACCAGTGTCCCTCCTGCGGATCCGGATATATCGGGGCCTTCCGGGCAGGAACCCAGCAGGTAGAGGAGGCGGTGCTTCGGGAGTTCCCCGGCGCCCGGGTGCTGCGCATGGACGCGGACACCACCCGGAACAGAGACGGCTATGAGAAGATTTTGGGAGCCTTCTCCCGGGGGGAGGCGGATGTGCTTTTGGGAACCCAGATGATTGTGAAGGGACACGATTTTCCCGGAGTTACCCTGGTGGGAGTGCTGGCAGCGGATCTCTCTTTGCATGCCGCCGATTACCGGGCGGCGGAGCGGACCTTTCAGCTTCTCACCCAGGCAGCGGGCCGGGCCGGCCGGGGGGAGCGCCCGGGGCAGGTGGTGATTCAGACCTACTGTCCGGAGCACTACAGTGTGGAGACGGCGGCCAGGCAGGATTATGAAGGATTTTACCAAAAGGAGCTTTTGTACCGCCGCCTTATGGGATATCCTCCTGTAAAGGAGCTTTTGGCTGTTTATATCAGCGGAGCGGACCTGGAGGAGCTGGAGATAGGAGCGGCGGCTCTCCGGGCAGCAGCAGATACGCTGAACGAAAAAGGGGAGCTGGAGGTGATTGGTCCGGCAGACGGCGTGATTGCAAAGGTGCAGGATCAGTATCGAAAGGTGCTTTATATAAAAGGAGAACAGGAGGAGCTGCTTGAGGCCTGCAGGGCAGGGCTGGAGCAAACGCTTCAGGCCGATTGCTTTGCTTCTCTTTATATACAATTTGATAAAAACCCTGTGAGTGGATATTAGGAGGAAGAGATGGCAATTCGAAATGTGAGAGAGCTGGGAGATGAGGTGCTTCGGAAAAAGTCCCGGGAGGTGACGGAGATGACCCCCCGCATTCGGGAGCTCATCGACGACATGTTTGAGACCATGTATGAGCGGGACGGCGTGGGGCTTGCGGCTCCCCAGGTGGGGATTCTAAAGCGGATCGTGGTGATTGACACAGAGGGAGAGCCCCTGTTGCTGATCAATCCCCGGATTCTGGAAACCAGGGATTCTCAGACTGGCAGCGAGGGCTGCTTAAGCGTGCCGGGGAAGGCCGGTACTGTCACAAGGCCCAATTATGTAAGGGCGGAGGCCTATGACGAGAATCTGGAGCGGTTTGAGATAGAGGGGACAGAGCTTTTGGCCCGGGCCATCTGTCATGAGCTGGACCATCTGGAGGGCATCATGTATGTGGATAAGGTGGAGGGAGAGCTCTACGATGTGACAAACGACGAGGACGAGGATGAGGAGGACGTATGAAGCTGATTTTTATGGGAACGCCGGATTTTTCCGTGGGAACCCTGGAAGCCCTATTGGAGGCGGGACACACGGTTACCCTGGTGGTATCCCAGCCGGATAAGCCCAAGGGACGGGGACATGAGCTGATTCCCACTCCGGTAAAGGCGGCGGCTCTTCGCCACAATCTGCCGGTTTATCAGCCCGCACGGCTGCGGGATGCTCTGGCTGTGGAGACCCTGCAAAAGACAGAGGCGGACGCCATTGTGGTGGTGGCCTTTGGACAGCTGGTGCCAAAGAGCATTTTGGAAATGAAGCCCTATGGCTGCATTAACGTACACGCCTCCCTGCTTCCCAGATACCGGGGAGCCGCTCCCATACAGTGGGCGGTGATTGCGGGGGAAGAGGAGAGTGGCGTCACCATTATGCAGATGGATGAGGGGCTGGATACAGGGGACATGCTGTTGAAGAGAAGCGTGCCTTTGGAGGAAAAAGAGACAGGGGGCAGCCTTTTTGACAAGCTGAGCCAGGTGGGAGCGGAGCTTTGTGTGGAGGCGCTGGAGAAGCTTGAGCAGGGGCTTTTGACCCCGGAAAAGCAGGGGGAAAGTCCCACGGCCTATGCATCCATGCTCACCAAGGACATGGGGCGCATAGATTTTACCAGGCCGGCCCGGGAGATTGAGCGTCTTATCCGCGGCTTGAATCCCTGGCCCAGCGCATATGCCAGACTTCACGGGAAAACCTTAAAAATTTGGGAGGCCCAGGTCATAGAGAGGATTGGCGGTCTGGGGGACGGCCATGGGAAGGAGCCGGCAGGCCGTGCCATGGGCCGGCCCGGGGAGATCATCGGCGTGACCAGGGACGCTTTGCATATTGCCTGCGGCCAGGATATTCTGGCTGTGACAGAGCTGCAGCTGGAGGGAAAGAAACGCATGGACACCGGGGCATTCCTCCGGGGCTACCAGGTAGAGCCGGGAACGATGCTTGAAACTTAAAAATGGAACTCTAAAACGGCGAAGGTCCGGGCAGGGCCGGAGCGGTACTCTATCTAGGAGGATGATTTCATTATGTATTATTTTGATCCAACGTATATCTTGGTGCTAATCGGCGCCGTAATCTCCATGCTGGCTTCGGCCCGGGTAAACAGCACCTACGCCCGGTACAGCAAGGTGCGCAGTGCCTCGGGCATGACCGGCGCGCAGGCGGCCGCACGGATTATGAATCAGGCGGGGCTCTATGGCATTCGCATTGAGCATATTTCCGGAAACCTTACGGACCATTATGATCCCAGAACCAAGGTTCTGCGGTTGTCGGACAGCGTGTATAATTCTGCTTCCATTGCAGCCATCGGGGTGGCGGCTCATGAGTGCGGCCATGCCA
>CANPIM010000105.1 GCA_947574135.1 uncultured Lachnospiraceae bacterium
TCCTCGATTATTCCTGTCTCGGGTCGATGATCTTTACTGCATCATCCACGCGTCCGTACTGTCCCTGTGCCTTCTCCCAAGCGGTGTTGGGATCGTCGCCCTTCTTGATAAAGTCGGTCATCTTGCCAAGGTTTACAAACTTGTAGCCGATAATCTGATCCTCTGCATCCAGAGCGATACCGGTCACATAGCCCTCGGCCATCTCCAGGTAACGGGGTCCCTTTTTCAGAGTACCATACATGGTGCCTACCTGGCTTCTCAAGCCCTTGCCCAGGTCCTCCAGACCGGCGCCAATAGGAAGTCCGTCCTCAGAGAAAGCACTCTGGGTTCTTCCGTAAACAATCTGCAGGAAAAGCTCTCTCATAGCTGTGTTAATAGCGTCGCACACCAGGTCTGTATTCAATGCCTCCAGAAGGGTTCTTCCCGGAAGAATCTCGGAAGCCATAGCTGCGGAGTGGGTCATACCGGAACATCCCAGAGTCTCCACCAGAGCCTCCTGGATAATGCCATCCTTCACATTCAGGGTCAGCTTGCATGCGCCCTGCTGCGGTGCACACCAGCCCACACCATGTGTCAGGCCGGAAATGTCTTTGATCTCTTTTGCCTGTACCCATTTCGCCTCTTCCGGAATCGGAGCCGCGCCATGAGCTACGCCCTGTGCCACCGGACACATTTTTTCAACTTCATGTGAATAAATCATGTTAAAACTCCTTTCAAATTAAGATAATCTAACATAAACTCAGATGCTTCCCCCGTCCAAAGACAAGCTCCGCATTTGGATATATTCTCTCATATTCCGCAGAAATAGTCCAGCCATTTTTCATATTTTTTCAAAAAAAGACAAAGCTTATTATTTATATTCATAACTCATTAATATCAGCTAAAAGCCACCGCAAAACAGATTTTTCCCTCTGTGCTTTTGCGGCGGCTTTTTGACCTTCTTATCTTCTGTTTTCACTATTTTTTCCATAGCATTCCAAATTATCCGGTTTTTATATTTTGGTTATAGCCCCTTCGGAAAATCATTTACACGGAAAATAGGAATCAATGATCTGCGTAGCCATATCACACCATCTCCAAAGACGCTGTGGTTCCCCTCCCAAATTGATAATGGTTTTCATAATAATCTCAATACTCTTTCCATGCTCAATAGCCAGTTCACATACTTCCTGAAGCTCCTGCTCCAACACTTCAAAATGAGCCGTATCTGAGGAAAGGGTAATCGACTGAGGCTTAAAAGAGATCACTTTGTCCGAATCCATTCCAATGATTCCCTCTTTCCGTTTGGAGAATGGAGAAATAGAAATCTTTTTCACATGGGGAAGCACCAAAAGCTCCCTAAGCTTATGATCAAGCCGCTCACAGCAGCCATAATAAACCCGCCCCCATTTTTCAGCCCAAGGAACCTCATGATCAAAAGCAAACGCTTTCGTCATCTCCGGAGACATGGCTGTTAAAAGCTGATCTGCCAGATCCCCCCACATATCCTTAGCTCTGGCGCCAATTCCACTCTCCGTTGGAAGGGGCAGCTCATTCGTATATCCATATCCACCGTTTCCAATGAAAAAATTATTATTATTGGAGGACAAAAGCCCCAGCTCTTCATACTGCATCATGCGGTTAACCGCCACCTCCACATAACGCTCAGCCGCATGGTGCATCATCTCCGGCTCATCAACAAAATAATACATTCCCTCCTCAATCCCCATCCAGGAGAGCAGATCATCCCAGGGCACCATGGTAAAATAGTGTTTTCCCATAAGCTTTACCGTCAGGATCCCGTCAAACACCTCCTGCATTACAGCCAGGCGCTCCATGGTCTCCTTCTCATCATACTGGATCTCCGGATACTGAATTTTCTCCAAATCCTTCTCATTAAAAATCACTGCATAAAAATGCCTTGCTGTCTTTACCCGTTCCTCCACAACACTGGAAAGCCGACCAGCCTCCGGCACGCTGGGTGTCAGTCCAAAAATGCTATCCTTCACGCAAAATGGCTGACACCGGTAGCTTCGTCACATCTGACATCACAAAAAGGCAGATCCCAAAAGGCGGCGTAATAATCCCCGTACAAAGAGCAACGGTCATCACAACACCAAAATAAATCGGGTCTATTCCAAGGGAAGTGACAATGGGCATAAGCGTAGGGGTAAGCAGAATCACTGCCGCACTGGTATCCAGAAAGCACCCCACAATAATAAAGAATAACCCTAGCACCAGCATACACACCAGCTGACTGCTGTTTGCAAGAGGCGCCAGCAGAGTCTAAATCAGCATAGGAAGTCCTTCCCGCGTCACCATCCATACAAAAAAGGACGCAATCGAGGTAATAATCACCACCGAACCTATGGATTCAATCGTATCATTTAACGTCTGCACAAAGTACCGAATCGAAATCACTCAGTAAAAAAACCCCAGAATCAGAGCATAATCATTGGCAATGACAGCTGCCTCTGTAGGCGTCACAAAGCCGCTCATAATCCCTCCGATGATAATCACTGGCGTCAATAGTGGAAAAAAACGCTTTTCCCGTAGCCTTTAATACCTCCCTTGCAGGAACCCTGGTAACAGGCCAGTTCCGTCCCTCCTCCGTAGTCTTTCCTTTTAAAAACACATGCACAAAGAGACTCCATGCCATAATCGTTCCTGGAACAAGACCGCCCATAAAAAGCTTTCCGATGGAGATTTGAGAGGATGCTCCCAAAAGCACCATCACAACGCTGGGTGGAATTAGAGGCCCAAGCACACTGGAAGCACCTGTGATTCCAGCAGAAAAGGCTTTCCGGTATCCTGCCTTATCCATCATCTCAATCTCCACCAGGCCAAGACCTCCCGCATCACCTACAGCTGTTCCTGACATGGAGGCAAACATCAGGGAACAAAGAATATTCCCATAGACCAGTCCCCCCTTAAATCGACCTACCAGCGCCACGGCAAAATTCAACAGCCGATCTGTCACACCGCAGTTTCCCATGAGCCTTCCCAGAAACAGATAGGCCGGAAGCGCAATCATCACAAAGTTCATAAAGGGTCCGTTCATCGCATGGGGAATGAAAGAATAGGCCAAATCACTTCCACCACTGGTAAATAAATAGGCGATAGCTGGTACCCCCATGGCAAAGGCAACCGGCATGCCTAAAAACATCAGCAGCAGAAAACATCCTGCAAGAATCCCTATTGTCATTGATTGCCCTCCTGATTTTTGTAAGTAAGGTTTCCAATTTCCTCTATGGTATCATAAATATAAAACAATAGCATGTAGAGACTGCTGACCAATACCGGTATGTAATAAACCCTTTTGGGAATTTTCAGCATAACACTAGACGTAAAGGAAGCTTCTGTCTGCAGCTGCAAAGCTCCTACCACCACAATAGCAAGAAAAACCAGTATCAAACCATTCGCTCCCAAATAAAGCCTGGCATTCTGACGCAAGGACAAGCGATTTGTCAAAAAATCAACCACAATATGTTTTTTTCGCACTGTCGCCACAGCCATACAGGCGAATGACAAGTAGATAAACAGAATCGTACTCAGCTCCTCTGTCCAGGAAATCAGCGCATTCAGCACACGTCTGGAGAAAACTCCTGCAGAGACTGCGGCTACCAGGATACATAGACAGAGAGCTGCAATAAACCGCATCAATTTTTCACCTAAATCCAGCAGTTTTTTCAAAAATTTCATCCAAATCTCCCTCCTGCCAAAGGCTTTATTTCAAATCCTTGATCTGCTGATAAAGCCCCGCAGGCCAATAGCCCTCTTCCTCAAGCTTCATAGCTCCTTCGTAGCTTAACTGCCGCAGCACATCCAGATTCAGCTCTTCCTGTGTAATATGGGTCGCTCCCTCCTCAATCATTTTCTCAATGCACGCATCTGTATCTGCCTGCACACTGTCAGAAAAAAATACGCCTGCTTCATTAAAAGTTTCTGTCAACACGCTCTGATACTCTTTTGGCAATGATTGAAATTTTGCATCGTTCATATAGATAGAAACATAATCATAGAGATGCTGGGTATCAATCAGATAAGGGGCTGGTTCATGAAGCTTGGCTGCATAAATGGCAAAAGGCGCATTCTCCGCCGCATCCACTACGCCCTGATTCAACGCCAGATAAAGCTCACTCCAGGCCACCATCGTAGGACTGCATCCTAATGCTTCCGTAGATCTCACATAGCCTGTAATATCCGGCACTCGGGTTTTAAGCTTCTCAAAATCTGTCTCCCCATAAAGCGGCTTCGTGGCAATAAAATCGCGATGGCCTCTAATCCAGTTATTTGGAAAGAACTTTAATTCCCGTCTCCTCTGTAAACTTCTGGCTGTAGGCTTTTGTCACATCACTCTCCAGATAATTCAGAAAGTGCTCTTCATCCTCAAACAGGAAGAACATAGTCTCCACCATCTTATCTGGAATCACCTCGGACATGTAGGAACCACTTCCAGATACCATATCCAACGTTCCCATTTTAACCGCCTCAATCATGGCAGAAAAGTCCCCCAGCTGAGAGGCTGGAAACACCTGAATTTCCACAGCCCCGTTTGTTCGCTCCTTTGTAAGATCCGCGGCTTTTTGCAAAGACTTGATTACAATATCATCAGCAGCTTCCACGGCGCCAATTTTCAACACAAATGTTTCCTTTTCTTCCTTCTTCTGACACCCCATAAGCCCTAAAACTAGTGCAACCGCCAACAATGCAGACCCTATTCTTTTTCCAACCTTCATTCTTTTCCTCCTTGCCTTTGGTTTTTCTTTTTGGGAGACGCCTTTCCTTCTCCTGCCTGCATCATACGCCTTCACCGCCTGTTGGATCAATCTCCAAATCTTAGAAAAACGCTCTAATTTTTCAATCTTTTTAAAATATGTTTATCATTTAAAAATCCTGTCACATAGAGATCAAAAAAAGACTCCAAATCAGCACTTCCCTCGTTTGAAGTCTTTTTTGTCCTTCCCATCTGGGGAGCTCCTAAAATCTACTTTGTTCTCCTACTTCTCCCAGCTCTCCTTCCTGCTTTTCTCCTTTTCCCGATACTGCTTTGGCGTAACACCTTCCATTTTTTTAAAAACTCTGGTATAATTCTGAACCGAGCTAAAGCCTGTCTTAAACCCGATTTCCTTAATGGGCAGCTGTGTTGTGCACAACAATACCTTTGCACATTTAATCCGTTGCATATTGAGATAATCCACAAAACCCACATTCTGTGTCTCTCCAAACAGACGGCTCAAATAGGCCGGCGCAATCCCCACATGCCGTGCCACACTCTCCAGAGATAATGCATAATCACAACAATTTTGATCTATATACTCCTTTGCCGCATCCACATATTTGTTGCTGCACTTCTTTTGCATAGCGATCACAGAAAGAAGCATCTCCGACAAGGCCGCATAGAGAAACCCCTGCTGGGATTCCATATCCTGATCCATATCCGGAAGAGCCATTTTACCCTCCCCATACTTTTTCAGGAGCCCCTCATAATAGCCCAGACTTCCAAACTCCTCCAAAAACAGCTCCACAGCCCATACACACAGCTTCTGAACCTCTCCGGCAGGTTCCCCATTCAAGGAAAGTAGCTCAAACAGATCCTTCACACTCCCGGAAAGCTTTCCCTTGGCTTTCTCATAATTCCCCTTTCGCACCTCTGATGCAATCTGCTTAAAGTGGACAGAGAAGCAGTTGTGATACGCATCCATTTTTAGCGTTTCCACAGCTTCTCTCGCTCTCTTTCCGTTTTCATCCTTCTTCAAATAGCGTAGATACATGGTCTGCTGCCTGGCCAAATCAAAGGCATTTGAAAGCGTCTCCATGGTGTCGCAGGAATAAGCGCTGGAAATTAGCGAAACAAAGGGGGCATCTTTGGTCTCCTCCCGGTAATGACTCTTCATACGTTCCAGCAGAACCTCCATCTCCGCATCGGTCATAGCCAAATCTGAAATGAGCAAAAGACCAATGGCCCCATCTGCACCCCGCACCATTTTCTGCTCAACGAAGGGCGGGATAAGCTTCTGCAGCACATGAAATGCCATGGAACTGTAAATTTCTCCTTCTACCTCATTCAAAGTCTCATATTCTCGGGAAAGAAGCTGTAACACTAGGACCCAGTACCTGCTCTTCTCATCCAGTATAATTTGAAAATTTTTAAGCAGGCGCTCAAACTCCGGCCCCTCCTCGACTTTTCCGTTCAGC
>CANPIM010000106.1 GCA_947574135.1 uncultured Lachnospiraceae bacterium
CCGGAACAGCTCCTCCTTTGTGTATACATGGTTGGGATTCTCCGCCAGGAAGGTGAGGAGATCAAATTCCCGGGAGGTAAAATTCTTCTCCTCCCCATTGACCCACACCCGACGGGCGGTCTTGTCAATCTTGATGCCCCGGATCTCGATAACGGAATTCTCCCGCACATTGCTGCTCACCAGGCGTTCATAGCGGGTCAGATGAGCCTTCACCCGGGCCACCAGCTCACTGGGACTAAAGGGCTTTGTCATGTAGTCATCGGCTCCCAGCCCCAGGCCCCGGATTTTATCGATGTCATCCTTTTTGGCCGAAACCATAATGATGGGCATATTTTTTACAGCCCGCACCTGTTTGCAGATCTCAAAGCCATCCACCCCCGGCAGCATGAGATCCAGGATCAGCAGATTAAACTCCTCCTCCAGAGCCCGTTTAAGCCCTGTGTTGCCGTCGGAGGCCAGCTCCACCTGAAAGCCGCTGAGCTCCAGATAGTCCTTCTCCAAATCCGCAATTACATCCTCATCCTCCACAATCAAAATCCTACTCATAACCGGATACCTCCTGATATTTTCTCAGCACAAAATTCATCACGGTCCCTGTGCCCGGCTTGCTGGTGGCCCAGATTTTCCCCCCATGATCCTCTATAATCTTTTTTACAATGGAAAGCCCGATGCCGCTGCCGCCCTTGGAAGAATTCCGGGAGGCATCTGTCCGGAAAAACCGGTCAAACACATAGGGCAAATCTCTTGCCTCAATCCCCCGGCCATTATCCTCAATTTCCACCTGGACAAAATCTCCCACATCCCGGACACGGATATTAATGGATCCGTTAAGCTTATCCATGTATTTTATGGAGTTGCTGATAATATTATTGATCACCCTTTTCAGCTGCTCCGCATCTGCAATCACCAGAATATCCTCATCCGCGTAATTAAAGTAGCCCAGGCGGATATTTCTCTGCTCCAGCTCCAGTCCCAGCTCCTCCACACAATCTGCAAAATATTCGTGGACATTGATCTTATCAAACACATAGGGGATCCGGTTGGTATCGATCTTGGAGTAAAAGGTCAGCTCATTGATCAGCCGGTCCATATCGTTGGCCTTATTATAGATGGTGCGGATATATTTCTCCTGCTTCTCCGGCGTATCCGCCACCCCGTCCATAAGCCCCTCCACATAGCCCTTTACCGCCGTAATGGGGGTTTTCAGGTCATGGGAAATATTGCTGATAAGCTCCTTATTCTGTTGATCCACCCGGACCTTCTCCTCCGTGGATTCCTTCAGCCGCTTGCGCATTTCCTCAAAATCCCGGCAGAGCTGCCCAATCTCATCATCGCTCTCCACCGCCATCTCAAAATCCAGGTTGCCCTCTTTGATATTCTGGGTGGCTTCCTTCAGATGCCGGATAGGGGTGACAATGCTCTTATAAATCCACCCGGTGAGCAGGGCGCTGGTAAAGATGAGAATGGAGATCACGGCCAGTCCCATATCAATGAGCAGGGACTTCATCTGGGGAATCATTCCCTGTACCGAGGTGATAATAAAGGCACTGCCTGTGGTGCTGTCCGTAAACATGAGATCCAGCTTTTTTACCAGGGTCTGAAACTCTCCCCCAATAAAGATCCCTACATCCTGGGAGGAGGTGTATTCCCCATAGGCCGGCAGCTTCTTTATAAGCTCCGAGATATCTCCCTGGATTCCCTGATAAATATACTCCTCCCCCTTGCGCACCAGCAAATAGGAGTGGCGCATTTCCAGCTCCAGATTCACTCCCTCCAGAAACTCCCGATCTACAAAGGCCTCCACATTCTGGGCTGCCTGATTTTGGAGAGAGAGATAGATAGACTTGGTCATTTTGCTGAGGATGGCCGTGGAGTTGGAAAAGCTTTCATAATCTGCATCCTCCACTCCAAAGCTTTTTTCCAGATTGCTCAGCTGATACTGGCCAAATGCCAGAAAAGCCAGGCAAATCATGGACAATGGCACCAGAATAATGACCAGGAACGATATTAACAGCTTGGTTTTTAGCTTCAAAGCAATTCCCTCTTATTTATTTTCACACAGAAAACTCCCGGATCCTGCCAGACCCCGCAGCTCTGTTTTTCTCACTGAGGGTATTATAGCATACTTTATCCGGGAGTTTCGAAAAAAGAATTCTAAAAAATATAAAAAATTTATAAACACATATCTCTTAGGGCACCCATCTTTGAAAGCTTGCCCTCTCGTTGTATTGCACAGGGATAGCCCCCTTGCTGGGCTGAACCAGTCCCAGACTCACCAGCAGAGCCTCCGGCATGGTGGAATAAATCTCCCCGTTTGCCTGCATACAGACGGGAACCAGATCCCCGGTCTCCTGCTCCTGGTAGATAAGTCCCACACTTAAATCCCGTTCAAAGACCAGGGCTGTGAGCACATAGCTCTTTCCCTCCCGGCTTTTTCGGACAAGATAATCAGTCCCGGTATAGAGCTCCCGCTGTCTTTGCAGCCAGGCAAGATCAAGCTTGGACACAGCCGCCTCATTCATCCGAAACAGGCCCTCCACCTCCTGGCCTTCCACAGTAAAATGGAACCTGCAATAGGGGCAGTCTGCCTCCCAATCCTCCGGCTGAAACAGCTCCCGAATCTTCTCCAGCTGCTCCTCGTCACAGAGAATTCCGGCAATAGTCTCCTGCTTTTCCACACTGTCCTCCAGCATTCCCTCCTGCAGCTTTCGGTCGCTGTCCGGATCAATGTAGTGATACTCCATCTGCTCCAGATTGCGCCCCTCCAGAATCTCCTGGCGCAGGGTGAGAAACTCAAAATCCTCCGGCTCCAGCAAAAGCCCCCTTCTCACAGCCTCCAGAGCGCCCTCTCTGTCTCCGAAATGACTGCGAAGCTTTCCCACCTGCAGCCAACCCCAGGGGTACTCTGGATCCTCCTTCACGCCCTTTTCCGCGTAATCCCAGGCCTTCTTCAGCCGGCCGCAGTACATAAGGGCACAGGAGTATCGGTAATACCAGGGACCACAGCCGCCTGCATATTTTTCCGAGGCAGGCATCCACTGCGCTGCCATATAGTAGTGCTCATAATCATCCACATTGTTACATGCATAGGCATACCACAAAGCAATCTCCAAATCCTCCCTGGCCTGCTCCTGGGTAAACCTCCCCTGCTTTACGCCAATTTCAATAAAGTGCTCCAGATAATCCACCATTCTGCCAAAATATCCGCTGGCGCCCTCGTCAAACGCCTCCAATGCTGAAATTTCCTTCACTCCAAGTAAGGATCTGTATGTATCTGCCATCTTATGTCTCCCCTTTTGCTGTAAACGTATTGCTGTCTCACTTTGCTGTCATCTTTCCTACCCTTGGGGCTTATCTGTCATACTCACAGATAAATCCCATATTTCCCTCATAGGAGGGAGCCGCGTCCAGAATATCATCGGGCACGTCATACATATAGTAGCGTTCCTGGACTTTGTTGTACAGCAGGACCACATAGTCCTCCTCTACCTCACGCCCGTCCTCTGTCATCCCCCGGTAGCTGGGCTCCAAATAGCCGCCGTTATCCTCAGCCCACAGGCCCTGATAAACATGGAAGGGCATGTTTCTTCTTCCCCTCCCCGGCTCTATCCAGCTGTAACCATAGGGCTCCCCGTCTATCCGCCCGTTATTTGCTCCCACAAAGAAGCCTATGCCGGTTTTTCCTTCTTTTTCTATCTGATTTACAATGACATTCCATTCCTCTACAGAGGTAATGGCAGCCAAATATCCGCCCCGGGCTTCACATTCGGCCTGAGCCTCCCGCCAGGTCATATCTTTTACCACAAGCTCATAAAAATGAAGAGCTGAGCTGTGATGACCTGTTCGAAGCACGGACAGAATCTCCTCCATATCATAGTAAACCTCCGGCGTCTGGGCATTCTTTTTATCGTAGACCTGTTCCAGGCATTTCTTATATTCCTCCTCTGACACCTCCTTCTCCTCCCAGATATATTGATAAATAAAATTTCCCTCTTCATCCTGTACAGGCACTCCATCCGGATCGTGATATTCTCCCTGGGCCACAAACACCCATTTTCCGTCCTGGATCCGGTATACCACATCATAATAATAGCCCATGTTTCCCTCGGAATTGCAGAGGAGGCCATCCCTTTCCAGGTAATCAAAAAACAGACGATTGGTCTGAAGAATATCTATTTTTCCGTCATGATAGGTAAGAATCTGGCAGCCTCCCGCCTCCACGCCGCTGTCGCAGACAAGCTCCGGAATCTCGTCGTCATCCACATAGATCAGGCTAAAGGTGACGTCATACAGAAGCTCCTCTCCCTTTCCTCCCATCATCTCCAGATAATTGGCATACGCGCTCCGCCATGGCTCGGTATCCATATCCTCTGCCCTATCTCTGTCCACTTTTTCAGAAGAATTTTTCTCCTCCGGCTCCTGGCTTTGCTCCGGCCGGGTCTTTGCTTCCTCTTCTATGTGCTCATCTGGCTCTGGCCTCTCCTCCTCCCCACACCCCCACAGAAGAAGGGCGCAGGCTGTCAATGCAAGAATCATCCTGCGGTATCTCATTGCTGTAAACCTCTTTTCTGTGTAAAACTCTTTTGAAATATCTCTTTCTTTTGATTCTATCTCAACAGGATATTTCTGTCAATCGTCTGTGTAAGGATCTGTAAATACTGGCCTGAATTTGCTGGCGCAATCCTATTTCCCATGCTATAATCGATATCAGCAAACTATATCCTCCGTGAACAAGGGAACACCCTGCTTTGTATCCCTTTGTTCACCGGGAGTAGAAAAACAGGGAGGATCCTATGAGAAGAAAGGACAGAGAAATTACAGATTTTCAAGAGATGATTGAAATCATGAAAAAGTGCGATGTCTGCAGAATTGCGCTGAATGATGAGGGATTTCCCTACATCGTTCCCCTTAATTTTGGATTGGAAGTCGAAGGAGAACAAGTGTTCTTGTATTTTCACGCCGCAACCAGGGGAACCAAATTGGATCTGCTTGCAAAGGATAACCGGGCAACCTTTGAGATGGACTGCGATCACAATTTCATTCTCTATGAAGAGCGCATGAGCTGCACCATGGGCTATGCAAGCGTCATAGGACATGGCACCATAGAGATTGTCCCGGAGGAAGAGAAGTATGCCGCCTTAAAGATTTTAATGCGGCAGTATCACGCAGAGGATTTTGCTTTTAACACAGATATGATGAAGGTGACCACGGTTTTGAAAATGACTGTACTGGATATGACAGGAAAACGAAGAAACAATATACATTAGTGCAGGAGAGCCTGCCTGTACCTTTGTATCTGCCTTCCAATGTGTAAAGCTGTGCCCTGTATGATTTCCTGTTCAGGACATAGCTTTATTTTTTACTAAGAGATATGGTTTTCCTTTTTAATAGTTGAAGCTTCGTGTGGAGGAGGACAACCCAGTGGCCAATCTGGAGCAATTCTATTAAATTTCCATCTAAACATTCTGTGCGGAGGGTAACATGTAATTTCTTTTCGCCCTTATCTTCTTTTATTTTAATCCACACCCTCCATGCGCTGGGTGACATGTTATTCCGCGGCTGTTATATGATTTTAATAGAATTTCAATCCACACCCTCCATGCGCTGGGTGACTAAGAATTGTACATCTTCCTAAGCTACATTAAAATTTCAATCCACACCCTCTATGCGGAGGGTGACCATCTTCATCTAATTTTCTTCCTCTGGAATCCAAATTTCAATCCACACCCTCCGTATGGAGGGTGACAGCGGTGTTTTTGTCATGCTCTCGGACGGCTTGATTTCAATCCACACCCTCCGTATGGAGGGTGACACGACCTATCCCAGGAGCTTCAAGACCAAAGTGTATTTCAATCCACACCCTCCGTATGGAGGGTGACTGTATTGCCTTTGTTCATCTCTTTTGTTTCCATATAGATTTCAATCCACACCCTCCGTATGGAGGGTGACGTTTTTCTGAAAACACAATTAGTTCTGGGATTGTATTTCAATCCACACCCTCCGGATGGAGGGTGACTTATTTTGCTTTGCAAGTATGGGTAGGTGCAGAT
>CANPIM010000107.1 GCA_947574135.1 uncultured Lachnospiraceae bacterium
CCAGCACAGTCTCAAACATAATGCGGGCGCCGTCCTGGATAAACTGTCCCATGGAGTGCAGGTCCGTGGTCAGATCCACAGAGGCCGGGAAAATACCCTTCTGATCCTTGCCCTCGCTCTCGCCATACAGCTGCTTCCACCACTCGGAAACATAGTGAAGGCTGGGCTCATAGTTGGCCAAAACCTCAATATTCTTTCCCTTGCGCAGCAAAATATTCCGGATGGCTGCGTATTTCAGGGCATCGTTCTCTGCAAAGGGCTGCTCCAGCGCCAGCTTCCGTCCGGCCGCAGCTCCCTCCATAAGCTTCTCAATGTCCGCGCCGCTGACAGCGATGGGCAGCAAGCCTACAGCTGTACAAACAGAAAAACGTCCGCCCACATCGTCGGGCACCACAAAGCTCTCATAGCCCTTCTCCGTAGCCAGGCTCTTTAAGGCTCCCCGGGCCTTATCCGTGGTGGCATAAATGCGCTTGGCTGCCTCAGCTTCCCCGTATTTCTCCTCCAGCATTTTCTTAAATACCCGGAAAGCAATGGCCGGCTCTGTGGTGGTTCCGGATTTGGAAATAATATTGATGGAGAAGTCCTTGTCCTTCAGGACATCCATCAGGTCCGTCATATACCGGGTGCTGATGCTGTTTCCCACAAAATAGATCTCCGGTGTCTTGCGAACCTCCTTGGAAACAATATTGTAAAAGCTATGTCTCAAAAACTCAATGGCGGCCCGGGCTCCCAGGTAGGAACCGCCGATACCGATAACCAGCAGTACATCCGAATCCGACTGAATCTTGGCCGCTGCCTTCTGAATCCTGGCAAACTCCTCTTTATCATAATTTACAGGCAGGTCCACCCAGCCCAGGAAATCATTTCCGGCTCCACTTCTGGATACCAGGACCTCTTTGGCGTCCATGGCAATTTTTTCCATGCTCTTCACTTCATCCTCACGGATAAATGCTGCGGCTTTTGAATAATCAAATGTAATTTTGTTTCCCATACAAATATCTTCCATCCTTTCCGGGCCGCCTTCAGGCTGCCTTATTCTTCCTTATTTTAGCAAATTTGCCAATAAGAATCAAGAGATTACCGCGAAAACATGTAATCTTTGCCAAATTTTCTGTGAAGTTATGGGATTCTCAGCTCTCTATCCAATCAGTTTAAAAATTCTGCCAGGATTTCCCGCAATACCTGCTCCTCCCCCGGCTTTAGGGAAGCGCCTTTTTTCTGTGCCGCCTTCTCCTCCTTTGGCTGCACGGGCTCTGCCCTTTCCTGCTCCTGCCTGGCCTCTTTCCAGTATTGCTCCTCCGAAAAGCCCGGATAATTTTCCGAAGTCCGGCCGCCCAGGCTATTTCGCACCAGATCTCTCCTGCAGCTCTTTAAATCCCGTTTCATCTCCCGCACATCCGCCCAGAGATAGAGCAGCAAAATGCCTACAATCACCCATCCTACCATTGCAAAAATCTCAAACATGGCTCCGCCTCTCTCATATTGTGTGAAATGTTTCCTGTTCTATACAAGTTTAGCACAGAGCTTGTCCGCAAAACAGATGGGCACTGTCGATACCTTTTATCAAAAAACGTCTCTTTTCGACAGATTTCACAAAAATTTGACGCCTTGTGGCATCTAAAGCCTTCCCACCAAATCCTCTACCAGACGCACGGAGTGAAGGATTGCCTGCTTTTCAAAGGTGGGATAGTCCATGGTGGCGCTGTCATCCGCCTTGTCGGAAATGGCACGGAGAATCACAAAGGGGATCTCATTCAGCCAGGCGGCCTGGGCAATGGCCGCCCCCTCCATTTCCGTGCAGAGCCCCCTGCTCCAGCCCTTGATCTCCTCCTTGACCTCCCTGGAGGCAATAAACTGATCCCCGGTAACCACCCGGCCTGTGAATACGGAGATCTCCGGATTTACCTTTTCGCAGGAAGCCCTGGCGGCTGCAATCAGTCCCTCATCTGCGGGAAAGCTTAGGGTCTCCATGCGGGGGATCTGTCCCTTCTCATAGCCGAATTCCCGGGCATCCATATCGTGCTGCAGAGCGTCTGTGGAAATTACCAGATCCCCGATATTGATCTCCGCCTGGAGAGAGCCTGCGATGCCTGTGTTGATAATGGCGTCCACCTGAAAAATATCCGCCAAAATCTGGGTACAGATTCCCGCATTCACCTTGCCGATGCCGCTGCGCACCACCACCACCTGTTTTCCATTTAACACTCCCTGATGAAACTCCATGGATGCCTTTCGTATCACCTTTTCGGATTCCATCTTTTCCTTGAGCATTTCCACTTCCTCTTCCATGGCTCCGATAATTCCTATGCACTTCATATCCGTTCCTCCTTGTATTGCGATCTTACAGCAATTCCTCTGTGAAACTGCTGCCTGATTTCCTGTAGTAACAAAAATTATAGACTGTTTTTTTTCCTTTGGCTAGTATCTTTCCCTGTTTTTTGCTATAATCGTTGCGTTCACAGTTTTCACAAGTATTATTTTTTACAAAGGGGAATGGATTATGACTTACGAGACAAAGGGAACCTGCTCCGTAGCCATTGAGGTGGAGCTCAAGGGCGATGTGATTGAATCCGTGGAATTTATTGGTGGCTGCTCCGGGAACACCCAGGGGATTGCCCGGCTGGTGCAGGGCATGCCGGCCCGGGAGGCCATTGAACGAATCCGGGGAATCCGGTGCGGCTCTAAGCCCACCTCCTGTCCGGATCAGCTGTCCTATGCGTTGGAGGAGGCGCTAAGGGAAGGGTAGGGCTTGCATGAGCTTTTTCTGTTTTCTCTTCTTGCGTGATTTATTGGAAGAAGCAAGGCAAGGAGAGATTTTATGGGATTTCTAAGGTGGATGGCTTTACTTTTTGCTTTGAAGTGGTATAATAAAATTAATTCTCAATTTTTCTTTAGATTTCAAGAACAAAAAGGGAGACTTTTATGAATTTAGCCAAAATTTCTGCAAACGGACAAATTACTGTGCCGGTAGAAATCCGCCGTTTGCTCGGCCTGAAATCCGGCGACAAAATTCTGTTTTATCAAAAGCAGAATGGAGAGATTGTTTTAAGCAATGCCTCTGCCCAAGCAATCCGCAAGGCACAATCTGCCTTTTGTGGTGCTGCCGAAGCTATGGGGATTTCTAGTGAAGAGGATATACAAGCTCTTGTAGACGAAGTGCGTTACGAAAAGGAACGGTAAAAATGCGGATTTTAATCGATACAAATATTCTTTTTCCGCATTGGTTTTTCCGCGGTCAAGACCTGCACAGGCTCTTCTCCATGTAGCCAATAATCATGAGATGGTCCTGTGTGATCGCAATATCACAGAGCTGCGGGATATCCTTGCACGAAAAGCGCCTAATTTCCTGCCACATGCAGAAGTCCTGTTTGCGGAAATGTCTTATGAGTTGATTCCTTCGGTAGATCATGGGCAAAAGCTAATACGTGACGCAAAGGATCAACCAATCCTGAACGCTGCCATTGTATCTGATGTAGATATTATACTCACTGGTGACAAAGATTTTTTAAGCCTTGAAATGGAACATCCCAGATGTATGACTGTTGCACAGTTTTTAGAAAATGGGGGTTTGAAGGAATAAGCCTCACTTCACCTGAAATATTTCCGCATAAAACAAAAGGAGAAAGCTCGGGATTGCTTTCTCCTTTTGTACGAAGGCGGGGACCTTCGATTTAAGTTTGTAAAAATTTGTAATTATACGAATGTTTTTGATTTGAATTTTTTGTTTTACTTCTCAATCCGGAGCCTGCGGCTCCTGAACATACCCTTTTCAGTTACTTTATAAAAAGCATGTTTTTGTACAATAAATCTTGATTGATTACAACAATTTTGGGGTTTGTTAAGTAAACAATTTTCTTTATTCAGTTTTCAATCTACAATATTCAGTTGTGTTCTCTTAAATTCTTCTCTCTTAAATTCCAATACCAAAATCGTTCCTGACCGGAACTCCTGGATCTGTTGCGGGTAGGACCAAAAAACGGCCTCCGCATATTTCACTTTCTTTACCTGCTCTTCCGGCAAACAACAGTTTGTCCCAAAAGCCAGATTCCGCACGGATGAGTGCCTGCAGCATATCGTGCGCTGCGAGATGCTGGGGTGATTCTGGTTGTGTTCTGGGATTGGGTGCTGTTTTGGGGGAGAGGGGTTAGGATGCTTTCAGGGCACCCGTACAAGTATCTGTAGTTTCTTTTACTCCGTCCTTACTAACAGAATGCACACCACGAGCAGAATAGTAATACCCACTGGTAACACTAATACTAGACTTTCCTCCTGATAGCAAGGTATCATTCTGTGCTTCATAACGGTATACGCCAATTGTTCCATATTTGGAATTATCTGAACTTTCATCCAAATATAGAGTTAGCTTTAACTCGTCACAAAGAGAATGTGCGCTGGTGCTTCCAGAAATAGTCACCTTTCCTTTTCCTGCATCCGAAACCTTGGCTGTACAGATGGACAAATATGTTCCTCTGGCAACCGAATACCAGTTATCTATAGCTTCGGTTTCTGTTGTTACTCTCTCATGATAACCAGCAACTTCTTCTGCATATACAGGAGTAGCCACTACGGAAAAACATAATAATCCTGACAAAAGCCCACCAGCTATAGACAAAAACTTATTCTTTCTCATCGTTCCTCCTTTCTAAATATTCTTTTGTAAGCTTACAATAAGAATACGATTAAGGCCCACAAAATCATGCGTTTTTGTCATAAATATTTTCAATTATATCAAAAAAAGTATCTTTTTCTATCATTCCATCCATAAAAAAGTATGTATCATTTGATTTTAATTCAACAAAATACATGCTTTTCCCCTTATCATTTTTCATATCCAAAACATCTACTTCCATATTCAAATGAAAAATTTCTATGGTATCAATAATTTCTCCTCCTACATCTGATTTTATAATTAGCTCATTTTTTGAAAAATCTCGGCACATATAAATCTGAAATATTTGTCCTTGATAAATATATTGTATCCTTGCTTCTCCAAACTCCTCAAGAACTTCTACTTTATACAATTCCATCCCCACTGGCCTATATCCTAACCGCAAAGCCCGAATCCCAAGCCGCTCTTCTATTTCTTCATAAATCTCATCCTCATCCACATTTCTATCTATCCACTCCTCATTATCCACCTTAATAACAACCTCCCCAGCCCGAAGCTCCACCACAGATTCCGGCCGGTACACCTTCTGACCTACAGTTCCGGTATCCAGCGCTATGACCAGGATCAGCATGGCTGCTACCGTAGCCATGGCCTTCCACAGGATTTTATATCCGCCCTTTTTCTGCTTTCCAAAGCGTTTCTTGCTCTTCTGGCCTTTGAGGTCTGCGGCCTTTCCTATGGCCTCCCGAACCGCGTGCTCTCCGATGCGGCTGTTTCGCCAGGCAATCATTCTTTCTTCTTCCACCGAAGGGGTTTCCGGCTGATTCCCCGCCTGTTCTCTCTGAGATATGGCCTCCATCAGCTGGGTATAGCCTGCCTCCAGGTCATACTCCGGCAAATCCGGTTCATGCTGCCTTGCATGTGCTTCCAGATATGCCGCTTCTTTTTCTAAATACTGATTCAGCGAATCTGTATTTTTTCTTTTACTGATCATTTCAATCTCCTCTTTCCTTTGCAAGCATTCCAGGCAGCGTCTATGATTGTCGTTTTGGGGGATATTTCTTTCCTATGTGGCCAAATGGTTGCCTTTTTTGCGTTTTATCTCGTAACAATCCATTGACAGAAATCAATTCACCTATCATAATAAATGGCAATGGAGCATGTATACTGCTATAAATTTCATATACATTGAAATAAACAGGAGGTTTTTCCTAAATCATGAAACGGATTGTACTAACGGGCGGCGGCACGGCTGGCCATGTGACGCCCAATATTGCCCTGCTCCCCCGTCTTAAGGAGCTTGGCTATGATATTCATTACATTGGTTCCCTTGATGGCATTGAAAAGAAGCTTATGGAAGAGCTGGGAATTCC
>CANPIM010000108.1 GCA_947574135.1 uncultured Lachnospiraceae bacterium
GGTATCTCCGTCTCTTTAAATATTTAGTTGTAACACATGTATTGTAATCCTACACGGCGCCGAGACTGAAAAAAGGGATTGACATTTAAAACTAAAAAAAGTATTATAATTATAGAAGGTACTACCAATAGACGGTTGACCTTAATTGTACGTTAAAAATAACCGCAAACCTTGGTCGGGGGCGGTTATTTTTTTGTCAGCTTGTAAACAAGACTGATGATAGAAACAATTAACAGGCAGAATTGAAACAATTCTCCATATGTAACCATACTCTACCACCCCCTTTCTTAGGGGGCCAACCACCTACCGTTTATCATAGCACCTTCTATAATTAAAATACCAGAAAGTTTGACAAATTACAAGAAAAATGTAGAATTCTACCAAGAGGAAAAAGATAAAAAGTCTTGACGTTGAGACTAAAAGTTGCGACGTCGCAACAGGCAAGCCACCGAGAACCTAATACCAAAAACAACCAGGGCCCGAAAAGGAAACAAAGCTTTCAGCTTTCAAACGAATATTAGAAGCTTCCAGCTTCACAGGACAGCTTTCCTTTTGGGGCCTAAGCTTCCTTTGAACGCGAGCCTTACATCTATCCAACAAACACGTTTTTTTCAAACAGGATACACGGGTAAAGAGAAAGCTTTGCTCAAGCTTCCTCTTCTTTATTATCTGCCGCTGCCGCTTTTGAAAAACCGGATTGTGTTTGTCGTATAGATCCCTATTCCCTTACCCAATCCCCCTCCAAGTTCTTCCCAAAGCTACTTCCCGGCTTGGCATAAAAATATGCCAAAATCGTTGGATCAATATTGCAGATATCATTAAAGCTAACCACCGCAATATTTTCCACCTGATTCACATATTCATCAGATTCATCACCGGCAAAGAAACGCCAGCCGCAGTCGGGGAAATCGTCAATGGGATCTTCCCGGTACATGTAGCCAATTTGTTCCTCAGCCAGGGCACGGTTGGTAACCAAGCAGCCGGGATCATCCCCAAGCCAGCTCACCCATTCCCGCTCCTTGGGCAGATACCAGCCATTTCGAATCCAGGCACCTCCCGGGGCAAACAGCTGCTGAACCAGATTGAAATTAATCTGAAAGAAGCCCTCAATATCTGTATCCATGACTCCCATAAAATAGACGGCTCCACAGAGACAGCTGATGGCATACTCCGGAAAGGAATGATAAAACACCTGAGCCTGGCGCACCCACGGATCCGTATACTCCCAGAATTCCTCCTCGGATATAATCCCACAGGCAACCGCTTTTCGGCATAGGCCAATCTTTTCATTGATGTCCCAGGCGTAAAAACCCTTTTCCCGGACAATGGGGAAAAACGCCTCCGCCTTTTCCTTATATTCCAGAAAATGCTCCCGACCCTCCTCCGTTAGCTCCGTAAGGCTGAATAAAGGTTCTCCCACCCAAAAGGACATAAAATGCTCATATTGAGTGCTGGAAGAATATTCTATCCTGCAGGTCTCAAGCAAAGACTTTCCGTCGGAAATCCCGTAGATTTGCTGCAGGTGAGCTCTGGCTTTGGAGGCATCCTCCTCTGTTTCACAGTGATAAAGAGTTTCGTATCCCATATGTACGGGAATCCCTGGCACCTTCCTGCAGGTGGAGATTCCGCTTAAGAGCAGGGTGAACTGCTTTCGATCCAGCTCCCCGGCCGGAGGGACCAGAAAGCTGAACAGCTGTTTTTTATAGTCTTGAATTTTACTGGCAACATTTCTAAAAGCATCCATCATAGCTCCCCCTATTCCATTTTCTCTGACTTTGTGGCAAATCCTTAAATTCTGGCAACTCCGCTCTTTCTGGCAGCCTCCGCTACGGCCTTGGCCACCGCATCCTTCACTCGCATATCAAAGGCCGCCGGCAAAATATAATCCGCCCGCAGCTCCTCATCGCTTACCAGGCCTGCAATGGCATAGGCTGCCGCCACCTTCATCTCATCGTTGATATCTCTGGCACGCACATCCAGAGCCCCACGAAAGAGTCCCGGGAAACACAGTACATTATTTACCTGGTTGGGATAATCAGAGCGCCCGGTAGACACTACTGCTGCTCCTGCCGCCTTGGCCTCCTCTGGGAAAATTTCCGGAGTGGGATTTGCACAGGCAAAAATAATGGGATCCTTGGCCATGGTGCGGACCATCTCCGGCGTCAAAGTTCCCGGAGCCGACACACCGATAAAAACGTCTGCCCCTTGAATCACCTCTGCCAGGCTTCCCTTCTCCCCCTGGAAATTTGTGATCCGGGCCATCTCCTCCTTTATGGGATTAAGCCCCTCCCGTCCCTGGTAGATAGCACCCTTCCGGTCAGTCATAATCACATTTTTCAGCCCCATGGACATTAAAAGACGAATAATGGCGATTCCTGCCGCGCCGGCTCCGGAGGTCACAATGCGAACATCCTCCAGCTTTTTCCCCACAAGCTTCAGGGCATTGAGAATTCCCGCCAGAGTAATCACCGCCGTGCCATGCTGATCATCGTGAAAAATGGGAATATCACAGCATTCCTTTAGCCGCCGTTCAATCTCAAAGCACCGGGGAGCGGAAATATCCTCCAGGTTTACCCCGCCAAAGCTGCCGGCCAGAAGCCGCACCGTCTGCACAATCTCCTCCACATCCTTACTGCGCACACACAGAGGAATCGCATCCACGTCCCCAAATGCTTTAAAAAGGACACATTTCCCCTCCATAACCGGCATACCGGCTTCCGGGCCAATATCTCCCAGTCCTAGAACCGCCGTGCCGTCCGTCACCACCGCCACCGTGTTCCAGCGCCTGGTTAAATCATAGCTTTTGTCCACGTCCTTCTGGATTTCCAGACAGGGCTCTGCCACTCCCGGAGTATAGGCCAGGCTCAAGGCCTCACTGGTATTCACGGCCGCCCGGGCTGTCACCTCTATTTTTCCCTTCCACTCATAGTGCAACTTTAAAGCTTCCTTTGCATAATCCATAATGAATCTCGCTCCCTTTATTTGTTTGAGCGGAATAAAAACAGTTCCGCCACGTCTGTTCCTTCATATCTGACGACATTATAGCACAGCCATGGCGGACTTTACAAGAACATTCCCCTTCCCTGTCCGGTTTTTCCATATTAATTCTTTTGACACAGCAGCCAGGAAATGCCGGTTGGAGAAAACAGACCTTCAAATCCCTGTCTGTCCCTCATAATAGGGCAGGATCAAATACTGTCCGGATACAATATGATTTTCGGAATCCAGGGAATTGATCCGGATAACTTCCTTAATATAGTCCTCCTTGCTGACATAATGATCATCCAGATACCGATCTGCCAACTTCCACAGCGTGTCCCCCGGAGAAATCTGAATGCTGGCATAATACTTTTTCTCCTCAGGCACACGATCCTTTCCCTTTGCCCGAGACAAAAAACTTCCGAAGGTAATCCCCAGCACAAATACCAGACATAAGGTCAAAATACTGATAAAAATAAAACGTCGCTTCTCTTCTCTCCTTCTTCTCCTCATAACAAAATCCCCCAAATCGAACAAATTTTCCAAACATTTGTTTTGTACCTTTATTATATTTCACGAACATCTGTTTGTCAATACATTTGTTCGAAAAAATTCCATTTACAAAAATTCCACATGGTTTTTCTTTACTTTTTCCGAAACATCACTCATAATAAAAAAGAATCCGGCAAGCCGGATTCTCGCGCTGGAGCAAGATTGTGTCAGCAATCCAAATCCCTAGTGCCAGATGCCCATTTTCCGGAGGGCTTTTGTTTTTTTAGACACAATTACCATCTCTTGACAAGGGTAAAACCATAGAACATGTAAGGGAGATTTTTTCATGAAATTACAGCAGCTTCTCAGCTACACCCGCAGAGCGGTGGACGATTTTCAGATGATTGCCCCAAAGGATCACATTGCCGTGGGGATTTCCGGGGGAAAGGACAGCCTGACCCTTCTCTATGCCCTCCACGGCCTTAAGCGCTTCTATCCCATCCCTTTTTCTCTGACTGCCATTACAGTGAACCTGGGATTTCCGGACTTTGATTTAGGGCCAATCCGGTCCCTGTGCCACCAGATGGAGATTCCCTACCTGGTGGTAGACACGGATATTTACGAAATCATTTTTCAGGTGAGAAAGGAATCCAATCCCTGTGCCCTCTGTGCAAAAATGCGGAAAGGGGCATTGAATCAGGCCATAAAAAATGCCGGCTGCAACAAGGTGGCCTATGCCCACCACAAGGACGACGTGGTGGAGACCATGTTATTGTCCCTGCTCTATGAGGGGCGCTTCCACAGCTTCGCTCCGGTCACCTATCTGGATCGCATGGATCTAACGGTCATCCGTCCCCTCCTCTATGTAAACGAGGCGGACGTCATAGGCTTCCAGCATAAATACCAGCTTCCTGTCTGCAAAAGCCCCTGTCCGGCTGACGGACATACCCGGCGGGAATATGCCAAACATTTATTGCGTCAGCTAAACCAGGATGCACCCGGTGCAAAGGAACGCATGTTTCGCGCCATCCTAAGCGGCATCTATCATAAATAAATGCCCGGGAATCCTGTTTCCGGGCCGGCTTACATTTCCGCCGTATCCAAAAGCACAGTAAAGGGGCCGTCGTTTAAGAGCTCCACCTTCATATCTGCGCCAAACTCTCCCTGCTCCACCACCGGAAGAAGCTTTTTGCACGCTGCAATCACATACTGGTATAATTCCTCGGCCTGGGAGGGATCTCCGGCTCGAACAAAGCTGGGACGGTTTCCCTTCCGGCAGTCCGCATAGAGGGTAAACTGAGAGATCAGAAGCACCTCCCCATGCACATCCTTCAGGGCCAGATTGGTTTTCCCATTCTCATCCTCGAAAATCCTTAAGCCCACCAGCTTTTTTACCAACTTATCCGCCTGAGCCCTGGTGTCCTCCTGAGATACTCCCACAAACACCAGAAATCCCCGGCCAATGCTTCCAATAACAGTCCCATCCACCGTTACCGATGCATGGGACACTCGTTGAATCAAAAATTTCATTTGTAATACCTTTTCCTCAGATTCTCTGATGATCCTTCTCTTTGTAGGTAATAAATTCCCGGATAATATGTACTGCGCCTTCGATTCCCAGTACCCCCGTATCCAGAGAAAGGTGGTAGCCCGCGGCCTCTCCCCACTTTTTACTGGTATAATAATTGTAATAATTGGCCCGCTGCTTGTCAGTCTTGACGATCAAATCCTTGGCCTTGGCGTTTGTCACGTCCCGGCGCTTGGAAATCCGTACAATCCGCTCCTGCATATCCGCATGGATAAAGGTATTTACCACATGGGGACAATCCGCCAGAGCATAATCCGCACAGCGCCCCACAATCACGCAGGGACCCTCCTGGGCCAGCTTTTTAATGGTGTCAAACTGCGCCAGAAAGACCTTGTGATTAATAGGCATATCGGTAAAGGTAGCGGAGGAATAGCCGGTAGAATAGGTATCCATCACCAGAGAATATAGAAAGCTGCTGGTAGGCTTCTCGTCGTGGTTTTCAAACAGCTCCTGGCAAAGACCACTTTGCTTGGCCGCCAGAGCCAGCAATTCTTTATCATAACAGGGAATGCCCAGCTCTTCCGCCAGCTTCTTTCCCACATCTCTTCCGCCGCTTCCGTACTGACGGCCAATGGTAATCACTGTATTATTTGCCATATGTTCCAACCCCTTTTCTGTCATATTGGAACCCTTCGCCGAAGCATGTTGGTTCTATAAATATTATAACACGAAAATCCACGAAAATGCAACTTTATTTGAGAATTTTTCTTTAATTGTCTGAGAATTGTATCAAAATCTATACAATCAAAGGAGTACAACAAGGAAGAATTTTTCTATATGAATAAAAAAATTCCTGCACCCCCGGATGCTATGGG
>CANPIM010000109.1 GCA_947574135.1 uncultured Lachnospiraceae bacterium
ATCAGAGTCAGGGAAGCGGCTATGGTAGCGGAAATGGATATCAGGGTCAGGGAAGCGGCTATAGCACCGGAAACGATTATCAGGGCCAGGGAAGCGGCTATGGCGCCGGAAGTGAGGATGGCACCGGCACCGGATATAACCAGGGGAATGGTTACGGCCCGGGATCGGACTCCCAGGAGCCAAGGTAGGCGGATGTCCGCAAGATGAAGAAGAAAAAAAGAGTGGTAGTGGGAATGTCCGGCGGGGTGGATTCCTCGGTGGCCGCCTGGCTTCTAAAGGAGCAGGGCTATGAGGTCATTGGCGTGACCATGCAGATTTGGCAGGACCAGGCGGAGGAGATCAAGCAGGAGAACGGAGGCTGCTGTGGTCTCTCCGCAGTGGAGGATGCCAGGCGGGTGGCCCAGCAGCTGGACATTCCCTACTATGTGATGAATTTTAAGCGGGAATTTAAAGAACAGGTCATGGACTATTTTATCCGGGAATATCTGGCCGGGCGAACGCCGAACCCTTGTATTGCCTGCAATCGGCATGTGAAATGGGAGGCGCTTCTTAGGCGCAGTCTGGATATTGGGGCGGATTACATTGCAACCGGCCATTATGCCAGGATTGAACAGCTGGAAAATGGCCGTTTTGCCTTGCGAGCCTCTGCCACGGCAGCCAAGGATCAGACCTATGCCCTGTACAGTCTGACTCAGGAGCAGCTGGCCCACACCTTGATGCCTGTGGGGGCCTATACCAAGGAAGAGATCCGGGAAATGGCCCGGGGCCTGGGATTATCCACAGCTCACAAGCCGGACAGCCAGGAGATCTGCTTTGTGCCTGACGGCGATTATGCAGGCTTTATTGAGAGAGAAGCCGGGAAGATTCCGGAGGGGCCCTTTGTCAACGCCAAGGGAGAGGTGCTGGGACGCCACAAGGGGATTATCCATTACACCATTGGACAGAGAAAGGGCCTGGGGCTTAGTATGGGACGGCGGGTGGTGGTAACCAAAATCTGTCCGGAGACCAACCAGGTGGTTATCGGGGAACCGGAGGATGTGTTTTCCAAAACTTTGGAGGCGAAGCAGCTGAATTTTATGGCAGTGGAGGATTTCCCCAAAAGGCAGACAGTGGTGGCCAAAATCCGGTACAACCACAGGGGAGCGCCCTGTGAGGTGGAGAGAGCCGGCCCGGATGAGGTGCGGGTTACCTTTGAGGAGCCTCAGCGGGCGGTGACCCCGGGACAGGCTGTAGTGTTTTACCAGGGAGAATATGTGCTGGGAGGAGGCGTTATCCGGTGACAGGGCAGCAGGGACGGACGGAAAATAAGATCGGAGCCAAAATCAATGGAAAAAATTGGAAAATTCTTGCTTTTATAGGGATTTTACTTTTGGGGGCGGTTTTACGGCTTCTCTGGCTGGACAGGATTCCCTATGGAATTCATGTGGATGAGGTGGGCATGGCCTACGATGCCTATTGGCTGGCCCGGGAGGGAATTGATCGCTGGTCTATGTCTTATCCTGTGTATCTGCTTAATTATGGAAGCGGCCAGAGCGCCCTCTACGCCTACCTTTGCATGGTGCTGGTGAAGCTTACCGGAGGAGCCATGAATGTATGGGTGATTCGGTTGCCGGCGGTGGCCTTTGGAATGCTGACCCTGGTGTCCGGCGGAGCGCTTTTGCGGAAGCTTTGGGGAGAGAGGGCGGCTCTTCTCGGGATGCTGATTATGGCAGTGGGCCCCTAGTTTATTATGGCCTCCCGGCTGGGGCTGGACTGCGATCTGTTTCTGGGGCTGTCCACGCTTTCCTTATATCTTTTTATGGAGGCAGTGGAGAGAGAAAGGCTTTGGCTCTACGGCGTGGCAGGTGTTGGCTTTGGGCTCTGCCTGTACACCTATGTGCTCAGCTATCTGATTCTACCTCTGTTTCTACTGGCTGCCGGGATTTATCTTTTCCAGCTAAAAAAGCTTAGCTGGAAGCAGATCTTTCTTTTTGGTCTGCCGCTTTTTCTCCTGGCAGTGCCTTTGATGCTCCTGATCTTGGTCAATCAGCTGGGGTGGGAGAGCCTGCAACTGGGACCCTTTACCATTCCCCGTATGCTCTTGTACCGGGGAGATGAGTTTGGGTTTTACCTAAGCCCTGCCCGGATTCGGGACTTGTTTTTGGCCTGTTTTTGGCATGACGGTGAGTATTCCAGCGCATTTCCCGGGTACGGTACGATGTTTGTGTGGTCTGTGCCTTTGGTTTTTGTGGGATTATATGGAATGATAAGGAGTTGCTGGAGAGGGCGTGGGGAGAAACGCTTTGATATGCGGGTTTTGCTATTGTTTTATCTGGCTGCCCAGCTCATTATCGCCTGCACTATTAACGAGGTCTTTACCTATAAGCTGAATGCTGTGTTTTTCTGTCTGGTGTGCTGCATTTTGCAGGCAGTGGAGCTTTTGGAGGGCTGGTGGAAGAAAAAAGTGAAAAAGGGAGGAATCCAAAGCTGGTACGGGGGGGTGGGGCTTCTCTATCTGTTGGGAGGCCTTGCCTTTGCCGTGTTTTATTTTTCCGGGGGTGGAAATGCCTCCTACGCCAAGGGATGGTATTTTCGGGAGCCTTATGAGAAGGCCTGGAATGCCAATATAGATAAGATAGGTGACAGAATTCTCTACACGGATCCCAATATCGCCTATTTTCTCTACAGTACCCGGATCCCGCCTCAGGAGATCACAGAGAGTATGCTGGAGAATGACAGCCGCTCCTTCCGAAACCTGCGCTTTTATCTGGGGGCGCAGTACCGGGAAAACGCGGCCTATCTGGTGAGTAATGACAATACGGAGTATATGCAGGTGCTTCTGGATTGGGGGTATGAGAAGCAGTATGAGGATGAGCATTACAGTGTCTGGTATTGACAGGAATTTATAAAAATTTAAGAATTTTGTAATAAAATGTCGGCCTTTTCTGTACTACAATAAGGGTAGTACAGAGGGGGCTTTTTTATGGAAGAAAAAAACAGGCAGCGTTATCGGAGCAGACGGATACAGAGCCTTCGGCAGGAATTGCAGGAACCAGAAGTGCGGCAGAAACCCAGGGAGCCGCGTGTGGCAAGAGCCGGTGGAGAGCTTGGGGAACAGCGCGGGGCAAGAGCCGCTTGGGAGCTTGGAGAGCCGCGGGAGGCGAGAACCCGACGGGAGCTTGGAGATCAGCGTGTGGCAAGAGCCGGTGGAGAGCGTGAGGAACAGCGGGAGGCGAGAACCCGGCGCGGATCAGGGGAACGTACAAGGGGGAGTGGACAGCGGGAGCCGGGAACATCCGGCGCGGCCAGGAGACGGAGAGCTTTGGGAGAAGGAAAGGGACGCAAGCGGAGAAGGCGAAGGAGAAAACCGGACGCTCTCCGGCTGGGAATCTGCGGGGTGCTGCTTGTACTTGGGATCTTGTTGGTTTACGCGTTGATTCTATTTGGAAGTGCGCTGACAAAGAGCATCAAAGGCGGAGATTTTTCCGGCTTTTCTTTTCCGTGGAGCAAAGCGGAGGCTGTGATTATGTTAGATGCGGGCCATGGGGGAAAGGACCAGGGGACCAGCTATGGAGATATTCTAGAGAAGGAGCTGACGCTGGAGATTACCAAAGAGGTGGAGAAGCTTTTGAAGGATGCGGGATACGCAGTGGAAATGACCCGGACCGGAGATGACTCCGTGGATGTGTACCAGCGATCCCGGTTGGCCAATCGAGAGAAGCCGGATGTGTTTGTGAGCATTCACTGCAATTTCCTGGAACGGGGAGAGGCCAGCGGCATTGAGACGTATTATGGAAAGGACAGGGATGAGGACTGCCAGTCTCTGGCTGAAAAAATTCAGGCCAGCGCCATCGAAAAAACAGGGGCTGTGGATCGGGGAGCCCGCACCGAGGACTTTGTGGTGGTAAAGGAGACCAAGATGCCGGCTGCGCTTATTGAGGTGGGATTCCTAAGCGATCCCGGAGAGCGGGAGCTTTTGCAGGATGCGGAATACCAGAAGAAGCTGGCCCAGGGAATCGCCGACGGAATAATCGGCTACTGGGAGGAAAAGAAGGCAGCGGAGGAAGGGGAGGAAGGCAAAGCGCCGGAGGATGAGTAAGCTTATTTCACAGTGGAATCTGGATGGGCTTTCTCTGCTGGTACATGGTCAGATAGGAAAAGCCGCATTCCCGTATAAGGGCGTAGGTCTCTGAGAAGTGACTGCCCACATAGGCGGGGGTATGGGCGTCAGAGCCGGTGATCAAAAGCTCTCCCCCCAGCTCTTTATAGCGCCGCAGGATCTCAGGACCGGGATTGGGGAAGGAAAGGCCGGATCGAAAGCTTCCGGTGTTGACCTCCAGGGCCTTCCCTTTATCAATCAGATGCCGCAGGCAGCCGTCTATGAGATCCATGTAATCCGTGTGGGAGAAGGCCGGATAGTCCCTGGGAATATAGCGATTGATATAATCCAGGTGTCCGTAGGCGTCATAGCAGTCATGGGCTTTCATATTTTTCAGGGTGACCTGAAAGAAGGCCTCCACACCGGAGCGGGTGGTGTGGCTTGCCCAGAATTCCGGATAGTAGGGATCCTTATGTTCTACCAGATGGGTGGAGCCGATGACATAGTCAAAGGGCCAGCTTTTGCAATAGGAGCTGTAAAAATTTCCCAGGTGGGGCTGCAGGCCCAGCTCTACCCCTGCATACACCGAGATCTGTTTGGAATAGCGCTCCTGAAGCCGGGCAATCTGAAAGAGATAGGGCTTGGTATCCAGGATAAAATCCACCTCCGGATCCGGGTATTCGTAGTCTAAATGATCCGTAAAGCACAGGGCGTCAAGGCCTTGCCCAAGGGCCGCCAGAAGCTGGTCCTCAAGGGGGGCATCGCTGTCCCCGGAAAAGCAGGAATGCATATGAAAATCAATCATAGAAGGAATCCTTTCTTGTGTCCCTTCCCGGCCAGAATTTTCCAGTCCGGGAAGGGGATTCTTATACGTAGAAATAATAAAGTAAAAAATACACAATGGCAAGAAATTTTCAATAAGAAAATGCAAGGATATAACAAAATTTAAATTAGAACTTGAAATTTTGCATTTAATTGGGTACAATAGGACATAGGTTGTAGGTCCTTTGGAAATGTTTGGGAGAACCTGCAAAAACTATTTTATTCAAATAGGAGGAATTCTATCATGGCAGTAAAAGTAGCAATCAATGGTTTCGGACGTATCGGCCGCCTTGCATTTAGACAGATGTTTGGGGCAGAGGGGTATGAGGTAGTGGCGATCAATGATTTGACCAGCCCGGCAATGCTTGCTCATCTGTTAAAATATGACTCTTCTCAGGGCAAATACGAGTATGCTGATAAGGTTTCCGCAACCGAGGATTCCATTATCGTAGATGGCAAGGAGATCAAGATTTATGCAAAGGCCAACGCAGCTGAGCTGCCCTGGGGCGAGATTGGCGTAGATGTGGTTCTGGAGTGCACCGGCTTCTACACCTCCAAGGATAAGGCTTCCGCACACATTAAGGCAGGCGCAAAGAAGGTTGTGATTTCCGCTCCGGCCGGCAATGATCTGCCCACCATCGTTTACAATGTAAACCATAAGACTCTGACCAAAGAGGATACTGTGATTTCCGCAGCTTCCTGTACCACCAACTGCCTGGCTCCCATGGCTGACGCTCTGAACAAGCTGGCTCCTATTCAGTCCGGTATCATGACCACCATTCATGCTTACACCGGTGATCAGATGATCCTGGATGGTCCCCAGAGAAAGGGCGATCTGAGAAGAAGCCGCGCAGGCGCTGTGAACATCGTTCCCAACAGCACTGGTGCTGCAAAGGCCATCGGCCTGGTAATCCCCGAGCTGAACGGCAAGCTGATCGGCGCTGCACAGCGTGTACCGACCCCCACAGG
>CANPIM010000110.1 GCA_947574135.1 uncultured Lachnospiraceae bacterium
AGAACCAGGTACACAATTTTAATAACGGACATTATCCCCGTTACCATTCTGCGTCAAAGGATGCAAGACAGGCCAACTACTATGAAAACCTCTGGTTTAAGGCCATTTATCCCGGTATGGAGGGTCTGTCCATGGACGCCATGTTTTCTGAAATACAAAATCCCAAGAGGAAGGGGCAGGAAAAACGGGAAATCCAGTATAAGCTTTTATATGTATCCCCGGAACGGCTGTGTGATCAGAAGTTTTTGCGGGCGCTTTGGAAGGCTGAGAGGAGTGGACTTCGGATTCCTCATGTGGTAATTGATGAGGTGCATTGCATGTCTCAGTGGGGCTTTGATTTTCGGGAGAGCTATCTGCATATTGCAGGATTTATCCGTCAAAGACCGGTGCGGCCCATTATAAGCGCGTTTACGGCCACAGCCACCCCAAAGGACCGGGCGGAGATCAAGAATCTCCTGGGATTTTCCGTGAATGAAGAAGAGTATGAGAAGAAAAAGTATGGGGAAAGGTTTGATGTGGAAAAACGCAGGAATTCTTCCCTCCAGGTGGAGAGATGTTCGGACTATGACAGAAGAGACGAAGCCCCTCATAAGGACGGGGGGAGCGCTGCGCTGAAAACCAGGAAGGAACGGCTTCTGGAGCTCCTTGAGGAAAACCGGACAAGGGTATGTATTATCTATCGGACTACGGTGGCCGGGGTGGACGAGCTTTACGATATTCTGAAAGAGAAGGAATGGCTTCGGGATCGGCTGGTGAAATATCATGCCCAGATGCCGGAGAAGGAAAAGCGTGATAATAAAAATGAATTTTTAAGGAGCTATGACGAGGAAGGAAATCCACAGCGAAAGGCACGTTCCGGAACTGAGCCATGCAAAAATATCCTTATTGCCACCAAAGCCTTTGGCATGGGGATTGATAAAGACGATATCTCTCTGGTCATTCACTATGATATGCCCAGAAGCCTGGAGGATTATTATCAGGAGGTGGGACGGGCCGGGCGGGACAGGAAAAAGGTGCCCCTGGCCCGGTGCTATCTTCTGTACGCAGGGGGGCCTCAGAAAGAAAAGGGGACGCTGCAGTATATGATCCAGTGGGTCCTCTCGGAAAAAGAGTCTGCAGGCTCTCGTTGCCTTCCGGTTTCCTCTCAGTTTTCCCGGGAGATGCGGGAACACATTTATTTTTGGTCCTACTATAGGATATGCTATATGAGAACATACTGTGAGTATGCCCTTCAGTATCCGGATGCTGCCCAGAATTTTATTATCCGATATCTGAATAATGAGTTTGCCATGGATCAGGTGAGCCGGGAGATGGATTCCTTTTATCAATATATTGGCCGATATTATCAGATCCCGGAGGCACAAAGAGAAGCGTTCCTTGGGGCACACCTCTTTGACGGCGCCTCTGCCCGCCTGTTTCTTGCCTCCGGCCCGGGACAAAGGCAACAGCCAGACGTGTATCATAAGGAGCTGCTGCGACTCATAAGCCAGGTGAATGAACTGCATATCAATAACACCTATGTGGCCAATCTGCTGCGGGATCATCCGGAGAAATACCAATTAAACCAACCCTATTTTTTGGAAAGAGATCCGGACTGTGGGTTAGATAAAAACGAACTGATGTTCACTGCTTTTGGGGGATGAAAAGCTGTCTTATTTTGATATGTGTGTTTTGGATGCAATATATTCCATCCAGATATCTCAGGAAAAGACCGTATATGTACAGACTGTCTGGGAGATTTTGACGGGGCGGAATCCCCAATATTCGTCCCAGGGGAAATGTATGCTTCGAAGGGAAATCCAAAACAGCATAGACAAAATGCGTTCCATGGCCCTGTCCATTTCTGACCGTCCATGTGGCTTTGCCATAGAAAAACAGATGTTTCTTCCCCTAAAGGACAAGCCAAAGGGACAAAAGGGCTATTCCTATTCTGCCATACCGCCGCTCTTTCAATACGCGGAGGAAAAGAACGGTCAGATTATCAAGGCGCCCGTTTCCCTTTTTAATGTAGGAAGGATGAGTAGGGCTGTCCTTTGGAAAAGGGATTTCAGGACCGTCTGTGAGCGGGAACAGGGGGAGAGGGAGACGCTGGACGGCGAGAGCCGGCATGCCTTTGACTATTATGTGAAATATTTGCCCCTGGATAGCACATATGAGCCGAAAATAAAGGAGCTTCTGGGCCCAACAGGACTATGGGAAATGGGAGGAAGTGCGGAAACACACCTATGGCTTTCGGGGTTCCCTGGATAATGTCCTGCTGTGTCATTATCTAATACGGCGCATTGCCATAAGCAAGAGAAGAAAACGGGGAAATTTTATACAGTTTTCCACCATAAGAGAGATCACCGGCATTCGTGACGAGGCGTGTTTGTTTCACAAAAAGGCGGCGGCTATAATGGATCACTACCGGCAGATGGGCTATTTTTATGATTATCAACTGTATATCACCGATTATGCCTATGAGCTTACCGACGGCGGGAAAAGAAAGGATTCTGCATATTTTCAGGTACAGGCCCAGGCTGTGATAAAATATTGGAAGCTTCACAACAGAAAGCACTTGCTGCTGTCGGATTTTCTGGTCAGCTGGTCCGGGAAGCTTGAAAGAGAAATACCAGAGGAGGGGGAAGAATGCGGCGTCTGTGAGAATGTCACAGAAGAGGAAGGGGGCCCTCGTGGAGATGTGAGACGGGAGGTGCTTAATCTCTGTGCGGATACCAAAAGAAGGCTGGCCCTGGTCTCGCTGGAGCAGATGGATGGTATGGTTCTGCGGCATGAATGAGAAGGCGGGGCATGGAGTTAGGAGGCAGGAGTTAAAGAAGTTAAAGGAGTTAAAGGCCTGCTTCCATCAGGAAATTTGTCTTGCACTTTTTTCCATTCCCTGTTATAATCCCACCATGTTCATTTCCCGGAGGATGGTATAGGTGAAAAGGCTTTCAAGAGATATATGGATAGAAATGTTCTTTTTTGTTTTTATACTGGGTACATGGCTCTTCTGGGCCTTTCTTTTGCCCCTGAATGAGGGACCGGATGAAAATATGCGTCTGCAAATCGCACAGTTTATATTAAAATACGGGAAGCTTCCCACAGGCTATCAGAAGGAAATTATGGATTATACCTGGGGCTTTACCTATGCCTTTCGTCCCATTCTGCCGCAGATGGTGGAGGCTTTGTTTATAGGCCTTGCCATGCTTTTTACGGAGAATGCCTTTGCCCTGCTGTTTGCCGGACGTCTGGTCAGCGTGCTCAGCGGCGTGGTCTTTTTCTGGTATGTGTGGGCCTTGGGAGGCCTGCTGTTTGAGAGAAGGAGCCTTCGCTGGGTGTTTTTGCTGCTGAATGTGTGCCTGCCCCAGTCCTGTCTATTGTTTACCTATTTGAATTGTGATTCCGCAGCGCTCATGGCTTCGGCCATGATTCTGTATTACCTGGCGAGGGGCATGAAGGATGATTTTTCCATTCGGACCTGCGTCTGGCTGGGAGTGAGCCTGTCTCTTTGTGTGCTTTCTTATTATAATGCCTATGGCTTTTTGATTACGGCTGCTCTGGTTTTTGCGGGCTGTTTCCTGGAGAGGGCCAGAAATGGAGAAAAGTGTGGGAAGGAATTTTTTGGAAAGGGTCTGCTGATTTTGGGGCTTGTTCTGGCTCTGACGGGCTGGTGGTTTGTTCGAAATTATGTTTTGTATGAAGGGGATTTCCTGGGACTTCGGACCCAGGAGGAATGTGCGGAGCTGTATGCCATGGATCTCTTTAAGCCCTCGGGAAGGCGAAACTGCATCAACATGGGAATGTCTCTGACAGACATGCTGTTTCGGTCTGATTGGGCCATTTTGGTGTTTAAGGGCTTTGTAGGGGTTTTGGCGCCCCTTACAGAAGCGCACCGGGCCTGGATCTTTGGAGGATACGGAGGCCTGTTTTTTATAGGAGGAACAGGTGTTCTTATTTCCTGTGTCAGGGGATTGGGAAGGAATTTTGGCTCGGGAAGCAGAGAGAGGATAAGGCAAAGAAAAACAGAGGCCAGCAAAGCAGGAGCTGGAAAAGGGTCTGTGGATGTGTCGCAGATATGTTTGCACCTGGGGCTTGTGACGGCCGTGGCGCTTCCCAATGTTTTAAATATCTGGTATTCCTATTCCAATGATTATCAGCCTCAGGGGCGGTATAGTATGCCTATGTTGGTGCCCTTTCTGTATTATGTGACCAGAGGGTTGGGATATTGGGGCCAATGGCTGAGAGAAAAATGGGGAGCCCGGGGAGCAAGATGGAGGAGTGGCCTGGGGAGGCTGGTGTGTCTGTGGATGATTTTGGTTCTTGTGTATTCTACCATAGGGATTATGTGGCCGGCCTACAGAGATGTGGAGGATAAAGCGGAGGTGCGGGTGTATAGTCTGGAGGAATTGTTTGGGGAGGAAAGGAGATGAAAATCAATGTTGTACACTATGAGCTATGATTCTCCCGTGGGTCGTCTTTTGCTTGCGGAGAGAGAAGGAACGCTTGCAGGGCTTTGGATAGAGGGGCAGAAGTATTTTTTGGGAGCGGAGAAGGAGGAGATAAGGGAAAACAGAGATTCCGGAATTCTTCGTGAAACTGTACAGTGGCTGGACGGTTATTTCCGGGGGGAGAGGCCTTCTCCCAGTCGTCTTAAGCTTGCACCCTCGGGCAGTGAGTTTCGAAGGGCTGTCTGGAAGCTTCTCTGTGAGATTCCCTATGGAGAGGTGACCACCTATAAGGAGATAGCCCAAAAGGTGGCGCCCGTCCTGGGGCTTTCCTATATGTCGGCCCAGGCTGTGGGGGGTGCGGTGAGCCACAACCCTATTTCTATTATTATTCCCTGTCACCGGGTAGTGGGGACTAACGGGAGCCTGACCGGATATGCCGGAGGGCTGGAAAAAAAGATTGCCCTGCTGACCCTGGAGGGCGTGGAGACCAAAAGCCTGTTTTCTCCCAAAAAGGGGACGGCGCTTTAGAATAAGGCCTGACAAGGCCGAAGGGAGGGTTTCAAAATGGAATGGGCAGACGGAAAGAGCAGATGTCAGTGGGCAAATCCAAAGAATGAACGATATATCCAATATCACGATGAGGAGTGGGGCGTTCCTGTATACGACGATCACAAGCTCTTTGAAATGCTGGTGCTGGAATCCTTCCAGGCCGGCCTTACCTGGGAGTGCGTGTTAAACAAGCAGAAAGCTTTCCGGCAGGCCTTTGACAATTTTAATCTGGAAAAGGTTTGTGCATATCAAGAGGAGGATGTGGAAAGACTGATGGAGAATCCACAAATTATTCGCAATCGCCGAAAGATTCAGGCAGCCGTGACAAACGCCGGCGTGTTTCGCAAAATCCAACAGGAATTTGAGAGCTTTTCCAGCTATATCTGGCACTGGACCAAGGGTAGAGTGATCTACGAAAAGGGCTTGACCTGCTCGGAGCTCTCGGACAAGGTATCGGCGGACTTGAAAAAGCGGGGAATGAAGTTTGTGGGAACCACCATTGTGTATGCGTATCTCCAGGCCGTGGGGGTGATTTATTCTCACGATGAGGGCTGCTTTTTAGAGCATGGCCGATAAATGGGCCGTGGACAGAGACGCAAATAAGGGTGCCAATGCGCTGTAAATAACAGGTAAATGGGGATAAAGAAGTTTTTGAAAATGCAAATTTTGCTCTTGTCAAATGTTCCAAAGTATGGTACTATATCATTCGTTGAGATTAGGCCCAAAGGGGCAGGGTAAAAGAGGGCTCCTTGGTCAAGCGGTTAAGACATCGCCCTTTCACGGCGGTAACACGGGTT
>CANPIM010000111.1 GCA_947574135.1 uncultured Lachnospiraceae bacterium
AGCACTGGCAGGTGGGGCACACAAAGGTACAGGTGCCGCAGGCCAGGCAGGGCTGGTACATCTCCTCCCACAGAGGAGAATCAAAAAGCTCCATGGTCCGCTCCGGCGTAAAGGCTGAGAGATTTAGATGAGAATAAGGAAGCTTCTGGATGATAGCCTGAATCTTCTGCTTCTCCTCCTCCACAGCCTCTTCCCCGGTCTCCGAAAGCAGCTCCTTCACCGATTCTGTCAGAGCCTCTCCCTTTTCCGTCAGGGCCTTCCAGTAAAGCTCCTCCCCCACCATCCAGGTAGCCACATCAGCCCCCGGATCGGATGCGTCAATGCCGAACACCTTACAAAAGCAGGTCTCCTCCGGCTCATGACAGGCCAGGGCCACCACAGTGCCATGCTCCCGGCGGGCGGCGTAAAAGCTGTCCACGGGATCCTTTAAAAATACATTGTCCAGAACCTTTAATCCCTGCACATCGCAGGCCCGCATACCAAAGACCACAAAGGGCTGGTTTTTAAGGGCCTCGGGATCAATGGCCAGCTTTCCCGCCTCCTTTCGACATCGATACAGCACCTCGCTCTGGGGAAAGAAGCAGTCCTTGCCGGACTTCACGGTCTTTAGGGTGTCCAGATCCACCCGGGCCTCCTGGGTCCAAAGACCATAGTTGGTCTGCTCACCGGTTTTCAGCGGCAGAAACAGATCCTCTTTTGCGCCTATGGCTGCCAAAAGCTCCGACAGCCGGCTTTTCTCTATCTTATACATGACTATTTCCGCCCCCTCTCTCCTACCACGCCAGGCTCCACGTCCTCGAAGGTGAAATTGGTCAGAGGCGCACGGCTGTCCGTGTCCTCACCCGCCTGATATTCTCCATAAAAGGTATTGATGTCCTTAATAAACTTCCGGTTTAATAAATGAAGGGGAATTCCCTGGGGACATACCCGGCTGCACTCTCCGCAGTCCGTACACCTCCCCGCCACATGGAAGGCCCGGATAATATGAAACATCTGCTCCTCAAAGGTATCCGCGTTGGCCTTCTGGGCGCTGTCAAACTGATTGCCGTCAAAGACACACTTGAGGCAGCTGCAGGCCGGGCATACATTCCGGCAGGCATTGCAGCGGATACAGCGGGACAGCTCTCCCTGCCAAAAGGCGAAGCGCTCCTTGGGGGACATGGCCTCCAGCTTCTCCACCATGGCAAAGCGGTTGCCCGTAGGGCCGGCCTCTTCTCCCTCCTGGGCTCCTATGAGCTCGTCGTACACCTGATGGGTTTTCCCCTTGCACACAGTACAGCGCTCCAGAAGGGCATCCATAAAGGGAAGCTCCCTTTCTCCGTAAATCGTCTGGACCTTCAGGGTCTCTCCCTCCTGAGAAATGCTCTCAATGCCCTTGATCCCCGCTTTTTTTATTTTCTCCACATCCAGGGTTCCCTTACAGCCCACACCGATGATATAGGTTTTCTCCCGCTTCACCCGGTGCTCCTTGATGAGCTGATTAAAGCTGTAGGTATCGCAGGGCTTTAAGAATACCAGGGTATTTCCCTCAAGCTTCCCCGCCTGAATCATGTATTTGCTTAGGTTTGCGCCGCAGAAGCCGTCATACACAAAATCCTTTAGCTCCTCCGGGCTGTTAAAATAAGCCGGCTCCGGATTGTAGCCCAAATCTCCCTGTTTCCAGCCCAATACCCGGACCACGGTTCCGTCTGCCAGGAGTTCCTTTGCTCTCTCTACTAATCTCTCTTGCATCGCAAATCCTCCAATCTCACGTTTTCACCCAGGGAATGAATCTTTGCCACAAACTCATTCATGGTAGCGGAAAACTTTACGCCCTCGGCCGCAGACACCCATTCTACCCGGGTCCGTCCGTTTTCCACCCCCAGATAATCCAGCATAGAGAACAAAAGGGTCATTCTTCTTCTGGCGTAATAGTTGCCTGTTGTATAGTGGCAGTCTCCCGGATGGCAGCCGCACAGAATCACTCCGTCGGCTCCCCGCTGGAAGGCCCGCAGGATAAACATGGGATTTACCCGGCAGGAGCAGGGCACCCGGATAATCTTCACATCCGCAGGATAGGAAAGCCGGCTGCTTCCCGCCAGGTCCGCCCCTGCATAGCTGCACCAGTTGCAGCAAAAGGCCACGATTTTGGGCCGAAATTCTTGTGTCTTTTCTACCTGCATATTGCATCCACCTCCGCAAGAATTTGTCTGTTCGAGAAGCCCTGCAAATCCATGGCTCCCGAGGGACATGCCACCGTACAGGCTCCGCAGCCCTGACAGAGGGCGCTGTTCACCAATGCCACCCGCCGGTTCTCCCGGATGCCGTGATCATTGACCTCCTTCTCCACATAGGAAATGGCGCCGTAGGGGCAGACCTTCTCGCAGGAGGAGCAGCCGTTGCACAAAAGCTCGTCGGACTTGGCCACACAGGGATTGGTTACCAGGTGATCCTTGGCAAGAAGTCCCACCACCTTTACAGCCGCAGCGCCGGCCTGAGCCACCGTCTCCGGAATATCCTTGGGTCCCTGACACACGCCGGAGAGGAAGATTCCCGCTGTGGGAGATTCCACCGGCCGAAGCTTTGCATGGGATTCGGTAAGGAAGTTGTTGGTGTCAATGCTGGCAGTCAGCATAGTGGCAATCTTTCTCACATCCGGGTTGGGCTCAATGGCCGTAGCCAGAACCACCATATCCGTCTCCATAAGAATCCGCTTGTTATCAATGAGATCCACGCCCTGAACCAGAAGCTTATCGCCTATCTCGGCCACCTTGCCTACCTGGCCCTTGATGTAATTTACGCCGTACTCTTCCACAGCTCTCCGATAAAACTCGTCAAAGTTCTTTCCGGGAGTACGCACATCAATATAGAATACGGTCACCTCCACATCGGGATATTTATCCCGGATAAGCATGGCATGCTTGGCCGTATACATGCAGCAAATCTTGGAACAATAGCTCTTTCCCCGCTTATCCGCACAGCGGGATCCCACACACTGAATAAACACCATGGATTTAGGCGGCTTATGATCCGACATCCGCTCCAGATGTCCCTTGGTGGGGCCGGCGGCGTTCATAATCCGCTCCAGCTCCAGGGAGGTAATCACATCCGGGCTGGTGCTGTAGGAATACTCATCGTATTGATCTAGTTTTATGGTATCAAAGCCTGTGGCCACCACAATGGCGCCATAGTTCTCAGTTACAATCTCGTCCTTCTGCTCGTAGTCAATGGCGCCGGCCTGGCACACCTTGGCGCAGACGCCGCACTTGCCGGTTTTAAACTTGATGCAGTTTTCCCGATCGATAACCGGCACATTGGGAATGGCCTGAGCAAAAGGCGTATAGATGGCGCTCCGGGTATTTAAGCCCCGGTTAAACTCGCTGGGCGCCTTCTTGGAGGGACATTTCTCCTGACAGACCCCGCAGCCCGTACACTTGCTCATATCCACGCTCCGGGCCTTTTTCCGGATATCCACCGTAAAATCTCCCACAAAGCCGGATACCTTTTCCACCTCGCTATATGTATAAATATGGATTTTCTCGTGAGCAGCAGCCTCCACCATCTTGGGGGTCAGAATACAGGCCGAGCAGTCCAGCGTGGGGAAGGTCTTGTCAAGCTGAGACATTCGCCCTCCGATGCTTGGGGTTTTCTCCACAATATCCACCTCATAGCCTGCGTCCGCAATATCCAGGGCCGTCTGAATTCCCGCAATGCCTCCGCCGATGACCAGGGCCCGTTTCACCACCCTGCTGGTTCCCGCCTGCAAGGGGGCGTTTAAGGTTACCTTTGCAATGGCAGCCCGGGCCAGAATCACGGCCTTTTCCGTTGCCTCCTCCATATCCTTGTGAATCCAGGAGCAGTGCTCCCGAATGTTGGCGATCTCCACCATATAGGGATTGATGCCCGCCCGCTCTGCCGCCTGCCGGAATGTATTCTCATGCATCCGCGGAGAGCAGGAGCAGACCACAATGCCTGTAAGATTTTTTTCTTTGATTGCCTCGCGGATTTTCAGCTGGCCAGCCTCCGAACACATGTACGCATAGTCCTCTGCATGGACCACGCCCGGCTCCTTGGCTGCCGCCTCCACCACCCGCGCCACGTCCACGGTGGCCGCAATGTTGGACCCGCAATGACAGACAAATACTCCGATTCTTTGCACTCCCTTCACCTCCAACCTTTCTCTTATTTCCTGTATTTGCGAAACGCGCTTGCCAAAAGCTGCTGGGGAAGCTCTTCATCCAAAAGCTCCGGAACCTCGTTGGGAGACAGATAGTCCTCTCCCCGCTGGCGAATCACCATGAGACGCACAGCCTCAATAAGCTTGGCCGGCTTTACATCTCTGGGGCACCGCTCCAGGCAGGCAAAGCAGGAAAGGCATTTCCAGATACTCTTGGACTCCAAAAGCGCCTTTACGTCTCCATTCTGTACATAGGAGACAAACTGATGGGGACGGATGTCCATTTCGTCGTAGGCCGGGCAGGAGGCGGAGCACTTTCCGCACTTCATACATTTTCTCGTATCCACACCGCTAATCTCCCGGATAAGATCCGCCTGTTCTTTTTCTGTTCTATGCATGCTTCCACCCCCTATTCTGTCATAAGTCCCAGAGCCTCAGCCAAAAGCTCCGTAATATAGCGTACCGGAAGCTTCCGGGCCGCGCCGCTGTTCTTCAGATTATAAAGGCAGAGGGGACAGGCCGTGATCAGCTCTTGTGCTCCTTTGTCCATGGCCGATTCCATCACCTGATCCACCAGGCTTCCCGCCAGGGCTTTCTCCTTCAGGGATATGTAGCCGCCGCAGCATTCATTTCGATAGGGATATACCACAGCCTCTGCGCCCAGGGCCCGGATAAAATCTTCTATAATGGTGGGATTTTCCGGATCGTCAAAGGCCATGACCCCGCTGGGCCGAAGAAGCAGGCACCCGTAATAGGCTCCAATCTTCCTTCCTGTCAGGGGCTTTACCACCTTTTCCTTTAGCTTCTCAAAGCCCACCCGATCCCGAAGCACCTCCAGGAAATGAAGCACCTGGGTTTCTCCCTCATAGGGGGTGTCAAGCTTAAGATAATTGTTTGCCTTTGTCCGGATGTCCTCCACATGCCGCATATCGTCATTCACCCGCTTGATCACGTGATGACAGGCAGAGCACAGGGTCACCAGATCCTGTTTCTTCTCCTTGGCGTCATTGAGTGCCCGCACCGCCGACAGCTTGGTGGCTATCTCATCGGAGGCCTGGGGATACACGGCGCCGCAGCACTGCCACTCCTTTATCTCCTCCAGGGTAAAGCCCAAAGCCTCTGCCGACATTCTGGCATATCGATCCAAATCCTGCGCCTTATTCTTCAAGGTGCAGCCAGGATAATAGCTATATACCATTTGCTAACCTCCTATTCTCTCCCGTTTCCCGGGTTCTCAGATTTCAATCTTTGCAATCACGGATTTCAAAGCGTCGGCGCTGGCCTTAAGCTTTTCAATCTCCGCCTTATTCATGCGCATGGGAACCTTGCCCCGGATTCCCTTGGGACCCACCAGAGTCAGGGTGCTGAGACACACGTCCTCAATGCCG
>CANPIM010000112.1 GCA_947574135.1 uncultured Lachnospiraceae bacterium
AGAGCACGCGGCTGTTAACCGCGGGGTTGTAGGTTCGAGCCCTACTCGGGGAGCTAGGTAAATAGCTCAGCGAGAAACCTGTAGATGTTGTGTCTGCAGGTTTTTGCGTTATTTAAAAATAAAGGATGAAATCAAAAGGAGGAAAAAGGATGATTATTTACGCCATGAGTGATATACACGGATGCCTAGATGCTTTTGAGTATGCACTTTCCCTGGTCGATTTATCCGGCGACAATAAACTTGTTCTTTTGGGGGATTATGTACACGGACCGGACAGCTATGGCGTTCTTGATAAGATTATGAGGATGCAGGATAAATATGGAAGTGATAAAGTGATTGCGCTTATGGGAAATCATGAGGATATGGTATGCGACGGACAATGGCCCATAGATGAAACCCGAGAGGAAGATGCGTTTGACGATGAAGATGATGAAAGATATCTTATATGGATGCAAAATCTGCCAAGATATTATACAGAGGGAAATACAATATTTGTCCATGCCGGAATAGAGGAAGAGGCGGAGGACCTATGGGAGTGGGGGACTGATGATTATACATTTACGGAGAAATATCCGGCCCAGACAGGTAAGTTTTATCATGACATGAAGATTGTGGCGGGACATGTAGGAACGGCAGAGCTGTCCGGAGATCCAAGATTTCATGATATTTATTTTGATGGAGAAAGCCATTATTACATAAACGGGACTGTTCTGGACAGCGGTATCATTCCTGTTATCGGGGTGAATACGGAGACCGACCAATATTATTGCATTACGGAGACAGGGTCCTGGCCCATTTTGCCTTATCATGAAGAAAATTGATCTGCGCATATCTGGCTGCTGGCTGGGTTTATTCCATAAAGGATAAGAAGGCAGACAGGCCTTCCCAGAAGGGCCCCTGCATAAATCTGGAAAGAGGCCTTGCGTGTCACAGATGCCAACAGACAGAAAAGGCGTTTTATCAGGTCAGGAGCCCACAGACGGGGGCTTGCCTGCGCAGGCGCAGGAACTCCTTCTCCAGCAGGTTCCGAAAGTCCTGGTATTTTTCTGCCTGGGGAATGCAGACGGGAATCCGCCAAAAATATAGCCCCAATGGACCGATGGGATCGCGGACCGGACTGTGGCGGTTATGGGAGGGGAATACGATCCCGCCCTGGGAGCAGTTCAGGGCCAGCATATAGCTGAGGACCTGGTACACATTGTCCCGGATGGCATCTGGCGGCTCCGTCCGCTCACTCCATTTTCCCTCCGGGCTGCCTGCTTTGAAATGGCCGGGGGCGCTTTCCCTGGCCATTTCACTGTCGGACGGCAGAGTCATTTCCCAGACCGGGCGGTTCTTGGCATCCAACACCATGCGCGGGTTGGGAAAATAAAAATCGGGTCGAATCAGCATATGTCCGTTTAGCACAAGCCGGGATTGCTGGGAGAAGGGCTTCTCGGCCCCGGAAAACAGCATGTCCTCCAGCAGACGCTCCCACAGCCGATCCATATCCAGGAATACGCCGGTGACGGCAGATGTGCCGCCTTTGCCCAGGTCTGTCCCCAGCCGCCGCAGGATGGCCCGGGCAGCCTGTCGGACGGGCTCACAGTCCCGGTAAATGGGATTGGAAAGCCTTTGTTCCGTGCGGCTTAGCACCTGGCTGAGCCTGGCCTCCTCCCAGCTGGGAGCTGCCTGGGACAGGGTGCGCAGGGCGGCAGAGTATTCGGGCAGCCGCCTTTTAAGACGACGCATGAGATCAGGAAAGCGCCTGCAGGCTAATGCGTCTGCCTGGAGAAATAAAATGTTCCAGTGATTGTGGAGACTGTAGGCCTGGGTCCGGTAGGCCATGCGGCTGTTGTCCAGATCTAGATTTTCGCGAATATGCCGGGGGATATCCATAACACCGCTTATTTTGGTGTCATTGCGGCAAAAGCTTTGGTATGCTCGCAGCCCGCCCTTTTTAAAGGCCTGTTGGATCCGGACGGCCATCCGGACGGCCAGGAGCTGATCGAAAAAGCTTTTCTCATAGGTGCCGCTTATGCTCTCCAGGGAAATCATGGATTCTCCCAGAAAATTTTCCATGAGATACCAGAGGAAAAATGGCTGCGGGTTCCTTTCATCGAACCGGGAGGTGATGGTTACCCGCTTCCCCTCATATTCCAATAAGCCGATATATTGTCCTGACTTCCAAACGCCGTTTTCCTTTTGAAAAATCTTGGGCTTTTGTTCTGCCTTCTCTCTCACGTCCAACAAATCCACCATACGGCAGTTCCCGTTATCAATCTGATTCTGTATATCCCTGCACAGAGCTTCCAAGCTTCCCACAGGGCCATGGTCATAAAGTAAGGGCATGGTCAATCCTCTTCCTGGTCAACTGGCCGGGTGCTCTGCTTTGCTGCCGGCATTGCCTTTGTCTGCGAGTTCCAGAGCCTGCGCACATTTTTGGATAAATGCGTCTGCCTCCTCCTGTGCCTCACCCCGGACATATTCCTGCAGAAGAGGCTCAATGCGATACTTCCACACAAATAGCATAAGCGCATTTAGAGTGTCCGCTTCCGGGACGGGCAGACTAAACTGCCCCTGAGAGATGTCATAGTGCCGGTTCAGCCCAAGGGACGCGCTATTTTCAATAATCGTGTTCAGCCTGCTCACAAGCTGGGCAGCCTCTTCGGCATTTTCCTGGAGGATCACACCAAAATTTCCGCTTTCAAAGGCTGCTTTCAGAAGATCCTTTTCCACCCTTACCTCGTGCCAGATAAAGCGCCGCCGCAGGGCAAAGTCCATGCTTTCCACAGAGCGGTCAATGTCGTTCATGGTGCCAATGATAACCACATTTTTTGGAATAAAGAAGCCGTGGGAGAAAATATCATCCTCCAGAGGAGAAGCTTTGTGATCTTCGCCAATCTGGTATGTGGGAAGATTTCGGTATTGGGTCTGCACCGGCTTGTCCCGCTTATCGGACTCCAAACAGAACATCAGTTCTCCGAAAACCTGGGACAGGTTGGCCCGGTTGATCTCGTCAATAAGGAAGAAATACAAAGGTTCCCAATGTGTATCTTCCGGTGTACTCTGCCGATTTTTATTTTCCTCCGCCACATGACGGCAGAAGGCCTTGAAGCTGCCGTCCAGGCGGACAAAGGTGCTTTTGGTCTCCCCTTCCAGCTGAACGGGCCTAAGCCCTTCTACGAAATCCGTGTAGTCATAGGAGGGGTGGAACTGGGCCATATGAATTTCGGAATCAGCTCCCAGGAGCTTGACCGTTTCCATGGCCGCATAGGTTTTGCCTGTGCCCGGTGCACCGGTGAGAATAATCTGCCTTACACCGTTTTCAATCAGGGAGCAGAGTGTTTTAATAGTTGGAGTCGGAGCGGCATACCTCCCGGTTAGATGCTGCCAGGCTTCGTCAAACGCATTCATAATGCGGATGAGATGATCCATGCTTTCCTGGGGGATTTTCCGTTCCTCAATGTCTCTATCTTCCTCAATAGCTTCCTGTTCTTCCCATTCTCCGGATAAGGAAGCCTGTTGATTAACCTTCTGAATCCGGTCCAAAAGCTCCCTAAGCTCTGTATTGGTGTGGAAACCGTTATCCATAAAATCTTCTGTGTAATGCAATATACGGTCCCAGCATTCCTGGGGTGAAGGATCCCGGCAAGGTAGGAACAGGGCAATGGTCTGTTTCCAGTCTCGTCCTTTGTCAAGGATGCCTGAAAGGTAGGAAGCCCCTATTTCATCCATCTCCAGGTGAGGGACTTCCTGCTCCTTTTCGCAGAGTACGGCAACAAACGCCAGAAAATATGCTGCCGGGGCTTTGGGAAGGCCGCTTAGATGAGTAGCATTTGACATCAGAGAACTCCTCACGTCCAGGATTCGGTCCTGCCAGCGCCCCCACATATTCTGCACATCCGGACGGGCCCGATTTTGCAGCAGCTGACCCATCTGCCAGATTTTCATATTTTCCCAAAATGCCATAGAATACCTCCCTATGTAATTCCCCTTATATGCGCTTTTTGCTAGTATTTATAAACTATAATTTAGCATAAGACAGCCCTTTTTTCAACCTTAGAACAGGTTGCCTTTTCTGGGGGGGCTGCCTTAGGCAATAGGCCATGAGGAAGGTCATATGGCTGGCGGCGGATAATATGTTCTGCATAAGTCGGATGAGATATATAGGAGGTATTTGGTTAACATCATGGGGATTCAATACCGTCCTGGGTTGCCACAGCTGTCTCGTCGTCCTCCCAGTCCTCGTCCCAGCATTCCATCGCTTCGTCCTCGTTGACCTCCCAGTCCTCGTCCCAGCATTCCATCGCTTCGTCCTCGTTGACTTCCCAGTCCTCGTCCCAGTATTCTATCTCTTCGTCCTCGTTGTCATACAGGCAATAGAAATAGTAGTCATCAAAATCATTGGTGTACTCGGTGCAGGAGTGGGGCACATACCGGTTGCGGTCGGAATCCTCTTCCGGCTCGGGATAATAAAGCTCCTCGGTCAGCCACTCCTGTTCATCAAAATTAACGCAGCGTGTGTAATAATCGTAACGGTTCATATTTTTGTCCCTTCTGCTGTACATGACAGCTGTACATGAATGCCATATTTATGTTAAACCCCGGCAGAAGCCGCCCTGGGCGGTTAAAACCGTCTGGCTCTGCCAGGGGAAAGAGAGAGCGTTTTAAGAGAGCGTTTTATACACAGACATTATAGAGACTACAGATGCTGTCTAGTTTGGCGATGGCGCGTTTTCCGGTGAAGGCGGACCGTGTAATCGTGTAGAGGATTTTCGTGCCGCTCGGAAGGTTCCCTATTCCGTAGGCAAAGGCTCTCTGACCGTTATCCAGCTCCAGGTAGGAGCCTTTGCTGTCGCGGCTGGTGATGGTTGCATAGCAGCAATCCCCTTTTCTGTATTCGTCTGTAAAAGTGTGGTTTGTTTCGTAGTTCATCAAAACAAAAATCTCCTTTCTCTTCTTTTTTCCTAATTTTTCCTAATATTGCGACTGGGGCCCTCCCCGAGGGCCCAATTTTTTTGTCTTTTCTGTCATATACCTACCAGAGAATAATAGAAAATATAGTATGCAACAAAATAATCAAAACCTAAACGTTGCAAAGAAATAACATTAGGCGTAAAATAGATATTGAAGTTTAGCATATTTGATTATTATTTTGTACCTAAATTAGATAAATGGCTTAAATAAAGGATTTATAAAGGGAGAGAGGATCCATGAGACGCTTTTCACCTTATACCAGATATAAAATGAAGGGGGAATATTTTTATTCTTCTATAGGACCGGACGGAAAAAGGGAGGATTCTGCGGATCTCATCGGAGAGAGAATAAAGAAAATTCAGAGTATGTTTCCGCCCCGTTTTAGGCTGCGGGCACGTCAGGAGGAGATCATGCGTTTGATTCTTTCCGGCAGGGATACCTTTGTGGTCCTCCCTACGGCGGGGGAAAATCTCTTTGCTTTCAGGCGCCGTCGGTATTTTTTCCAGGAATTACCCTGGTGATCACGCCCCTTGTTGCGTTGATGGAGA
>CANPIM010000113.1 GCA_947574135.1 uncultured Lachnospiraceae bacterium
CTTCCAGACGCTGGGGCAGTGGGAAGGGCGACGCGGTACTTTAAATAGGAGAGTTAGAAATGAAGATTGGATGTTGTCTTAATATGGTGGCCACCGGTGCGGATGGCACTGGAATTGAGCGCCTGGAAACCATTGCCAGGCTGGGCTATGATTATGTGGAGCTGCCTCTGGCGGAAATGGCGGCCTTGTCGGAGGAGCAGTTTGCAGAGATTAAGCGGCAGGTAGCCCAGTCGGGCCTTCGCTGCGAGACCTGCAACAATTTCTTCCCGGGAACCATTCGGCTCACCGGACCGGATGTAAACATGGATGAGGTGCTGGCCTACGCGGATATGGCTCTTGGACGGGCAGAGGAGCTGGGCGTTCAGTATGTGGTCTTTGGAAGCGGCAAGGCCAAGTGGGTACCGGAGGGCTTTTCCATGGAGGAGGGCTATAGGCAGGTGGTGGAGCTTCTCAGGCAGGTGTCTCCTCTGGCGGGAAAGCACAAGATTACCATTGTGATTGAGCCCTTGCGGAAGCCGGAGTGTAACCTGATCAATTCCTTTGCTGAGGGCTGCAAGCTTCGGGCGGACGCGGATGTTCCCCATGTAAAGGTGCTGGTGGACTTTTATCATATGACTGTGGAGCAGGAGCCGGTGGCCCATCTTTTGGAGCAGGGCCGGGAAAATCTTCGCCACGTACATTTTGCAAATCCCACGGGCCGTGTGTATCCCAAGGAGGAGAAGGAGGCGGACTATAAGCCCTTCTTTGATGCTTTAAAGGCCATTGGATATGATACGCGCATCAGCTGTGAGGCCTATGCAAAGGATTTTGAGGCTGAGGCCCGGGAGGCATTGGCATTCTTACGGCGGAATTGTGCGGAATAACTAAAAAGACGGAGAAGTATAGCTGTATAAAGAGAGGGGGTTGTGCAATTTGCACAGCCTTCTCTTAAATTCATAGTTGATTTATAGAGAGAAAACAGAAGGTTTCAAATAAAGAACTTGACATTATTTCTAAATCTATATATAATATTAATATTAAAAACTAGGTTGTATTACCTTATTATTTTTATACAATAATCAGAAAGATTTGGAGGGATGACCAATGGCAGCTTCCGGAACTCCGATTTTAAAGGTGACAGATGTATCCAAAGCCTTTGGTGCAGTTCAGGCCTTGAACAAGGTGGGGTTTGAGCTTTTGCCCGGGGAGGTGCATGCACTGATGGGGGAAAATGGCGCCGGAAAATCTACTGTGGGAAAGATCATTGCGGGCATTTATTCTGCAGATGAGGGGAGTATCCAGTTTGAGGGAAGAGAGGTAAAAATCGACAGTCCGGCGGCAGCCATTTCCATGGGGATTGCCATTGTGATGCAGGAGTTTAACTCCATGCCCCATCTCCCTGTCTATGAAAATGTGTTTCTGGGACACAAGGAGATTTTTAAGCACGGCTTCATTCTGGATAAGGGAGAGGCCATCCGCAGAACCACAGAGCTTCTGGCCATGTTTGGCATGGAGGAGCAGATACAGCCTTTGTCCCGTCTGCGGGATCTCACAGTGGCAGAGCAGCAGATCGTGGAGATTATCAAGGCGGTTTCCTATGAATCCAAGGTGATTATTCTGGATGAGCCCACGGCGTCCCTTACCCAGAAGGAGGCGGATCGGCTCTTTGCGGTGGTGAAGCGGCTGAAGGAAAAGGGCGTGGCCTTTATTATAGTTTCCCATCGTTTTAATGAGATTTTTGAGATTTCTGATAAAATTACAGTGTTTCGGGATGGAGAGTGTGTCCTGAAGAATGTGAATATGAAGGAGATGGACGAGCAAAAGCTGGTGCGGGCCATGGTGGGCCGGGAAATCAAGGATTTCTTCGGAAGCAAGGTGGACCTGGCGGCGGATTTTGAAAAGCGTCCCGTTTTGACGGTGGAGCATCTCCGGGATACCTGGGATTTTATCCAGGATCTGTCCTTTGAGGCCAAAAGCGGTGAGATTTTGGGGATCGCCGGGCTGGTGGGAGCCGGCCGGACCACCCTGGTGCGCAGCATTTTCGGCGCTGAGGGGAGAAAAGGAGGCACGGTCCGGGTGGACGGCGCCGAGGTAAAGCAGGGAGATCCGGGAGATGCCATTAAAAAGGGCCTGGCCCTGGTTACGGAAAACCGGAAGGAGGAGGGATTATTCCTGGACTTCTCCATTTGCCAGAATATGGCCTTTGCCAAGACGGCCAACGGGAAACCCTACGTACTTCCCCACAAGCGGGAGGAGGAGGATTGCCGGGGCATGATAGAGAAGCTTCGGGTGAAGCTTGGGCATTTCCGGGATCCGGCCAAGAGCCTTTCCGGTGGAAACCAGCAGAAGGTAGTTCTGGCCAAATGGCTTTTGACCAATCCCAAGGTTCTGATTCTGGATGAGCCCACCAGAGGAATTGATATATCGGCCAAGGCGGAGATTTATACCATTCTCCATCAGCTGGTGGCCCAGGGCGTGTGTGTGGTGGTGGTTTCCTCAGAGCTTCCAGAGGTGCTGGGCATCTGTGATCGGGTGCTGGTTATGCGGGACGGCTCCATTACCGGAGAGCTGAATGCCAAGGAGGCCAGCGAGGAGATTATCATGAGCTATGCATCCTTTGGCACAGCGTCGTAGGGGAAGCAGGATTTCTTAGGAAATTTAAGGAGGATAACATGAGCGGAAAGAAAAATGAGGCTGCACGGTCAAAATTTCAGGTATTTGCAGCAGGACATCGGTCAGAGATTACCATGGGAGGAGCGCTGGTCATTCTGTTTGTGATTCTGTGCATTATATCTCCGGTTTTCCTGACCTCGAGAAATATGACAAACATTTTATCCCAGGTAAGCTTTACAGCGGTTCTGGCTCTGGGGCAGACCTTTGTAATGCTCACCGGCGGAATTGACCTGTCTGTGGGAAGCGTACTTGGCATTACCTCCATGGTGGGAGCCATGCTGATGCGTTCTACAGAAAGCGTGTTTTTGGCTATTGCCGTAACGTTGCTTTTGGGAGCGGTGATTGGATGTGTCAACGGACTTTTGGTATCCCGGTTTGACATTCCTGCCTTTGTGGTGACCCTGGGTATGATGCAGGTGTGCAGAAGCGCGGACTATCTGTTAAGCGGCGGGCATGCGGTAAACAAGCTGCCGGATTCCTTCCGGGCCATAGCCGGAGCGGAGATTGCCGCAGGCTTCCGGGTTTACTATCTGGTGATTATTCTGCTGTTCTTTGCGGTTCACTGGGTATTGTCCAATACCAAGCTGGGCCGGTATACATATGCCATCGGCAGCAATGTGGAGGCCACCCGTCTGGCCGGTGTGAATACCAAGCTTTATACGCTGCTGCCCTATATTATTTCCGGGCTCATGGCAGCCATCGGCGGCGTGCTGATGGGATCCCGCTTTGGAGCTGTGGACCCCAACTACGGAAACAGCTATGAGATGAATACCCTGGCGGCTGTTGTTATCGGTGGATGCGCCATGACAGGCGGAAAGGGAACCATTCTGGGAACGGCCATCGGTGTGTTGTTTATGGGTGTTCTTACCAATGGTCTGGATATTACAGGCGTGTCTCCCTACTGGCAGGGCGTTGCCACGGGCAGCGTGCTGATTCTGGCACTTTTGTTTGAGCGCCTGACCAACCGGAAAAAGGTCTAAGGAGAAGGCGGCTATCTGTTTTAGTGAGAGGATTTGAACTCGAACAGATGTTTGGCATAAGGCGAATATCTGGCGGGTGCAAATAGATCTAAAGATCAAAAAACAAAAAGGAGGATTTACCATGAAAAAGAAACTGTTAAGTCTGCTGCTCTGCACCGTGATGGTGGGAACCATGCTGGCTGGATGCGGCAGCAAGAAGGAGGAGACTCCGGCTGCAAATACGGAAACCGAGGCTCCGGCAGAGAAAGAAGAGACACCGGCTCCGGAGGAGAAGGAAGAGGGAGAAGCGGCTCCGGCTGGCGAGGCTAAGACCGTTGCTTATATTACACCCTCCACCACCACGCCTTTCTGGAACTGGGTAGAGGCCGGTATTCAGAGCGCAGCGGCAGAGGCCGGCTACAAGGTAGAGGTATATGACTCCGCCAATGATTCTGCCACACAGCTGAAGAACGCACAGAATGCCATTACCGCCCAGGTTGATGCCATTATTATCTCCCCCACGGACAGCGCTTCCTGCCCGGCCGTATTGGAGGAGGCTGAGTCAGCCGGTATCCCCGTAATCATCTGTGACATTGGAACTGACGAAGGAAATTATCTGGCTATGGTGTCCACCCCCAACTATGAGGGAGCCTATGAGGTAGGAAAGTACCTGGGCCAGTACATGAAGGATAACAACTTAAGCGGAAGCGTGGGAGAGATTACCATTCCCCTTTCCCGTATCAACGGACAGAACCGGACCAAGGGCTTTGAGGATGCCTTAAAGGAGTTCGGCTTTGAGGTAAACACTGTTCTTGAGACAAGCGATTTCACCGTAGACGAGGCAGATACCCAGACCCGTAATATTGTAACCGCCAATAGCGATCTGGTTGCCGTATTTGCAAACCATGACCAGGCAACCCTGGGAGCCGTAACGGCTGTGGCTGATTTGGATCTGAAGGATAAGGTGCTGGTAGCCTCCTTTGACGGTAACCCGGATATTGTGGAATACCTGAAGAGCGGACAGGTGCTGGTATGCGGCGCTCAGCAGGCAAAGAAGATGGGAAAAGAGTCTATCAACGCTCTGGTTTCTCACTTTGCAGGGGAAGAGGTTCCCGAGGAGATTCAGGTTCCCGTGCTGCTGCTGACAGCAGATAATGTAGAAGAGTATTTGACAGAGATTGATGAGGATGTCTGCGGTTTGAATTAAAGGAGCGAAAAGCATGATTCCAAAGGTTAAGAAAATGCTGGATTTATCCCAGCCCATTTACCACGTTTGCCCGGGCTGGCCTACCTACGAGCCCACCATTGTGGGATATGAGGCCCGCCATGCAACCCATGATTTTGAGGCGGAGCGCATAGATCTGAACACCCATACGGGAACCCATATGGATGCCCCCTATCATTTTTTTGAGACGGGTACGACAGTGGATCAGATGGATCTTCGACTTTTTCAG
>CANPIM010000114.1 GCA_947574135.1 uncultured Lachnospiraceae bacterium
CCCCCGGTGTGGAAGAAACTTTCATCCGCTGCGCGTCTGGAAAGTTCCTTCCGGGCACTGTCCGGAGCTACGCTGATTTTTGAGTACCGCTCCGCTCCTCCCAGTGCCCGGAGCTATGCTGATTTAATAAAGTTTACATACAGAGTATAGCAGATAATCCGGACAGCTGTATGTCCTGTTTCAAAATAAATTTTTTCTGGCAGCAATTTCCCACAAAGGCCCGGCCAGTTTTCAGTAGCGGTATTTTTCCCGATAATGCATAAGGCAAACAAGAGATACCAGGAACATCACGCCCTCCGCCACTGGGACGGCCAGCCAGATGCCGGTGGGGCCTAGGAGGCGGGGGAAATATAAAATGCCTCCGGACAGCAGCACGAAGGTGCGCAAAAAGGAGAGGACGGCAGATATTCTCCCTCCTGACAGGGCGGTAAACATGGAGGAGGCGAAAATATTGAAGCCGCAGAAGAGGAAGCCAAAGGAAAAGACAGGGAACCCCTGGGCGGCGATTTCATAGACCCTGGAGGTGTCAGCTGCAAATAGTCGGACCATAGGGGAGCCTCCCAGCAGGGAAAGCAGGAAGATTACCCCGGAGGCTCCGGCCAGAAAGCCCATGTTGCTGCGAAATACCCGTTTCTGCCGTACCCGGTTTCCGGTTCCATAGAGAAATCCGATGACAGGAGCCACCCCTATGGAAAAGCCCAGATACAAGGTGTTTAGCAGGAATTGGGAATAGATAAGAATGGTAATGGCTGCCACCCCATCCTCCCCCAGCAGGTCCATCATGGTCAGGTTATATAAAAAGGTGGTGACAGCTGTGGCCAGCTGGCTCACCATCTCCGAGGATCCATTGAGGCAGGCCTCCCGTAAGACCCGCCACCTTACCCTGGGTCTGGTAAAGGACAGGCTTCCCTTGCCGCGGGCAAAATATACCAGCCCGGCCATAGCGGGAATCAGATAACCAAAGCCTGTCCCCAGGGCGGCTCCCCGGATGCCCAGGCGGTACAGGGCGATAAAAACATAATCCAAGACAAGGTTGGCGACTCCGGCTAGGACAGACAGGCACAGACCCAGCCCCGGCTTTCCGGCTGTCACAAACAGGTTTGCAAACAGAGTTTGCAGCATATTTGCCGGGAGGAAGCAGAACAGCACCAGAAGATAATCCCTGCAATAGGGGAAGAGGAGAGGACTGGCGCCCAGGGCAGAAACCAGAGGGTCAAGCCTGGCGATTCCAATCATAGAGATGACAGAACCGGTCACAATTCCTGTGAGAATCAGCAGGGTAAAATCCTCTCTGGCCTCTTTTTCTTTACCCTCCCCCATTTTTCGGGAGATCAGGGCATTTCCCCCTGTGGCCAGCATGGTTCCGAGGCCCACAAGGACATTGAGAACAGGACACACAATATTAATAGAAGAAAGAGCGTCCGTATTCACAAGCTGTGCCACGAAAATGGTGTCCACAAGGGTGTAGAGCCCCATAAACAGCATCATGACTATGGTAGGAAGAGCAAAGCGGAAAAGAGATCCGGCCGTCCATTCCCGGTCTAAGGCATTAGCAGGCATGGAGGCGCCTCCCTTGTTCCGGGGATAGAACCAGACGCTGGGTGGGGTAGCCGAATTCTGTGAGAAGCTCTGCCTCCCGAAAGCCCAGCTGCTGATAGGCAATGCGCTGGCCTGTGTCGGCCTTATCTCCCTCCCGAAAGGTAGTGATACTGACTTCCCGGTTGGGAAAGTGCCTGCACAGGAGAAAAGCGAGGAGCGCTCTGGCCACGCCGTGCTGGCGGTACTGGGGATGCACGCCTAAAAAATCAATGCTTCTCCTGTCCGGGGAAAATGCTGCTGCTCCGATGATGGCGCTGCCATCCCACATAAGGAGGGCCTGCTTTTGCTCTATGAACCGCCGGATTACCTTTTGATGTGCGGATTCCTTCAGGCAGGGAAAGCCGTCTACCACAAGGGAGAGAAACTGCATCCAGGCCGGGAGATCCCAAAGGGTGGCATAGGAAATACTTTCCTGTACAGCCGGGAGAGCCGAGGGATTCCTATTTAACAGAAACGCATGCTGTAAGGGATAAAAAAATTGATTTTGCCGGTACTCCCCAGGGGATTGCTTATAGAAGGATTTAAAAATCGTGGTAAAAGCCTGTTGGCTCTCGTAGCCGGCCAGCAGAGCGATTTCCAGAACGGGCTTTTGGGTGAATACCAGCGAGTTTGCAGCCTGGGTCAGCTGCCTGCGCCTGATATAGTCGTGAAGGGGGATCCCTACCGTGTCTGTAAACATGTGGTGAAGATGATATTTGGAATAGCCCACAGCCCGGGACACGGTGTTCAGATCCAGCTTTTCCTGTAAATGGGCCTCAATATAAGCGATTGCGGCCATGATAGGTTCCATATTGTGATTGTTCATAGTATCCCTCCTTTTGCCTCCATTGTACCAGAAGATTTGGAGACATCTTTCATCATTCTTGCGAAGATGTCCTTTGGAAACCCTGATTCAGCCGGCATGCAAGGCGGGAAAACCTAGACCGTAAGCTTTCGCAGCCCTTTTTTGTCCAGAATTTCAATGCCTCCCCGGGAAACCTCCACGAGGCCTTCGTTGGCAAAATATTTTAGCATGCGGGAGACCACCTCCCGGGCAGAACCCATATAGCGGGCAATCTGTTCGTGGGTCAGGGACAGGGTGGAGGAACCCGTGCGGGCGGACTCATCCAGGAGAAAAATGGCCAGTCGCTTATCCATGCTCATAAAGAGGATCTGCTGCATGACCCACATAACATCGGAAAAACGTCCCACTGCAGCCTCCAGAGAAAAGATTTTAATGGATGGGTTGCGTTTGGATACGGCGGCAAAGGCGGGACCGCTGATCACATAGCATTGGCTGTCCTCCTCGGCGTCGATAAATACGTCAAAGGTAATGGCCTCCAGGACACAGGAGGCGGACAGCATACACATATCCCCCTTGTACAGGCGGTAGAGGGTAATATCCTTGCCGGTCTCGGACATGATAGAGACGCGAAGGCTGCCGGAGAGGATCAGGATCACACCAGAGCATTCCTGTCCGTCGTGGATATGGGTTCCCTTGGGATAATGGAGAGACAGGGAGTGCTGGCAGATATAGGCCCGGTCCGAAGCCGGGATTTCCTCCCAGAAGGGAAAGATCTCTTGGTAGGCGGTTTCAAAGGTTGTCTGTGTCATGTGCTTCGGCTCCTTTCCTGTCCCTGGCATAGCTGCTGGGGGATACACCCTTGGCCCGGTGAAAGGCCTTGGAAAAATAAAGGCTGTTGTCAAAGCCCACGGAATTGGCAATGGCTGTGACAGACAGATCGGACTGGGTTAAAAGTAGGCAGGCCTGGCGGATGCGCAGATCCGTCAGATAATCCTTGGGAGATTTACCCACGGCAGCCTGAAAACAGCGGAAGAGATGGCTGCGGCTGATGCCCACATAGCCGGCCACGTCCTCGATGGTAATGGGATAGGAGTAATTAGCCAGAATGTATTCGATACCCTTTTGAGCGTAGGTGTGGCAGGTGTCCTTGCGGGACTGACTGGGGGCGGTTTTCATAAACAGGGCCAGAGCCGTATACAGGCGGCCGGTCATCTCCACCGAGTGGGCAAAGCTGCTGCCCCGGGCCTCGTAGATATGAAGGAGCTGTCGGGCGATGGCGCCGCTGTGGGCATTGTCCCGGCGAAAGGGGTGCTCCCGGGAAAAGCCGGCACTTCTAAGAATGGCCGGCGCGTCGCTGCCTGTAAAGCCTACCCAGGCATACTCCCAGGGATCCTGCTGGTCGGCATAATAGGTGATCTCCGTGTTGGGATAGATGAGAAAGGAATCCCCGGCCTGCAGGGTGTAGGAGCTCTGGCCGGTGCGATAATACCCGGTTCCGGAGATTACATGATGAATCAGAAAATGATCCCGGATGCCCGGTCCCCACTGGTAGCCGGGGGTACATTTCTGGTATCCCACATTGTAGACGGAGAGGGAAACCAGTTCCTTATCCGGAGTTTTAAAGGAATTCTTGAAATTTTCAGCCATTTGTGTCCCTCCTTTGCTCTGTTTTTTCTCTGATTCTCTCAGTATATCGGATTTTTTTCCTCATTGCAACAAAATGACATATCTCATCTACATTTTTCTCTTTCCAATTTCAAGAAAAATTGCTACACTGAGGATAAGATAAGGGCCTGGGTACAAAAGGCGGCCGGGCCCGGCGCGGAGAGGGAAGCGGCAGTACCATTTTAAGAGAAAAGGAGAGACAGCTATGAAATCACCGTTAGTGGAAAAGTTTCAGGAGTTATTTGGAGCAGAGGGGGATATCCGAAGCTATTTTGCCCCGGGGCGGGTCAATCTTATCGGGGAGCACACGGATTATAACGGAGGCCATGTGTTTCCCTGCGCCCTGACCATTGGCACCTATGCGGTGGTGCGCAAGCGGAAGGATAAGCGGCTGCGGTTCTATTCCATGAATTTTGAGCAGCTGGGTATGGTGGAGAGCAGTCTGGAGGATCTGGTCTGGAAAAAGGAAGCAGAGTGGACCAATTATCCCAAGGGAATGATCTGGACCTTCCGGCAAAAGGGCTTTGCCGTGGACCAGGGCTTTGATATGCTGCTCTTTGGAAATATCCCCAATGCTTCCGGACTTTCCTCCTCGGCCTCGGTGGAGGTGGTCACCGGGGTAGTGCTGCGGGATCTGTATGTGGAGAAGCAGGAGGAGATTTCCATGATCGATATCGCCCTCTACGGACAGTATTCAGAGAACCACTTTAACGGGGTAAACTGCGGGATCATGGACCAGTTTGCCGTGGCCATGGGGAAGAAGGATCAGGCTATTTTCCTGGACACCAGTGATTTATCCTATACCTATGCGCCCATAAAGCTTGAAAAGGAAAAGATTGTCATTGCCTGCAGCAATAAAAAGCGGGGACTGGGAGATTCCAAGTACAATGAGCGCCGGGCCGAGTGTGA
>CANPIM010000115.1 GCA_947574135.1 uncultured Lachnospiraceae bacterium
AAAGACCCTTTTTTGCGTTGCGGTAAACCTTTTGAATCTGCAGGAGCTTAAGGAGACGCTCAGGGAAATCGAGAGCAGGCCGGATATGGAAGCTCTCACGTTCAAAGAGAAAAGCGCTTTTGCTGCAGGATTGCTTCAAAAGATTGCATCTCGTAGAGAGGTTGACTTGAAGCTGCACAAGAAAAAGTGACAATCAGAGTACAGCACTCATTTTTACCTGAACAAGCTGAAAGAATACCCGAACATGGAATCGCAATGCATGCATATGAAGAAATCGAACAAGCCTTGACTTTTATCAAGGAATACCTGACAAAAGAAATATCACATGGCTTGGAGGGGATAGCCTGTATGGAAATTTGGGTTAATCCCCTGCCGCTGAAAAGTAAAAGCTAAGGAGGAATTTAGAATGGATTGGAATGCGCTATATTCAAAAGAAAAATCTCCATCCCTGGAGCAAGTGGCGGAATACATTAACAATCCGTTATGGACAGATTTTAATAACCGTATTCAGTCCGCCTATCAGATTAAGCCCTGCATGGAACATAGCTGCTGTTCCATGCAGGCTGGCTGGAATATTAAGTATAAAAAAGGCGGAAAGTCTCTTTGCACGCTCTATCCGATGCAAGGCTATTTTATTGCCCTCGTGGTTGTAGGGAGTCGTGAGCTTACGGAGGCAGAGCTTCTTATGCCCCAATGCTCCGAGCCGCCCCCTCTAAGCCTCGGCACATATCACAAATGCTGTAAAAACCCCAAAGACGGAATATATGATTGACAAAAGCAGTATGGAAAACAGTTTGCCTTATTTAGAAGCAGAGCTTTCTTTATTCCCCAATGTAAAGGTTATGATGCTTATGGAGGATGTTGCAAAAAAAGCCTTTAACATGATTACGAAAAAGGCAACAAAGAAAAATGCTATTCCCGCTGTCTCCACCTACAAATGGAGGAGCAGCGAAATCTATTATAAGGGTATCAGGGTAATGCCTTCTTATATCATGACAGGGGGAAATATTTTAATTGAAAAGTCAAAGGTAACAATGGCAACGGAAGATATTTCCGCCATGTTAAAAATCATCAGAATTCTCCTTAATCAAATAGAGTAAGCTGTTCATATCCCTGTTTATAGGATTTTACCGGTCTTTCGGTAATTCGGTCCGTCTCTTTGATGCTGTCACAAAGGAGGGGAGAATGCATATCAAAGGCCTTTCTCCTATCCGCAACAGCATTCGGGCAGACATTTGCGTAGCAGTAGACACAGCCGTGAGGGCAGGTATCATAAGACCCGATATCGTCGCATTTGACACAGCCGCAGTGCTCGCGCTGCTTATCGCCACCCACAAGGAGCGGCGCGCCTGTGATGCGCTGGATAAGCGCCTTGTCAATGCAGCTGTTATGCTCGATTCCGTGCCTTGCAAGGTCAATGGCCTCCGCACAGGTGGCAAGGGTAAGCCCACCTTGTTTCCCCATGCGGGAAAGCTCCCCTGCGAAGCAATCAAGCTCTTCGCAGGAAAGCTGGCGAACCTTCAGCCGTTTCAAATTGCCGCTGTTTTTGGAGGGGTAAACGTCCACAAAGCTGATTACGCATTTCTCGGTATACGCGCCCAGGGCGGAGGTTATCCTTTCAAAGCTTCTAAGGTGAGATTCAGGGGTATATTGATCGGAGAAAAGGATTGGGTCATATCTCCAGATCACCCGTTCTTGGCCGATTTTTTCGGAGAGCTGCATAAAGGTTTCCAAACGCCTGGAAAGCTCCGGGACATGTGGCTCAATCTCCCTGCCATAGTCGTTTATGGTAAATTGAAAATAATAGTCATATTCCTTTAACAGAGCAAGCTGGTCCATCATGGGCGCAGCGTTTTTTGTCCAAAACACCATACAGTCCACCGTTTCGGGAGAAATGGGAATCCTGCTCACCTGGTGGGCGTTCATAGGGTTTCTCACACAGGCAAAGCCTTCCCGGACACGCTGGTAAAACCATTGGGAATAAAACGCGGGAATATCGGTTCGTCTGCTCACGCTCAAAATCATTTTATTGGCACTCCTTATCTTTGAATTTCAGAACTTCTGACGGTATTCCCTTTAACAGAGCATTTGGTACATATCTATCCTCTTTTCTGCTCCATTCCACAGGCGGTCGCCGTGTCCACAAGGCAGCGATCATGGCTCACGGCATCATAGAACCGGTATCCACCGGAGAAATTGTATGCTTCATATCCACTTCCCTCCAGAATCCGTGTGGCAATATAGCTTCGAAGCCCGCTTTGGCAGATCACATAGACAGGCTTCTCCTTTTCAAGCTCCTCCAGACGCTCCCGAATCTCATCTACCGGAATATTCTGGAATCCCTCTACATGCCCTCCCTTATATTCAGCAGCCGTTCTCACATCCAGCAGGGTCACGCTTCCGTCCCGGGGCAGCTCATCAAAATCTTTTAAATGCCATTGCTTTAGAATGCCTCTGGAAATATTGTCAATCATAAAGCCGGCCATGTTCACCGGATCCTTTGCGGAAGAGTAGGGGGGCGCATAGGCCAAATCCAGATCCTTTAGCTGTATGGCCGAAAGTCCTGCGTGGATCGCAGTAGCCAGCACATCGATGCGCTTATCCACGCCTTCGTATCCCACAATCTGAGCGCCCAGCAGACGGTATGTTTCCTTTTCAAAAACCACCTTCATGGTCATCACCTTACCCCCAGGATAGTATCCGGCATGGCTCATAGGCGAGAGAATCACCGTATCTACATCCAGACCAGATTTGCGGGCGTTTGTCTCATTGATTCCCGTCACAGCGGCTGTCATGTCAAAAACCTTTATGACAGAGCTTCCCTGGCTGCCCAGATACCGGCTGTCACCACCGCAGATATTGTCCGCGATAATGCGTCCCTGTTTGTTGGCAGGCCCGGCCAGAGAGATCAGGGCCTCCTGTCCCGTCACATAGTGCTTCACCTGAACGGCATCTCCAGCAGCGTAAATATCCGGTATGGAGGTTTCCATGCGGTCATTGACAACAATGCTGTCCTTTATGCCCAATTCCAGACCAGCCTCTCTGGCCAGGTGCGTATCCGGAGCCACGCCAATGGCCAAAACTACCATATCCCCATGGAGAGGCTCTTCCTCTTTAAGCAGGACATCTATGCCACCCTCTTTTTTTTCAAAGCCTTCCACCGTATGTCCAAGAGCCAGGGTCACGCCATGCTTGCGCATTTCACTGTGTATAAGAGAGGCCATATCTGCGTCAAAGGGATTCATAAGCTGCTTCGGACGCTGTACAATGGTTACGTCCATGCCCAGCTCTCTCAAATTTTCTGCCAGCTCCAGTCCAATAAAACCGCCGCCAGCCAAAATTACCGATTTCGGATGCTTCTGATTCATGTATTCCTTAATACGAAGGGTATCCTCAACCGTGCGCAGAGTAAACAATTTTTCAAGGTCCATGCCGGAAAGCCGCGGCTTTACAGGCTTTGCGCCGGGACAAAGAATCAGCTTGTCATAGGTCTCTTCAAATTCCTCCCCCTTCTCCAGATTTTTTACAGAAACGGTTTTTTGTTCCGGATGAATGGCTGTAACCTCATGGCGAACCCTCATGTCTATCCGGAAGCGTGAGAAAAAGCTCTCCGGAGTCTGAAGCGTCAGCTCCTCCGGGTCTGTGATCACGTCCCCGATATAATAGGGCAGTCCGCAATTTGCATAGGAAATATATCCGGAACGCTCAAACACAACAATTTCCGCCTTTTCATCCAATCTTCGAATACGGGCAGCAGCCGTTGCGCCACCTGCCACTCCTCCCACAATCACCACCTTCATCTTATCGCTCCACCTTTCCTGCATATGCGGCAATACCGCCAATATTGGTTACATTTGTATATCCCATGCGCCGAAGAATGCTCACAGCATGGCTGCTTCTGGAGCCGGAATAGCAGTAGACATATAAAGGCGTCTCTTTATCCTTGGCCATGGATGCAATTTTTTCTATATTCTGCAGCGCTATATTTTTACTTCCGGGGATATGCCCCTCCTGATATTCCTGGGGAGTACGAACATCTAACAGCACGGCGCCTGAGACAGTATTGTATTCCTTGATCCCCTGATTGATATCCTTCTGTTTGAAAATATCAAAAAATCCCATATCTCTTGTCCTCCTTATTTTCTTCTGTAAGGTTAGTATACCAGAAATCGTTTCATTATTCTGTGATCTTATCACAGTTTGTCCAAAAACCTACGAAATTTTATACAAAAATGGCTGATTATCTCCAAAAAGCCTTGATTTACGGGCATACACGCAGGATTTCAAGCTGAATTTACTACCAATTTACTACTTTTAAGGGAAAGAGCCTTGCTACAAGCAACTTTGCGGGCGTGTTTATGCCGGAGATAAGGATTTATAGCTACCCTCGGCAAAATGGCGTTCTATTGCGTAACATACCCACAGCAAAAGGAGTGCTGAAGCTATGCCTATTTTCCAAAAGAATCTCAACCGCGTTTGCCCGATATTGGAAAATCCAATGCAAACATCAGTGTACAAGGGGCTACAAACGATATAAAGAAATGTTTCAGATATG
>CANPIM010000116.1 GCA_947574135.1 uncultured Lachnospiraceae bacterium
CCTTAAAGCAGATGCGCAATAAGTGCGAGATGTCTCAGGAGGAGCTGTATCAGATTGCCCGGGCAAAATCCTATTATGTGCCGGCCAGCAAGGCCACAGATGAGGAAGTGGCCCATGTGCGTTCCCTTTTCAGCCAGGGAAGCATGCTGTAGAAAAAAGTATGGTGTGAGAAAAGCATATGAGGTGGAGATGGCCGTCGGGATATGTACCGGCGGCCGTTTCCTGTGAGAGGCACAAATTTTGGTAAGCCAAGAAGCTTTTATGGCCTTGGGAGGGGACTGGGAGACTGGAAGATGAGACAGGAAGATACATCTGGATTTCCTTTCGGGGATGTGCTATACTCTTTTTTAGAAGCTTAAGAGAGAGTTTTCCCTTATTTCGTTATGTGGAGGTATGTATGAGGCAATGGCCGGGGTTGGAGACCTTGGATAATAGGATTCGGTATGTGCATTTGATCTTTGAGCGGGACATGAGGCAGATTCCCCATTATGAGCTGCCTGAGGGCTATGCCTTTCAATATTTTCAAGCAGGAGATCGGGATGCCTGGATTGCCATTGAATGGAGCGCCGGGGAGTTTCACAGCTATGAGGAGGGGCGGGCTGCCTGGGCTACCTATTATGAGGGGCATGAGCCGGAGCTTACCTCCCGCATGCTTTTTATTGTGAATCAGGCTGGGGAGAAGGTGGCCACGGCTACGGCCTACTATGATGTGACCGGAGAGCCGGAGCCGGGAGTGGGACGGCTCCACTGGGTGGCGGTAAAGCGGGAATACCAGGGAAGGGGACTTGCCAGGCCCTTAATTTCCCGGGCTCTGGAACGCTTGCAGGAGCTTGGGTATCTTCGCGTCAAGCTTTCCACCCAGACGACTACATGGTTGGCCTGCCGGCTGTATATGGATTTCGGTTTTCAGCCAGAGCCTCAGAATGTGCAGGAAAGTCCCCATGGATGGAGAATCTTGAAAACGCTCACCGATCATCCTGCATTGGAAAAATTTTCCGGTGTTTCCGAGGAGGAACTGTGGGTCAGGAAGGAATAAATTCGTGTTGACGCCCCCTAAAATCCCGTATATAATGGACGAAACAACCAAATTTTGGGTAGAGGAGAGAGGAAATGAGTAAGGTAAGAACCAGATTTGCACCCAGTCCCACAGGCCGCATGCATGTGGGAAATTTAAGGACGGCCTTGTATGCCTATTTGATTGCCAAGCATGCAGGAGGAGATTTTCTGCTTCGCATTGAGGATACGGATCAGGAGCGCCTGGTGGAGGGAGCGGTGGATATTATCTACCGGACCCTGGAAAAAACCGGCTTAATACACGATGAGGGACCGGACAAGGACGGGGGCGTGGGCCCCTATGTCCAGAGCCAGCGCCAGGCTGCGGGGATTTATCTTCAATACGCCAAGGAGCTCATCGAAAAGGGAGAGGCCTATTATTGCTTCTGTGATAAGGAGCGACTGGATTCCCTGAAAACCCAGGTGGCGGGAAAGGAGATTGTGATCTATGACAAGCACTGTCTTTCTCTGAGCAAGGAGGAGGTGGAGGCCAAGCTTGCGGCTGGCGTTCCCTATGTGATCCGGCAGAATAATCCCTCCACAGGTACCACAAGCTTTGTGGACGATATCTACGGGGAGATCACCGTGGACAATGCGGAGCTGGATGATATGATTCTGATCAAATCCGACGGATATCCCACCTATAATTTTGCCAATGTGGTGGACGACCATCTCATGGGCATCACCCATGTGGTGCGGGGTAATGAGTATCTGTCCTCCTCCCCCAAGTATAACCGGCTCTATGAGGCTTTTGGTTGGGAGGTGCCTACCTATGTGCACTGTCCCCTGATCACCGATGAGGAGCACAAGAAGCTTTCCAAGCGATGTGGTCATTCCTCTTTTGAGGATTTAATTGAGCAGGGCTTTCTCACAGAGGCCATTGTAAACTTTGTGGCCCTGCTTGGCTGGAGTCCGGAGGAGGATCGGGAGATTTTTACGCTGGAGGAGCTTATTCAGGCCTTTGACTATCACCATATCAGTAAGGCGCCCTCTGTCTTTGACTATACCAAGCTTAAATGGATGAACGGAGAGTATATGAAGGCCATGGACTTTGAAGTCTTTTACGAAATGGCGCTTCCCTATATGAAGGCGGTTCTTACCAAGGATTTTGATTTGAGGAAAATTGCCGCCATGGTGAAAACCCGCATTGAGATTTTTCCGGATATTGCAGGGCTGATAGATTTCTTTGAGGAGCTGCCGGCGTATGACACGGCCATGTATGCCCACAAGAAGATGAAAACCACAGAGGAATCCTCCCTGGAGGTGCTAAAGGAGCTTTTGCCCAGACTCATGGCTCAGGAGGACTACAGCAATGACGCTCTGTATGAGCTTCTTTGTGCCTATGTGGGGGAGAAGGGCTGTAAAAACGGCTATGTGATGTGGCCGGTGCGGACAGCTGTGTCAGGAAAGCAGATGACGCCCTGCGGCGCCACGGAAATCATGGAGATTCTTGGCCGGGAGGAGTCCGTAAAGCGGATACAAAAGGCCATTGAGCTTTTGAGCTGTTAGAGGAGTTTTTATGCCAAATTTATCAAAGGCCCAGCAGGAGGCCGTCTGTCACAGAGACGGCCCCATGCTGGTTCTGGCAGGTCCCGGTTCCGGAAAGACGAGGGTAATCACCTATCGGATTCAGTATTTAATTGAAAAATGTCAGATTTCACCGGAAGAGATCCTGGTGGTGACCTTTACCAGAGCCGCGGCCCAGGAAATGAAGGGACGCTTTTTGGAGCGAATAGGGCAGGAGACCACAGGAGTATCCTTTGGTACCTTTCATGCGGTATTTTTTGGGATTTTAAAGCATGCCTATGGTTTTCGGGCGGATCAGATTGTGCGCAGTGAGCAGCAGTATGAGTTTCTCCGGGAGCAGGTTCGTAAGCTTCGTCTGGAGATTGAGGATGAGGGGGAATTTCTCTCGGATTTGCTGGGAGAGATTGGGCGAGTAAAAAATCAACGGATGCCCCTGGAAACTTACCGGGCTGTAAGCTGTGATACGACCGCCTTTCAAAGGCTTTATAAGGGGTATGAGGAACGGCTTCGCCGGGCGCGCCTTCTGGACTTTGACGATATGCTGGGCTATTGCTACGAGCTTTTTACGGAGCGGTCGGATATTCTGGCTGCCTGGCAGCAAAAATACCGCTATATTCTGGTGGACGAGTTTCAGGATATCAATCAGCTGCAATACGACATTGTCCGCATGCTGGCGGCGCCAAAGAATCATCTCTTTGTGGTGGGAGATGATGACCAGGCTATCTATGGCTTCCGCGGCTCCTGCCCGGAGCTGATGCTTCACTTTCAGGAGGATTACCCGGAGGCCAGGCGAGTTCTTCTGGAGCGCAATTATCGTTCCACGCCCCAGATTGTGGAGAGAAGCCTCTGGCTTATTCGGCAGAATGAAAACCGATTTAAAAAGGAGCTCTCAGCAGAAAAGCCTGCCGGTCCGCCTGTATGGTTTCAAACCTTTGCCAACCAGGAGGAGGAGCTTGATAATATGGTGGACAAAATCCGGGCCTATGGGGAGAAGGGCGGCTGTTACCACAATGTGGCTGTGCTCTTTCGGACCAATACCCAGGCTTCGGGGCTGGTGGAGAAGCTTATGGAGCGGAATATCCCCTTCCAGATTCGGGATCGACTGCCCAACCTGTATGACCACTGGATTTCCCGGCATATTCAGGCCTATATCCGCATGGCTTTAGGCTCCCGAAAAAGGCAGGACTTTTTGCTTGTGATGAACCGGCCAAAGAGATATATAAGCCGGGATGCTCTGGAGAGCGAGGAGATTTGTCTGGAGGAGCTTTATAAGCTCTATGAGGATAAGCCCTGGGTCTGTGAGCGTCTGGGCAAGCTTGCATATGACTGGAAGATGATTGCCCGTATGAAGCCCTTTGGAGCCATCCACTATATCCGCCATGTGGTGGGCTATGAAGAGTATCTAAAGGAGTATGCAGAATTTCGCGGGGTAAAGCTGGAGGAATTTCTGGAGGTCTATGAGGAGATCCAGGAGCAATCCCGCCGCTTTTCCACCTTTGCAGAGTGGTTTGCTTACCTGGAGGAGTATGAGAAGAAGCTGAAGCGCCAGGCCAAAGAACAGGAAAAGCGAAAGGATGGAGTGGTGCTCTCCACCATGCATAGCAGTAAGGGGCTGGAGTATGAGATCGTGTTTATCCCCGATGCCAATGAGGGGATCACCCCTCATAAGCGGGCGGTATTGCCCGGGGAGATCGAGGAGGAGCGGCGGCTGTTTTACGTGGCCATGACCCGGGCCCGGGAGCTTTTGTACATATTCGCCCTACAAGAGCGGCATGGGAAGCGCCAGAGCATATCCCGCTTTTATCTGGAGGCCGGGGCCTTGGTAGGGCAGTAGCGGAACTAAAAAACAGCGGAACCCCGTACAGTGCCGGATTGATTTGCGGACGCAGGAGGCGGC
>CANPIM010000117.1 GCA_947574135.1 uncultured Lachnospiraceae bacterium
GGATCGTCCCAGCCGTCCACAATACCCTCCTCCACCAGCCGCTTAATATAACGCTTGCCGGTGACCACGTTGGTCAGATACATTTTGGCAAACTCAATCTGCCTGGGGGGCTGCTCATACTCCAGCTCCCGCACCACCCAGTCATAGAGAGGCCGGTGGTCCTCAAACTCCAGGGTGCAGATGGAGTGGGTGATATGCTCGATGGCATCCTCAATGGGATGGGCAAAATCATACATGGGATAGATGCACCAGACGTCTCCCGTATTGTGATGGCTCATATGGGCCACCCGGTAAATCACCGGATCCCGCATGTTCATATTGGAGGAGGACATGTCAATCTTGGCCCGGAGCACTTTTTCCCCGTCCCCATAGACCCCGTTTTTCATTTCCTCGAAAAGCTTAAGATTCTCCTCCACGCTCCGGTTCCGGTAGGGACTGTCCTTTCCAGGCTCCGTCAGGGTTCCCCGGTAGGCCCGGATCTCCTCCGCAGACAGATCGCAGACAAAAGCCTTTCCCTTTTGAATAAGCTTAACCGCCGCCTCATACATCTGTGGAAAATAGTCGGAGGCAAAATAAAGTCTGTCCTCAAACTCGGCTCCCAGCCACTCCACGTCCGCCTTGATGGAATCCACAAATTCTGTCTTTTCCTTGGTGGGATTGGTATCATCAAAGCGCAAATTAAACTTGCCGCCGTATTTCTGGGCCAGTCCGTAATTCAGCAAAATGGATTTGGCATGTCCGATATGCAGATAGCCATTGGGCTCCGGAGGAAACCGGGTATGCACTGTGTCGTACACGCCCTCCGCCAAATCCTTATCTATCATCTGTTCAATAAAATTTTTGGAAACCACTTCATTCTCCATAACATCCTCCTGCATATAATCGGAATCTCCCTGTTCTTCTTTTTCTTTTTCACCTGTCAACGAAGAATACCCTCCGCCCAAAAAGACGCACACCCTTGTCAGCTGAGGGTAATCATATCATATTTTTTGCGGGTTGGAAAGCACTATTTTCGCAATTCTTGGGCTAAATCACGGGGAAATCACGCCTTTACACCCGTACCTTGGTTCCCCTGGTATCTCGGCTCCCCGGCTTGATGCGATTTAAGGGCAGCTCCTTTCCCTTGTAGGCGATGATAAGCTCCCTTCGGGCCGGGTATACATGGACAGCCTCCAGGAAATCTCCTTCGGCCAGCCGCATTCCCCGCACGCCCAGAGCCGCCTTTTTCTTCTCCGGGATCTCCTCCAGGGACAGGCGCAGAAAATATCCCTGCACACTCTGGAGCACGGTCTGCTCATTGCCCTCCAGAAGAGCCGCTGTCAAAACCTGATCTCCCTGGGTCAGCTTGGTGGCTGCCACGGTTCGGTTTGCCGTCATAAACTCCGTTCCCGGCACCAGCTTTACCATGCCGGTCTTGGTACCAAAGAGCAGACGCCGCTCCTTTAGGCTCTCCATGCTGCAGACTCCTGTGACGACCTCCTCGCTGCTGGAATAATTGCTGTAGTTGTCTATGGGCGATCCCTTGTCCCGGAATTTCCCCAGGGGCAGCTCCTGGACCTTTAAGGTGTGCATTTTTCCTGTGTCGGTAAAGATGCAGATCCGATCCGTATTCTGACAGGGGATCACGTACCGGCTCTCTGCGTCCGCCGCCTCCTTGTTTCGCTCATAGGCAGGCACATCCACAATCCTGGCGTACCCAAACCGATCCATGAGAAAGACTACGGGCATCTCCTCCATTTTCTTCTCCTCAAAGACGATCTCCGCCCCGTTTTCAATGGCTGTCCTTCTGGGTATCGCAAATTCCTTCTTAAACCGCATAAGTTCCCGGTCAATGACCCGGGTCATGCTCTTATGGTTTTCCAAAATATCCTCGTACTCCCCAATATTCTTCAGGGTAGCCTCATGCTCCTTCATTAAGGCCTGGATCTCCAGGCCGATAAGCTTATACAGCCGCATCTCCAGAATGGCCGAGGCCTGCCGCTCCGTAAAGCATAGCTTTGATGCCTGCTTTCTGGATTTCTCCGTCTTAAAATGGATGCCCTGGGTAGCTCCCTCCACCAGGCAGGCCTTTGCCTGCTTGATATCAGAGCTGCCCCGGAGGATCTCAATAATCAGATCAATGACATCGCAGGCCTTGATAAGCCCCTCCTGGATCTCCTTTTTCTCCAGCTCCTTGGCAAGAAGGGTTCGGTATTTCCTGGTGGTCAGCTCATACTGAAACTCGATGCTGTACTCCAATGCCTGGCGAAGGCTTAAGGTCTCCGGGCGGCCGTCGGCCACGGCCAGCATATTCACCCCAAAGGTGTCCTCCAGCCGGGTCTTTTTGTAGAGCATGTTTTTCAGATTCTCCACATCCGCTCCCTTTTTCAGCTCCAGCACAATGCGGATGCCCTCCTTGGAGGACTGGTTGGAGATATCCACAATGTCCGTGGTCTTGCGGGATTCGATAAGGGCCGCCACATCGTTTAAAAACTTGCCGATATTGGCCCCGATCATGGGATAGGGAATCTCCGTGATCACCAGACGCTCCCGGCCCCCCTTGCCCTTCTCCGTCTCCACCCGGCCCCGGATCTTGATCTTTCCCGTGCCGCTCTCATAGATAGCCGGCAGCTCATCCTTGTTGACCACAATGCCTCCCGTGGGAAAATCCGGCCCCGGCAAATATTCCATCAGCTCCCGGGTGGTGAGATCCGGATTCTTTAAGAGGGCCCGGGCCGCGTCGATCACCTCTCCCAGGTTGTGGGGAGGAATGCTGGTGGCCATGCCCACGGCAATGCCGTCGGCGCCGTTTACCAGCAGATTGGGGATTTTTACGGGGAGCACCGAGGGCTCCCTTTCCGTCTCGTCAAAGTTGGGGACAAAGTCCACCACATCTTTGTCTAAGTCCGCCAGAAAGGCCTCCTGGGTCACTTTCTTAAGGCGGGCCTCTGTGTACCGCATGGCCGCAGCCCCGTCTCCCTCAATGGAGCCGAAGTTTCCGTGTCCGTCCACCAGGGGCACTCCCTTTTTAAACTCCTGGGCCATAACCACCAGGGCCTCGTAGATGGAGCTGTCCCCATGGGGATGGTATTTACCCATGGTATCTCCCACGATACGGGCGCATTTTCGATAGGGCCTGTCAAAGCGAATGCCCAGCTCATGCATATCGTAGAGGGTCCTGCGCTGCACCGGCTTTAATCCGTCCCGGACATCCGGCAGAGCCCGGGCTATGATTACGCTCATGGCATAGTCAATATAGGACTTCTGCATAAGATCCGAGTATTCTGTTCTGATGATCTGTTCCTGTATCTGTTCCATAAAATCGGGTATCCTTTCTTTCCCTCCGGGCTTTTTTCGCCCCTTTCCTGCTGTCCTGCCTGTCCGTCAGGCCTTATACATCCAGCTCCGCATCCTGGGCATGCTCGTAGATAAAGGCCCGCCTGGGGGGCACGTCCGTTCCCATAAGCATCTCCGTCACCGTGGAGGCCATGCGGGCATCCTCAATCTCAATGCGCTTTAAAATCCGGCTTTTGGGGTCCAGGGTGGTCTCCCACAGCTGATCCGCGTCCATCTCACCCAGACCCTTATAGCGCTGGAGGGTAAAGGGTCCCTTGTGGCGCTTCCGGTAGCGCTCCAAAGCTTTATCATCGTAAAGGTATTCCTCTTTTCCATTCTTAGGCATGGCCTTATAGAGAGGGGGCATGGCCAGGTATACGTGTCCCTCGTAGATAAGATCCGGCATAAACCGGTAAAACAGGGTTAGAAGCAGAGTGCTGATATGGGCGCCGTCCACATCCGCATCGGCCATTATAATGATTTTGTCATAGCGCAGCTTGGTAATATCAAAATCATTGCCATAGCCCTCGGAAAACCCGCAGCCAAAGGCATTGATCATGGTTTTGATCTCTGCGTTGGCCAATATCTTATCAATGCTGGCCTTTTCCACATTTAAAATCTTCCCCCGGATGGGCAAAATGGCCTGGTAATTTCTGTCCCGGGCCGTCTTGGCCGAGCCCCCGGCGGAATCTCCCTCTACAATAAAGATCTCGCACCTGGAGGCGTCCCGGCTCTCGCAGTTGGCAAGCTTTCCGTTGGAATCAAAGGAGAACTTTTGTTTGGTAAGCAGGTTGGTCTTGGCCCGCTCCTCGGTGCGGCGGATCTTAGCCGCCTTCTCCGCACAGCCAATGACATTTTTCAGAGTTTCCAGGTTTCGGTCGAAATAGCGGACAATCTCCTCCCCCGCCACCTTGGACGTGGCCTTGGAGGCGTCCTGGTTGTCCAGCTTGGTCTTGGTCTGGCCCTCGAACCGTGGGGAGGGATGCTTAATGGAAATCACAGCCGTCATACCGTTTCGCACATCTGCACCGGTGAAGTTGGAATCCTTTTCCTTGAGAATCCCCAGCTCCCGGGCGTAGTTGTTGATCACTGTGGTGAATACGGTCTTAAATCCGGTCAAATGGGTGCCGCCCTCGGCA
>CANPIM010000118.1 GCA_947574135.1 uncultured Lachnospiraceae bacterium
CCCGGCTATGTGTTTCTGGAGAGCCAGAATGGAGAGCAGCTGAGTCGGGAGATAAAACAAAGCCCGGAAATCCTGCAGATTTTAGGAGGCGGCCGGTTGAAGGCTATAGAGCCGGAGGAAGAGCGTTTTCTGCAGAGTCTCTGTGGAGCTTCCCATCATTTTGGGATGTCTCGGGGGTATATCCAAAATGGACAAACCTTTGTGACAGAGGGTCCTTTGCAGGGCAAGGAAAGTCTGATTCGGAACATCGATCGGCATAAGCGTATAGCCCGGGTTGGAATAACCTTAAAGAGCAAAACAGAAAGCACAGAAGGCGGAGGCAATACCGGGAAGCTCTGTGGCGCCGAAAATGATTTGCGGGAGCTGCAGATGGGGCTTGAGATTGTGTCAAAAAGCTAGAGGAATCTTCAAAAAAAGCAACAAAAAAGGCTTGAGAGTATATCAAAAGGCCCAGAGGCTTTTAAAAAAGTATGAGACATGATTTACAGTGTGAGACTGCGAAGCATGTGGAAATACAAAATAGCAGGTGAATCTGATTTGCAGCACAGGCTGCAAAGTGGCGAAGCATACCTTTTTTGCAGGAAAATTCCTTTGAGATGAAGGTTTCGCAGGAGAGGTTTAAAGAGGAATAGAGCCTGGAGGGACGTGTGATGTGGTACGCCATACAGACGATTACTGGAAATGAAGAGGAGACAATCCGCACCATTCGCAAGGTGATTGCCCCAGAGATTTGTGAGGATTGCTTCCTATTAAAGAGGGAGGCAGTCTGGCGGATTCACGGGGAATGCCGAATTCATACGGAGAGGCTGTTTCCGGGATATGTGTTTGTGCACATCAGCAATCCGGAGGAGTTTTACCGGCAGTTGAAACGGGTGCCGCAGTTTACGCGGATTCTGGGAAAGGATGGGCTGGAGTTTCAGCCGGTTTCCTTGGAGGAAGAGGAATTTTTAAAGCGGCTGCTAAATGGGGACCGGGAATATACGGTGCGACTTTCTTGGGCGGAGGTAGATGATAAAGGGAATATTGTAGCCTGTGGGGAACCGCTTCGTGGGTACTTGAATTGCGTGGTAAAAAAACGGATTCGTCTGCGGTATGTGGTGATTCGGGTGTGGCTGTTTGGGAGAGAGCGGGATATTTTATTGGGGATTCGGATGGAAGGAGACGCTCCATGAGACAAAAAAGATACAAGAAATTGAAGAGAGGGATGGATATAGGCCTGTCCGCAATAGGACTGGTCGTGCTTTCCCCTCTGTTTTTATTATTGATAGTGGCAATCAAATGGGACTCCAGAGGTCCTGTTTTTTTTCGACAGAAACGGGTGGGAATACATAAGACCTATTTCCAGATCCTGAAGTTTCGGACTATGCAGGTGGACACGCCTAAAAATATGCCCACCCACATGTTAAAAAATCCAGAGCAATATATTACCCGTGTTGGAAAATTTTTGAGAAAAACTTCGTTGGATGAGCTGCCACAGGTGATCAATATTCTTCGGGGAGAGATGAGCATCATCGGCCCCCGGCCGGCCCTTTGGAATCAGCAGGATTTGATTGCAGAGCGGGAGAAATATGGGGCCAACGATGTGCTGCCGGGACTTACCGGATGGGCGCAAATCAATGGAAGAGATGAGCTGGAGATTCCGGAGAAGGCAAGGCTGGATGGAGAGTATGTAGAAAAGATGAGCTTTGGCTTTGATGTGAGATGCTTTTTAGGAACCATTGCCTCAGTGCTGCGGGAGGATGGAGTGGTGGAGGGTGGAACCGGAAAAATAAAAAGTCTCCGCAAGTAAGAAAAATGCAAAATGCCAGTATAAAAAATGGAAAGTAAAAAGAAGGATGGGTAAGCTTTGAGACGGATATTAATTACTGGGGCGAATAGCTATATCGGCGAAGCTTTTAAAAATTGGGCGACAGAAAGGTATGCTCAAGAATTTGCAATTCACACCATAGATATGATAGACGGAAGCTGGAGAGAAAAAAGCTTTTCCGGTTATGATGTGATTTTTCATGTGGCAGGAATTGCACATGCAGATGTGGGAACGGTTTCAGAGGAACAAAAAGCCCTGTATTATAGGGTGAACAGGGACCTGGCTATAGAAACGGCGGGGAAGGCTAAGGCTGAAGGGGTAAAGCAATTTGTACTTATGAGCAGCATGATTGTCTATGGGGAAAGCGCCGGACTTGGAAAACAGAGGGTAATTACAAGAAAAACAAGACCGTGCCCTGCCAACTTTTACGGAGACAGCAAATGGCAGGCTGACCAGGGAGTGCGGAGGCTGGCAACAGACAGTTTTCACGTAGCAGTATTGAGGCCTCCCATGATTTATGGGAAAGGAAGTAAGGGAAATTACCCCATACTTGCGAAGATGGCAAAGAGGCTGCCCTTATTTCCGGATATTCAAAATGAGAGGAGTATGCTGCATATTGAGAATCTCTGTGAATTTCTATGCTTGTTGATGCAGGGGGGCAAAGGGGGAATTTATTTTCCACAAAACAGGGAATATGTGCAGACGAGTAAGCTGGTGAAGGAGGTTGCAAAAATACATGGACATGCCCTCTGGATAACAAAATTAGTGAATCCGGCCATATGGATTTTAGGGAAGGTACCGGGAAGAATTTCCGATTTAGTGAATAAAGCGTTTGGCAGCTTTGTATACGACATGGGAATGAGCGACAGCTTTGGCGGCGCCTACAGGGTGAATGATTTTAAGAGGAGCATTGAAAAGACAGAGGTTTAGGCCATGAAAAAGGTTTTCTTGATAGGCAATCATGATATTGTGATTTATAACTTCAGAAACGAATTGATTATGCGTCTGCTACAGGAGGGCTATCAGGTTGGAGTGGTACTTCCTTATGGTGAAAAGGTGGAGCTGCTAAAGCAGGAGGGCTGCACCTACTATGAAGCGAAGGTGGACAGGCGGGGGATGAATATATGCAGGGATCTGGGGCTCCTATGGAAATATTGGAAAATTTTAAAAAAGGAAAAACCAGATATTGTGCTGACCTATACCATCAAGCCAAATATTTACGGAAGCCTGGCAGCCGGATTTTTGGGAATTCCCTGTATTGTAAATATAACGGGACTGGGGAGTGCTGTGGAAAATTCGGGAGTATTACAGCGTGTATCCTTGTTTTTATACCATATTGCCCTGAAAAAGGTGAAGTATCTGTTTTTTCAGAATCAGGCAAATATGGATTTTTTTATGTCAAGAAATATTTTCAGAGGGAATTACGAGCTTCTTCCCGGATCCGGGGTGAATACAGAGGAATATGCCTTTGGGGAATTTCCAAAGGGCATCACAAAGTTTGTTTTTGTGGGCAGGCTTATGCGGGAAAAGGGCATTGAAGAGTATTTGTATGCTGCGCAGAAAATCCGGAGGAAATATGGGGATGTGGAATTTCATATATGCGGCTTCTGTGAGGAGGAGTATCAAAGCAGGGTAGAAAAGCTTCAGCAGAACCATACCGTAATTTATCATGGCATGGTACAGGATATGAAAGCTGTCTATAAGGAGATGAGCTGCATTGTACTGCCCAGCTATCACGAGGGAATGTCTAATGTGCTTCTGGAGGCGGCTGCAATGGGACGTCCGGGAATAGCCTCCCGAATTCCGGGATGTGAGGAGATTGTGGAGCATGAAAGGACAGGATATCTGTTTGAACGAAAAAATAATAGACAGCTCTGTAAAATGATGGAGAAGTTTTTACAACTGTCCCATGAAGAAAGGGCAGTCATGGGCCGGGAGGCTCGGAGGAAAATAGAAAAGGATTTTGACCGGAATGTCATTGTGAAGAAATATTTAGATGTGATAAAGGAGTTTTCAAAATGAGTTTATATGAGGATATTTTAGAAAAGAAAGAAAAAATCAGCCTGATAGGACTGGGCTATGTAGGAATGCCCATTGCCGTGGCCTTTGCCAGAAAGGTGCAGGTAATTGGGTTTGATTTAAATGAAGAGAAAATTAAGCTTTATCAGTCCGGCGTTGACCCCACAAGGGAGGTGGGAGATGCAGTGATTCAGG
>CANPIM010000119.1 GCA_947574135.1 uncultured Lachnospiraceae bacterium
TCTGCCAGCTCCCCCGTGGTCTCTATGGGCTTTTTCTCTCTTGCACTTACTATATGACGGGCAATGTTTTTTGCAAATTTATCTTCTCCGTAATCCCGGATAATGTGAAAGAGCTCCTGCTCCGTGCAGTCATTTACCAGGTCCTGGGCTGTCCGGGTTTCCCGCTGATCCATGCGCATGTCTAAGGGCACGTCCTCTCGGTAGGTAAAGCCCCGCTCCGGCGTGTCCAGCTGGTAGGAGGAAACTCCCAGATCTAGAAGAATACCGTCCACCCTCTCCACGCCAAGCTTCGCTAGCTCCTCCTTCATATGGCAGTAGTTGCTGCGAAGAATCGTCACCTTATCTCCAAAGGGCTTTAGGCGCTCTCCCGCTGCCGCAATGGCTGCCGCGTCCTGATCAAAGCCTATAAACCGACCCTTGGGGGACAAACGGCTGCAAACTGCAAACCCGTGCCCGGCCCCTCCCAAGGTCCCGTCCACATAGATTCCGTCTGGCTTGATATGTAACTGTTCAATGGTCTCCTCCAGCAAAACGGAAACATGGGAAAAGCTCATAGGGACTCCTTTCTCTTCCCGGGCAGCAGGCTAAATGCTAAGACCCAGATCCGTCAGCTGCGCCGCCACCTCATCCATGTCAATCTCGTCATAATTGTTGTTTTCCTTCCACCGCTCCTCGCTCCATATTTCTATATGGCTCAAAAGACCGGCCAGGATCACGTCTTTCTCAATACCGGCAAAGGCCCTTAGGGTGGCCGGCAGTAAAATTCTTCCCTGCTTATCAAACTCACAGGAGGTGGCTCCGGCGGTCATAAATCGGGCGAAGGCTCTGGCATTTTTGTCTGTGAGGGGAAGCTTTTTTAATTTTGCCTCAAACTCCTCCCACTCGTTCATAGGATATACAAACAGACAGCCGTCCAGTCCCCTCGTCACAATAAACTCCTCGCCCAGCAGTTCCCGAAACTTGGAAGGGATGATCAGCCGGCCCTTGGGATCTACACTATGACTGTATTCTCCTCTGAACATGCCCGGTCACCTTCTTTTTGTGCCTGGAAGAATCCACCACTTTTCTTCTCTTTGGCACCACTATTCACCACTTTCCACCACCCATAGCTTAATAATATCTTAATTATTTGGGAAAAGCAAGAACTTTTTAAAAAAAGAAAAGGGAAAGAAATGCCAAAAACTACAAAAAAACGCCTCAAATGCCGTATTTCCGGCACTTGAAGCGCTCTTCAAAAAATTTTGATTTCCATGAATTCCCAGAGGGATTTTATCTAAACCAGACAGCGAAAAGGCTGCATCAAAAGCCCCACCACCCGCCAGGCCGCCCGCTTCCACAGGGGAGCCCTTTGCGATTCCCCATTCTCCGGCAGCACCACCTCTCCCTCTGCCGTCACCCGGCGGCACGCCTGATGGTATCCCTCCATATAGCCCAAAAGCTCTTCGGCCAGGCCCTTGCAGTCAATCACCAGCATCAGCTCCGTATCCACATAGCTGCTGCGCAGATCCAGGTTGTAGGAGCCTACAATCACCGTTTCCCCATCCAGCACCAGGGATTTTCCGTGGTAGGAGGTGCCTCCGTCATACTCCAAAAGAGCGATTCCCGTACTCAGAAGCTCTTTTCTGTGGTACAAATAGTCACTGGAGGCCATAAAATTATCCCCATTCTCCACCGCATTGATCATAAGGGTTACATTTGGCACCTCCCCAACCACCTGGGTAAGGGCCTCCAGCATGGCATCGTTGCAGACCGCGTAGGGCGTATGGAAAATCACCTGCTCTTTGGCCCGCTTCATCCGCTCCGTAAGCTCATAAAACACCCGGGGCTCCTTGCCGTAGATGCCTGTGGAATTGGATAGCAGGGAAATTCCCCGGGTCTCATAGGTGCAGGCCCGGTAATCCGGCTTCTCAAACAGCTGGGGATATTCTGTCCGAAGCTGCTCATATCGCTCCTTTAGGCTCTGCCTTTCCCCGGCCACCCTTTCCCTTTGGGCCAGCTCCTGTTCCCCGTGAAAGACCGTGCATTCCTTTTGATTCCAGACTCTGGTAAAGTAGGCTTCCAGCTCCGAAAGAGAGGAAGGCATCTCACTGGCATTTCCCGCATCCCCGGTATAGACCAGCACTTCTCTGTCAAAGCTTCGGCTGTTAGTAGGATAGGAGCCGATAAAATAGTCAAAGGAATTCCGTCCCCCAAGAATATAAGCCAAGTCATCCACAAGCAGGTACTTATCATGCATCCGCCCCTGGGTTTTCCAGGGCATTAGAAGGTTTAACCGGTTATACAGCCGGATCTCCACCTTGGGATGGCTGGAGAGGGCATAAAACAGGGGATTTCCCTCCATGCGGACTGCGCCGCTGATGCCGTCCACCAGGATCTGCACCGAGACGCCCTCCTGGGCCTTGGTAAGGAGCATGGCCAGAAGATCCCGGGTGCTCTCTCCCTCCCGCATATCAAAGGTAGACAGGATAATCCGCTCCTGGGCCTGGTTCAGCAGACGAATCCGCTCCTCCCAGGCACTCTCATTGGTCTCCAAAAGCATGACCCGATCACAAAAGCTTCCCCCTTCTCCCCTGGCCCTTTGCCGCTCCTCCTCATCCAGCCTCTCCTTTACCTGCTGCCTGGTCTCTGGACTTATCTCCGGATAAATCCAAAAGGGGGCAACAGCCCCCACAATCAGATACAGCAGCAGAATAACCAGAATACCTCTTGTCCTGCCTAATGCTTTTTTCATTCTCTCCTCTTCTTCCTGTCTATTCCTGCGTCCCTTTTTTTGCCGTAGCCTTCTGCCGAGCAAATGTCACATGCTTGTATACAAGAAAGGCGCCCACCCCCAGAAACAGCACCAGCGCCAATACCTGGGAGGCCGGAATGCCAAGCCCCGGAAGTAGCAGGGGATCTGTCCTTAGCCCTTCAATCCAAAACCGCCCCAGACCGTAGCCGGCCAGGTAGATGCAGAAAATTTCCCCACTGAATTTTTTCCGCTTCCAGGTCCAGAGCATGAGAGCCAGCACACAGAGATTCCACATCCCCTCATACAAAAAGGTAGGATGTACCTGAATAAACTCTACGCCGTTTATCACCTGGATATGCTCCCTGAGATTCTCCGTAATATCCCAGGGACGAACCTGGGACACGGGAACCTGCATGGCCAAAAGACTGTCCGTATAGTCTCCAAAGGCCTCCCGGTTAAAAAAATTCCCCCAGCGCCCGATAATCTGTCCGGCAATAAGCCCGGGACTTCCTGTGTCCAAAAGCATGGGAAAAGAGAGCTTCCTCTTTTTGCTGAATACATACAGGGTCAGCACCGCTCCTATGACACCCCCATAGATGGCAAGCCCCCCGTTTCGCAGATTAAAAATGGACAGCAGGTCATCCTTAAACATATTCCAGGAAAAAATCACGTAGTAAAGGCGGGCCCCCACAATGGCAAAAAACACCGCATACAGGACCAAATCCAGATAAATCTCCGGATCCTGCCCGGATCTTTTGGCAATCCACTCAGCTATCAGAAAGCCCACCAGAATTCCCAGGCCGATGATCATGCCATAGTAGGCGATCTCAAACCCAAAAACAGTGATGGACTTTCCCACATGCTCCAGGGTAATCCCCAGGTGGGGAAAAATAATACTGTCCTCCATAGCTTCTAAGCCTCCTAAACATTAAAGCGGAATACTATAAACCGAACTTTCATCATGTCTATACAGTTCCGTCCTTTCACATTAAGTTGAATTTCTTCTACTTTACCAGTTCAATATATACCATAAAATCCAGATTGCGT
>CANPIM010000120.1 GCA_947574135.1 uncultured Lachnospiraceae bacterium
AAGCCGAGGTGATTTAATGTTTAAAACCTTACAGAACGCATTTAAAATCAAAGATGTCAGACAGAAAATCATCTTCACATTTCTGATGATGGTTGTAGTCAGACTGGGTTCCCAGCTCCCGGTTCCGGGAGTTGACCGGACCTACTTTGCCCGGTGGTTTGCAAGCCAGTCCGGGGATGCCTTCAATTTTTTTGATGCATTCACCGGCGGCTCCTTCACCAGCATGTCTTTATTTGCGTTAGGTATCACACCGTATATTACTTCTTCCATTATTATGCAGCTCTTGACCATCGCTATCCCCAAGCTGGAGGAGATGCAAAAGGACGGCGAGGATGGAAGAAAGAAAATCCAGAAGATTACCCGTTATGTGACGGTGGCGCTGGCTCTTATTGAGAGCATTGCCATGACCATCGGCTTTGGCGGACAGGGCTTATTGCAGGATGCGACCTGGTACAACATGGTTGTGGTGGTTATGGCTCTGACTGCGGGAAGTGCGTTCCTCATGTGGGTTGGCGAGCGGATTACGGAGCGGGGAGTTGGAAACGGAATTTCCATTGTATTGTTAATCAATATTGTTTCCAGGATTCCGGATGATTTTATTTTGCTGTATCAGCGGTTTATGCAGGGAAAGAATGTTCCCATGGCTCTGCTGGCTGCAGTAGTGATTGTGGCTGTGGTTGTTGTGACGGTGATTTTTGTTATTGTTCTGCAGGATGGAGAGAGAAAAATCCCGGTACAGTATTCCAAGAAAACCCAGGGACGTAAGATTGTGGGAGGGCAGTCCACCCATATTCCCCTTCGGGTGAACACCGCAGGCGTAATCCCGGTTATCTTTGCCTCTTCTCTTATGTCCTTCCCGGGAGTGATTATGGCTCTTCTGGGAAAGACCGGAGGAACAGGCCTGTGGGGCAAGATTTTGACAGCCCTGAATTCCAGCAGCTGGTGCAATCCCAAGCAGCCGGTTTATAGCCTTGGATTGCTGTTGTATGTGGTACTGGTGGTGTTTTTTGCTTATTTCTATACCTCTATCACTTTTAATCCGCTGGAGATAGCAAACAATATGAAAAAGCAGGGCGGTTTTATTCCGGGTATCCGTCCCGGAAAGCCCACGTCAGAGTATCTGACAAAGATTCTCAATTATGTTATTTTTATTGGAGCCATTGGCCTGATTATTGTATGTGTGATTCCAATCTTCTTTAACGGAATGTTTGGTGCAAATGTGTCCTTTGGAGGGACCTCCCTGATCATTATTGTGGGCGTTGTGCTGGAGACTCTGAAACAGATTGAATCGCAGATGGCCGTTCGGTATTATAAGGGCTTCCTGAATGACTGATGGGGCTTACCCAAGAGAAGATGGATTCTAAGCATCGCATATTTCTGTGGTGCTTAGAATTTCATTATATAGCAGGGAAGCGCGAAGGAGAGTTTAAGAATGAAAATTATCATGTTAGGTGCGCCTGGTGCAGGAAAAGGGACACAGGCCAAAAAGATTGCGGATAAATACCAGATTCCCCATATTTCTACGGGAGATATTTTCCGTGCCAATATTAAAGAGGGAACAGAGCTGGGCAAAAAGGCAAAGGAATACATGGATCAGGGGCTTTTGGTGCCGGATTCACTGACATTGGATATGGTTATGGACCGCTTTCAGAATCCGGATTGTGCCAGGGGCTATGTGCTGGATGGATTTCCCCGTACCATTCCCCAGGCAGAGGCTTTGACCAGGGCCCTGGAGGAAAAGGGAGAGAGCATTGATTTTGCTATCAATGTGGAGGTTCCGGACGAGAACATTGTCAGCCGCATGTCCGGGCGGAGAGCCTGTCTTTCCTGTGGAGCTACCTATCATATTGTTCATATACCCACCAAGAAGGAGGGCGTTTGCGACCGGTGCGGCAACGAGCTGGTATTGCGGGACGACGACAAGCCGGAGACTGTTCAGAAGCGTTTGAATGTGTATCATGAGCAGACGCAGCCTCTGATTCAGTATTATTCGGATGAGAAAAAGCTGGTTGAGGTGGACGGTACACAGGAAATGGAAACAGTGTTCCAGGACATTGTGAAGATCTTAGGAGCATAGCATATGTCGGTATCAATTAAGTCTGCCAGAGAGATTGAATACATGCGTATAGCCGGGAGGCTGCTGGAGGAAGTACACGATGAGTTGGCAGCCTTTGTACGCCCCGGAATCTCCACCCTGGATATTGACCGGTATGGAGAGAAGCTTATCCGGGACAGAGGCTGTATTCCTAATTTTTTGCACTATAACGGATATCCTGCGTCCATCTGTGTTTCCGTAAATGATGAGGTGGTCCACGGGATTCCGCATAAGAAGAGAATCCTGAAGGAGGGCGACATTGTCAGTCTGGATGCAGGGCTGATTTACAAGGGCTATCATTCTGACGCAGCCCGAACCCATGGAGTGGGAAGGATCAGCGAGGAGGCCAGGCAGCTGATTGCAGCCACCAAGCAGAGCTTTTTTGAGGGCTTGAAGTTTGCCAGGGCCGGACGACATCTCCATGAGATTTCTGCAGCTATCAATGATTATATAGATACCTTTGGGTATGGCGTGGTACAGGATCTGGTGGGGCATGGCATTGGGGAGCATCTCCATGAGGATCCCCAAATCCCCAATTTCCGCCAGAAGCGCCGGGGAATCAAGCTTTTGCCCGGTATGACCCTGGCCATTGAGCCCATGATCAATGCCGGAGGCTGGCAAGTGGTATGGCTGGATGATGACTGGACGGTTGTCACGGAGGACGGTTCCCTGTCGGCTCACTATGAGAACACGGTTTTGATTACCAACGGCGAGCCGGAGCTTCTCACCTGCTCCCATGATTGAAAGAAGGATGGAGCCTATGGGAGTAGAGCGGATAGAGACAGGTATGCTGGCCCGCTCCCGGGCCGGGCATGATAAGGATAAGGTCTATGTAATCAGCAGAGCGGAGGATGCCTATGTATGGCTTGCGGACGGAAGGCTTCGGCTTTTAGAGAAGCCCAAGAAAAAGAAGAAAAAGCATATTCAGATCATATATACCATTCCGGAAAATCTGCAGAAAAAGCTTGAGGAGGGAAAGCCCCTCCAAAACGAGGATATCAAACGTGCAATCAAAAGGTATTTCCATGAGGGAATGAGAAAGTAGTGGGAGGAATCACATGTCAAAAGCAGATGTTATTGAAATTGAAGGAACCGTTGTGGAAAAGCTGCCCAACGCCATGTTTCAGGTAGAGCTGGAGAATGGGCATAAGGTGCTGGCTCATATCAGTGGAAAGCTCCGTATGAATTTTATCCGGATCCTTCCGGGGGATAAGGTGACCATTGAGATGTCGCCCTATGACTTGTCTAAGGGACGGATTATTTGGAGAGATAAATAGTTGGAAAAATAGGTACTGCCGTGCAGGCGAAGGGAAATCGCGGGTGCGGCAGTATTTTATTTTGGCCCGGAAAACCGGTGAGTTGAAAAAGTGAATTCCACTTTGCGAGATTAAATTCCACTTTGAAAA
>CANPIM010000121.1 GCA_947574135.1 uncultured Lachnospiraceae bacterium
ATAGAGCGTCTGACTACGGATCAGAAGGTCGGGAGTTCGAATCTTCTCGCGCACGCTAAATGCCCTTGTATTCTTGCAGAGGATATAAGGGTTTTTTGTACCAACAGGTGTTACCTGAAATAATGAGACTCATGGACAATGACAAAGGGTCACTGTCTGTAGGTCTCTTTTTTTAACCAAGGAGGAAGAATATGGATTTTCTGGCGCTTACATTTTTAGCAGTGGGGTTGTCTATGGATGCATTTTCTGTGGCAGTCTGTAAGGGGCTGGCCATGAAAACGCCGGATCTGAAAAAAATGGGGATTATCGGGCTGTGGTTTGGCGGCTTTCAGGCGTTGATGCCCATGCTGGGGTATTTTTTGGGAACCCAGTTCAGCGCCTATATCACGGCTGTTGATCACTGGATTGCCTTTGGCCTGCTGGCGCTTATAGGGGGGAACATGGTACGGGAGGCCTTCTTTGGGGAGGAGGGGGAGGCGGATGCGTCCCTGGCCGTGGGAACCATGCTGATGCTGGCCATTGCCACCAGCATTGACGCCCTGGCCGTGGGGATTACCCTGGCCTTTCTCAAGGTGGAAATTTTTTCAGCGGCAGCCTATATCGGTGTAGCTACCTTTATCCTTTCCGTCATAGGAGTGAAGGTGGGAAATATGTTTGGATGTCGGTACAAGGCAAAGGCTGAGGTGGCCGGGGGCGTGATCCTGATTCTTCTGGGAACGCGGATTTTGCTGGAGCATCTGGGAATTTTATAAAATTTAATAAATTGTTTAGACTCCCTTCATTGACAAGACAGGGGAAAACAGGGTAGCATAATAAAAGAGCAGCCGGTATTTTTGGAGCCGGGAAAAGAGATGGAGGAAGGCTATGGGAATCAAGGAACGGTTTATACGGTTTATGCAGGGACGATATGGGGCGGATGCGTTTTCACGGAGCCTTTTGGGAATGGCTTTGGTGTGTATGGTGTGCTCCATGTTTACCAGGGGCGTGCCAAGAGCTCTTTTTTACTGGGTGAGCCTTCTGGGGCTTATTTACTGCTATTTTCGCATGTTCTCCAGGAATCACATCAAGCGGTACGAGGAAAACCGGCGGTTTCTAGAACAGACAGCCGGGATCCGAAGATTTTTTGCCCGGCAGAAAAGTCTGATGGTCCAGCGCAAGACGCATCGCATTTACAGCTGTCCCTCCTGCAGGCAAAAAATTCGTGTTCCCAAGGGACATGGCCGGATCGAGATCAGCTGTCCCAAGTGTCATACCCGCTTTATTAAGAGGAGCTAGGGATGTTTGGATATGTTATTATCAACAAGGCGGAGCTGAAATTTCGGGAGTTTGATGTATATCAATCCTACTACTGCGGGCTCTGCAGAAGCCTAAAGAATAAATATGGATTGCGGGGACAGCTTAGCTTGTCATATGATATGACCTTTTTGATTCTTCTGCTCACAGGTCTCTATGAGCCCAAAACCCGGGTGCAGCAGTTTCGGTGTCCGGCTCATCCCCTGGAAAAGCACAGGGCCCGGATCAATCTGTTTACGGAATACGCGGCAGATATGAATGTGCTTCTTACCTATTATAAATGCATGGATGACTGGGCGGATGAGAAAAGATATACCAGGCTGGCCTACGGGAAGCTTTTGAAGGGCTTTTCCAAAGAGCTGGAAAAGAGCTATGGGAAAAAGATGGAGCGGGTGGATCAGCTTTTGCGGGAGCTTTCCAGGAGAGAAAGAGAGCAGGGGCAGAGCATGGATGAGATGGCCGGGTATTTTGGTCGGATTATGGAGGAGCTGTTTGTCTGGCGCCAGGATGCGTGGGAGGAAAGCCTGGGGAAAATGGGCTTTTATCTGGGCAAATTTATTTATCTCATGGATGCGTATGAGGATTTGGAGGAGGATTTAGAGAGAGGCAGCTATAATCCTTTTGCATCTCTGCAGGAGGAGAAGGAATTTGACAAAAAAGTGCGGGAGATTTTGACCATGATGATGACAGAGTGCTCCCGGGAATTTGAACAGCTGCCGATTCTCAAGAATGTGGAAATCCTTCGAAATATATTGTATTCCGGTGTCTGGCGTCGGTTTGAGGTCGTTTGTGCCCGGAGACAGGAAAAGAGGACGGGGAAATCATGAGAGATCCATATCAGGTGTTGGGAGTATCCAGAGGCGCGTCGGATGAGGAGATCAAAAAGGCTTATCGGAGTCTGAGCCGAAAATACCATCCGGACGCCAATATCAATAATCCCAACAAGGACCAGGCAGAGGCCAGATTCAAGGAGGTCCAGCAGGCCTATCAGCAGGTTATGAAGGAGCGGACTGAGGGCTATGGAGCGGCAGGCTCCCAGGGAGCCAATCCCTATGGGGATTTCGGAGATTTTTGGGGCTTTGGGGGAGCAAATACCCGACAGCGCTCCGGCTTTGGAGGCGGGGAGGAGGCCCGCATGCAGGCGGCGGCCAACTATATCAATAACGGTTATTATCAGGAGGCGCTCCATGTGCTTCAGGAGATTTCCAGCCGGGGAGCGCGCTGGTATTATTACAGCGCTGTGGCTAACGGCGGGCAGGGGAACAATGTGACAGCTCTGGAGCATGCCAGAAAAGCGGCGGAGCTGGAGCCCAACAATCTGGAGTACCGGCAACTGGTATACCAGTATGAATCCGGTGGCAGCTGGTATCAGAGCAGGCGGACTACCTATGGAGGACCTGTGATGGATAACAGCGATTTTTGTATGCGTCTGTGCATTGCCAATATGGTCTGCAACCTCTGCTGTGGAGGCGGAGGGCTTTACTGTGGCGGCGTGCCCCGATTTTAATAAAAATTTAAAGAAAATATAGGATTTTCTGGTCCGGACGCCCTTGTCAAGGAGGCCTATCTTTTTTATAATAGAAGGTACAAAATACAAAAGGAATGTTCAGAAAGGACGATTCATGGATAGAAATGAATTTATCAGCACGTTGCGGGGAACTCTTACGGGGGCGGTGAGCGATTCCGTGGTAGAGGAAAATGTGTCCTACTATTATAATTATATTTCCGAGGAGATTGGCCGGGGAAAACGGGAGGAGGAGGTTATGGAGCTCCTGGGGGATCCCCGTCTCATTGCCAGGACGATTATAGACACAGCCGGGGGCGGAGGCTATCAGGGAGGCCCCCGGACCTATACGGAGCCGGAGACAGACAGGACCAAGGGCTTTCATGCCCAGGAGAATTCCCAGGGAGGATATGATTTGCACTATGGATCCCTGAAGCTTAACACCTGGTATGGAAAGCTACTGGTCATAGCCGTGATTGTGCTGGTGCTGGCTGTGATTTTTATGGTGGTGGGAGGAATCCTGTCCCTGGTGCTGCCTGTGCTGATTCCCGTGATTTTGGTGATTTTTATACTTCGGATGTTTACCAACAGACGGTGAGGGAAAAGATTGGGATGAAAAAAGAAGCTCGAAAAGCCCCAGGTTTT
>CANPIM010000122.1 GCA_947574135.1 uncultured Lachnospiraceae bacterium
TTCCCCGCTCCCTGCGTCCCTAGGTCAATACCGTTCCCCGCTCCCTGCGTCCCTAGGTCAATACCGTTCCCCGCTCCCTGCGTCCCTAAGTCAATGCCGCTCCCCGTTCCCTGCGTCCCTAGGCGTGCGCAATCCCTAACTTGCCTATTAGTATAGAGACTCCCCCTTGTAAATACTTGCATTATTCTGTATAATAAATAACACAATCTTGATATTTTACATCCCCCCTTCAGAAAGGAGCCCTCCCCATGTACCCAGACCTGTCCCTGCGGGAGAATGTCACCCATGGCACCCGGGAATGTCCCTTACGGACCATGGAGTTTCAGGCCGGCGAGGGTACCCCGTATCCGGACCACTTTTTTGTAAAGCGTCACTGGCATGAATATGTGGAATTGATTCTTATTACAAAGGGAACCTATGTGTTTGAGATCAACCTGGAGGAGCATACCCTGGGAGAAGGAGATCTCTGTATGCTCAACAGCGGGGAGCCCCATGAGATCACGGGGAAGGAGAGAAGGGCCAGACACCAGGTGGTTCTCTTTGATCCCTGCATTCTGGATTTTTCCTATCCGGATCAGTGGCAGCAGGAATATATGGAGCCTTTTTTAAAAAAATCCCTGGTTATACAGAACATTCTCCATCCGGAGGAGGCGGGATATCCGGATATTCGAAAGGCTTTTGAGAAGCTTATGGAGATAGGGTGTTCCCAGAAGCCAGGCTGGTATATGGGCTGTAAGCTGCTGTTGCTGGAAATATTTTCCAACCTGGCGGCGCATGGGCTGCTTCTTCCGGCTGGAGACGTGATCTCTCCTGCCAGTACCCGGAAAATCAAGCGCTATAAGGAGATTGTGTCCTTTATGGAGGAGCATTACCAGGAGCCTCTGTCTCTGCTTCAGCTGGGGGAGCGGTTTGCCTGTAACGGCCAGTATCTCTGCCGTTTTTTTCGGGAGATTGCCGGGGTATCTCCTATCCAGTACCTGATAGGCTACCGGATAGAGCGGGCCTGCCGGCTTTTGGAGCGGAGCTCACAGCCGGTGACAGACGTGGCCCTGGAGTGTGGGTTTGATAATATCAGCTATTTTATACGGAAATTCCGGGAGCTCAAGGGGTGTACCCCAAGTGAATATCGGAGGCTTGGGAGATGAAGAGGCGTTGTGGGTCACAGAGTGCTCTTTTCTGGTGAGGGAATGGAAATGCAGGATCACAGTTTAAACGAAAAAGAAATGAGGAAATCTATGAAAGCGCTGGTATTAGTGGACAATATTCCCCAGGCGAATCTGCCGGGAGAATGGGGACTGAGTATTTACATCGAATATAAGGGAACAAATGTTCTTTTGGATACGGGAGCCTCTGATCTGTTTCTGAGAAATGCCCGGAAGCTTGGAAAGAGCATAGAGGCGGTGGACTATGGGGTACTGTCCCACGCCCACTATGATCATGGGGATGGCATGAAGGCCTTTTTCCAGAACAATCAGAAGGCCTCTTTTTATTTGCAGCAGGGGGCCGGGGAGAATTGCTATAAAAAGGTGTGGCTGTTTCACAAGTATATCGGACTGCCAAAGGGAATCCTGAAGGAATTTGAGGAGCGGATTGTCTTTACCCAGGGGAGATATGCCCTGTGTCCGGGGATCCATCTTTTGTCCCACAGCACGGAGGGGCTTTCTAAAATCGGACAGAAAAATAAGATGGTGGTTCGAGGAAAGGGCGGCTGGGCGCCGGATGATTTTTCCCATGAGCAGAGCCTGGTGTTTGAGACAGAGAAGGGGCTGGTGATCTTCAACAGCTGTTCCCACGCCGGGGCGGACAATATTATCCGAGAGGTGAAGGAAGCCTGGCCGGGAGAGGGGATCCGGGCGCTTATCGGGGGCTTCCATATTTACAGCTGGACAGAGGAGGAGGTCCGGGGGCTGGCCCGACGGATTCTTGACACGGGAATCCAGGAGATTTATACGGGGCATTGTACGGGAAGTCGCTCCTATGAGGTGCTAAAGGAGGAGCTGGGAGACAAGGCCCGCAGGCTGCACACAGGGCTTCAGATGGAGCTGTGATTTCTATGCTGGAGATTGCCATATGTGACGACGAAGTCTTTTACCGGGAGAAGCTTAAAAAGCTTCTGGAGGCCTACGCAAATGCCCGGCAGCTCTCCTGCCATATCCGATTGTTTCCCTCCGGGGAGGCATTTCTGAATCAGGGGGAGAGCAGCATCAAATATGATATTGTATTTCTGGACATCCAGATGGAGAAGCTTAACGGACTGGCTGTGGCCCAACAGATCCGAACCTTTCATTGTGACACCAGCATTGTACTGGTGACAGCCTTTATGAACTATGTGCTGGAGGGCTACAAGGTAAATGCCGTGCGCTATCTTATGAAAGATACCCTGGAGGCGGCGTTGCCGGAATGTATGGATGCCATTCTGGAGAAGCGATCCGTGGCCCGGGTGACCTTTTCCTTTCTGGAGGGGGAGAAAAATCTGTACACGGACAATCTTCTCTATGTGGAGAGCCGGAAGCACAAATCCTATTTTTGCTATTTGGAATCAGAACTGACGTTCTATCAGCTTTATGACAAGCTGGATACTGTGGAGGAGAAGCTAAAGGAATACGGATTTTTGCGCATTCACAAGAGCTATCTGGTGAATATGAAGCATGTGCGAAAAATCAGCAATTACACCGCTTTTCTGGACATTGGAGAGGAGCTGCCGGTTCCTCGTCTGCGGTATCAGCGTGTAAAGGAGGCCTTTGTGGCTTATAAAGGGGCATGGTGATGGCAGCTGCTATGAGAAGTTTTGTATTAATATGGATGCTGGGAGCCGGCTGCCGGCTGTTTTATGGGGCCCTGGCTTCTTTTCGTTCTCCCAGGCCCTGGGTAGAGCACACGGCTCTCGGGGCTTTTATGGCGGCTTTCTGGGTGATTGCAGCGACGGAGATTCCCCCCTATGTTTTGCAGCCGGTCCGGGTAATTCTGCTCACAGCCCTTGTGGCGCAGATGTATTATCGGCTGAGCATCCGGAAGAATTTATTTCTTTCTGTGGTTTTTTGTGGGATCTATTGGCTTGTCAGCATGCTGGTGGTATCTGTTTGCTATGCTTTCCCGGCGAATACGTTAAAAGGCCTGGGGGAAGATATAGAACTGATCGTTGGCTGTGTGCATCTGTTCCTGATGCTGGTATTTTATCGCAGGTTCCGAAATCGGGGGCTGAGCCTTTCCCAAAGAAAGTGGTCTGTTTTCGGACTGCTTTCCCTGTGCAGCCTGGTTGTTCTTGTGGCCTTTGGCATGATGTCCTGGGAGGACAGATCCGGGGATCATGGAGTTCGGCTGGCGGCTCTGTCCGGATTTGCCCTGATTCAGGTAGGAATTCTCTATTTTATGGAGAGGCTTTTGGAGGCCGAGGACAAGCTCCAGAGGCTTGGGCTTTCCCAG
>CANPIM010000123.1 GCA_947574135.1 uncultured Lachnospiraceae bacterium
CAATCAAAACCTGATCGTCCTTCACCACATAGTCCTGATCCCGGAACATCAGATAATTGGCCCGCAGAGCCAGAATAATATTGTGCTGGATCTCCAGATTCTCCGGATCTGCCAGGTTTTCAATGTGGAAATACTGCTCCACACGGCTGACGCCGTCGGCTGTCAGGTTCACCACCTTGTCCTTCTCGTTGACAATAAACTCCCCGGTTTCCTGAATATCCTCCCCCATAATGGCGTTCATCTTGGTAAATTCGCCGCTGGCCTCGCCCCGCTTCATGGTTTTGGCCAGGGCATCGCAGACCTCGTACAGCTTGGTGGATTTCCCGCTCTGACCGGAAATAATCAGAGGCGTCCGGGCCTCATCAATAAGCACCGAGTCCACCTCGTCGATAATGGCATAGTGAAGCTCCCGCTGTACCAGCTGCTCCTTATAAATAACCATATTGTCCCGAAGGTAGTCAAAGCCCAGCTCATTATTGGTAATGTAGGTAATGTCGCAGGCATAGGCAGCACGCCGCTCGTCATTGGTGCTGCTGTTGAGCACCACGCCCACCGTAAGCCCCAGAGCCTTATGCACCTCGCCCATCCACTGGGCATCACGGTTAGCCAGATAGTCATTGACCGTAACCACATGGACACCCCGGCCTTCCAGGGCATTCAGATACGCCGGAAGCGTGGACACCAGTGTCTTTCCCTCGCCAGTGCGCATCTCTGCGATCCGCCCCTGATGCAGGATCACGCCGCCTACCAGCTGTACCCGGTAATGCTCCATCCCCAATACCCGCCGGGCTGCCTCCCGCACGGCTGCAAAAGCTTCCACCATCAGCTCGTCCAGGGTCTCTCCGTTTTTGAACCGCTCCTTAAATTCTTTGGTCTTTTCCCGCAGCTGCTCGTCGGACAACTCCATCATTTTGGGCCGCAGGGCTTCGATTTGGTCCACGATTGGATACACCCGTTTCAGCTCATGCTCACTGTGTGTTCCAAAAATTTTCGTAATAAGGCTCATGTACTTACTCCTACTCCTGGTGTTTTATAAAATCCCTGTAAGCTATTGTAGCACTATCCCCTGTATTATTCAAGAATTTTTGCCCGGCGCACAGGCTTCCCCTCCAAAGTCCTTCCCTTTTCCCGGCAAAGTCAGGGCCGTTTGGGAGATTATATCATCTTTTCCCCCTCCAGAATCACGCCCTTTACATTCACCATATCATCAATGAGAATCAGATTGGCCTTCTTTCCCGGCTCAATGCTTCCCACCTTGTGGTCGATTCCCAGAAGCCGCGCAGGATTGATGGTGGCCATACGGATAGCATGACACAGCCCGTAGCCTGTGTGCTTCATAAGATTTCTGCAGGCATGCTCCAGGGTGAGATGGCTCCCCGCCAGATGTCCCTCGTAGTCGTAATTTAAGTCCGGACCAAAGGCAATGCCCTCCTCCTCATTGTTGGTGTAATCGCCTGAGGCCGGCATGGAATCCGTAATGAGAATCATTCTCTCTACGCCCTTAGTCTTTACCACAAACTTGATCATATCCGGCGCCACATGGATACCGTTTTCGTCACAGATAAGCTCCGCATACATATCCGGATCATAAAGGGTATATTCGTCACAGCCCGCTCCAATGGTTCCCTGTGCAAAGCCCGGGGCCTTTCCCGAATCTCCGTGATGGGTCTGCACCCGGATTCCGTATTTCCGCAGACGGCGGCACTGGGCGGAGGTGGCCACAGAGTGACCCAGGGCAAAAATTGCCTCCGGATTGGCAGCCTTGGCATCAGCCATAAACATTTCGATATTTTCCCTGGCCGGATCAATGGCCCAGATCCGCGCCATGTCCTTTAGTCCTGCCAGCAAGGGCTCATATTCCTCCCGCTTAATCTCTCCCCGCCATAAAATACTTCTCTGATTGCTTCCCCCGCCGCTCATATAGGGTCCTTCCATATATAAGCCGTCCAGAATCCGTCCAGCCCCTTTTGTGGAAATCTCGGCTATCTTCTTTGCTCCCTCCAGCATCTGCTCCAGAGTCAGATTGCAGTAAAAGGTGGGCAGCACCGTGGTCTCCCCATGTTTCAGAAAATAGGCAGCGCAAGCCTCCGGGTTTTCCGCAAACAGGTCTGTGGCGCTTCCATGATTATGGATATCAATGAGACCCGGGGCCGTGTACAGTCCCTGGGCATCCAGAATTTCCGCTCCCTTGGGTACCTTCACCTCAGAGGCCCAGCCGGCCTCCAGGATTTTTCCGTCCTCATAGGTGAGAACGCCGTCCCAGATGATTCCATCCTCCAGAATCAATTTTGTGTTAACGATTGCATACACCATACTTATCCTCCTATTTAAAATTGCTGCGCAATGGCACTAAAGGGAAAAGTCCCTTCGGCACACATATAATGAGAGAAAGTTTCATTCGAAAGGGCGCTCATGAAACTTCCTCTCGTGCGCCTTTGCGACTTTTCCTTTGAAATCGCTGCGCGATAGCTCTAAAGGGAAAAGTCCCTTTGGCACACATATAATGAGAGAAAGTTTCATTCGAAAGGGCGCTCATGAAACTTCCT